>WREI01000001.1 GCA_009779405.1 Clostridiales bacterium
ATGCAATCAGTTCTCGGTTACATCGTCAGTCCAATCCGCTCTCATTCTAACAGCTACGCATGAGATGGAAAAAGACACGGCTGGCTGCCGTGCCTCTATCCGTAAATACATTGTAGGAGGTTATCCACCATGAGGAAACAAATACTACGCGGAGAAATCTATCTGGCGAGTTTCAACCCGCCCACGAACAAAAGGGATTCGGAACAGAGGGGCTACCGCCCTGTCCTTGTCGTGCAAAACCATTTCGGCAACGTCAACAGCCCTACGGTCATCGTCGCCGCCATGACGAGCAATCTCGAAAAGGCGGAGCTGTCCACCCATGTGATGGTCGACACCGACTGCGGATTGCAACGCGACTCCATTATTCTGTTGGAGCAACTCAGAACGCTGGACAAGCGCAAGCTGAACATCTACATCGGCTCCCTCGACGAAAACCAAATGAAAGAGGTTGACGCGGCTCTCGCCGTCAGCTTGGGGATAGGCGTATGAATACGAAAGGAAAGAAACGCTATATCCCTTTGGAGAACGGCGACATCCGTACCCTCTGTACCCGCTGTGCGCAGAAATACTACGACAGCGGCGACTTCCACATCCTGCGGGTAGACCCGTTCCAAGCCACAGAGGAACCCTGCCAAATCTGCCGTAGCATCCACGGGCGGGATTATATGGTCGGGGATAAAACCAAGCGATGATTTATTTCGCGCCCACAAAATGACGGGCGCAATACATAATCCACACCTTTGCGTTACGCGACATTTCCTTGTACATTATTCATATCAGGAACTGCTGCGCGTCCGGCAAAGGCAAAAAGAAAGGAGGACATTAATGGAAGCAGTAGCGGATACACAAAGCAGTGTTCCTGAAAAGCGCACCTACCTTGTCAAGGAAATCGCCGAAATGCTCAATGTCAGTACGACGACCGCATACGCAATCGTGAAAGAAGGTGTATTCAAGTCTGTGCGGATTGGAACTACGATACGAGTATCGAAAAAGTCTTTTGATGAGTGGTTAAACAGTCAGGGAATCTAATCATTATCAAAGGAGATTGAAATTATGGCTTCAATAGTCAAGAGAAAGTCTAAATATGCTGTCGTCTATTTTTATGATGATGAGCAAGGCGAGAAACGGCAAAAGTGGGAAACATGGGGAACGCTCAAAGAAGCGAAGAAAAGAAAAGCTCAGATTGAGCTGAAACAGGCGAGTGGAACATTTGTCAGACCAAGTCTGAAAACGGTTTCCGACCTTTTGTATGACTTCGTAGAGCTATACGGGGTAAGCAAGTGGGCATTGTCCACCTTTGACGGCAAAAAGGCGCTGATTGACAATTACATCAACCCGATTATCGGTGATGTGAAACTTTCAGACCTAACGCCGCGCATGATGGACAATTACTACCTGAAACTACAAAAGGTCAAGAGGGCATCGCGCACAGGAGAAGGAACAGAGGACGAATACATTTCGACGAGGAATATCATCGAAATCCACAAAGTGCTGAACTGTGCGTTTAACCAAGCGGTTCGTTGGGAGTGTTTAGAGAACAATCCCGCTTCTCGCGCAACACTTCCCCACTATGAGAAGAAAACGCGGGATATTTGGACGGCGGACGAGCTGTTTCATGCGCTGGAGGTTTGCGATGATGACCGACTAACCCTCGCTATCCATCTTGCGTTCTCATGCTCCTTGCGGCTGGGCGAGATAGTGGGTCTAACGTGGGACTGCGTAGACATCGAGGAAGAAAGCATACTGGCAAACAACGCTTCTCTCTATGTGAACAAAGAATTGACGCGGGCATCTAAGGTTGCGTTGGAGAAACTGGATAACAAGGATGTGCTTAAAGTATTTCCGGCAGTCTTTTCAAGCAACAGCACGGCACTTGTGTTGAAGAAACCGAAAACCAAGTCGAGTGTCCGGCGTGTCTGGCTCCCTGTTACTGTCGCAAGAATGCTTGCCGATTGGAAGGAAGAGCAGGAAGAAATGAAAGAGATACTCGGCGGGGAATACTATGATTACAATTTGGTAATCGCGCTTCCCAACGGAAGGCCCCTTGAGGGACAGGTCTTATCACGCTCATTCAGCAGTCTTATCCGAGCGAACGACCTTCCCAATGTAGTATTCCATAGCCTGCGCCACACCAGCACAACCTACAAGCTCAAACTCAACAAAGGCGATATGAAAGCCGTTCAGGGCGACACAGGCCATGCGCAGCTCAAAATGGTTTCGGACGTGTATTCTCACATTCTGGACGAGGATCGCCGGAACAATGCCGCTAAATTTGAGGAAGCGTTTTATCAAGGTGCAAGTGACCCCGCATTGCTCACTCCGAAACAATCTCAGCCGACGACCCTTGAACCAACCACAGAAAAGCTGGTGGAAATGCTACAAAGCACACCCGAACTTGCCGCTCAACTGCTAAAAATGCTGTCAGGTTTGAACAGCAGTACCTCTGCCGCCGTTAGCTGAAATTAGCAAGGTAAAAAACTCGGAAAAATCCGATTAGCAAAAACGGCAGAATTATTAGCAAACTAACCCCAAAAACGGGCTTGCGATTAGCAAGCGGCGAACAGGGAAATGACCCGCATGAGAGCAAAAGCAGATGTACTGATTAGCAAGGCCAAGGCTCTCAAAAAAAGAAGAAAGCCCACGAAAGTGCCTGTTTTCGGGGCTTTCTGGCGCGCCTAACAGGATTCGAACCTGTGGCCTGACGCTTAGGAGGCGTCCGCTCTATCCTGCTGAGCTATAGGCGCTTGTATAAAATTGTGGGGCTCAAGGCGAGAGTATGTCCTCCCACTTAGGAGGCGACCGCTCTATCCTGCTGAGCTATAAGCGCGTACGCAAATATTATAACCGAAAACCGCAATTACAGCAAGCTTTGCGACTGCGCGTAGACATTCCCGCTGCCGAGGGTGAGGATGAGGTCGCCGGGGTGAGCGTGCGCGTCAAGGTAGGCGCGGGCATCGGCAAAGGTGGAGGTATAGACGGCGTTATGGCTTTCGCGATTGATGGCGTCCACCATATCCCGCGCGTGGACGAGACCCGTGTCCGTCTCCCGTCCGGGATAGATGTCCGTTGTCAGCACGGCGTCGGCGTGCGCGAAGCAGCGCACATTCTCTGTGAACAGGGTTTTGGCGCGGGTATAGCTGTTGCATTGGAAGACCACGAAGAGTTTCCCGTGGGGCAGGCGGCTGGCGCCCTCGAGGGTGGCGGCAATCTCGCCCGGGTGGTGGGCATAGTCGTGGAAGATCTTCACCCCGTCGCGTTCGCCCAGAAGCTCAAAGCGCCGCTTTGTATTGGAAAAGCCTGCAATCGCGCGCGCGTATTGCTCGAAACGGATCTCGCCCAGCGCGTCCGCCGCCGCAAAGGATGCCAACGCGTTGATGACGTTGTGCGTACCCGGCACGGATAGATGGACTTGCCCAAGGGCAAGTTCATCCTTGATGAGCGTGAAGAAAGGATGGCCGTTTTCGTCATAGTAGATATTCGCCGCGTGATAATCGCCGCTCTCCAAACCATAGGTTCTATATTTGCGTTCGCAGGCGTGCAGCAGCAACTCCACGCGCGAATCGTCCGTGCAGCCCAGCACCAGCCCGTCGGGCGGCACCAAGGCGAGAAAGCGGAAGAAGGTCTGCACGATGTGGTCGATATCGCGGAAGCAGTCCAAATGGTCATCGTCGATGTTGTTGATCAGCGCGATGGTGGGGGAGAGGGTCAGAAAGGAGCTGACATATTCGCAGGCTTCGGTGATGAAGATGGCGTCGCTGCCCGCGCGGACGCCGCCGCCCAGCAGTTCGCAATAGCCGCCGATATGGATACTCGCGTCCCAGTCCGTTTGCGCGTTGATATGCGCCAGCATGGAGGTGATCGTCGTCTTGCCGTGGCAGCCCGCGATTGCGAGGGTGCGTAAAAAGCGTTCGGAGAGTTGCCCGAGGGCGACGGAGCGCTCCATTTCCGGGATGCCCGCCCGCTTCGCAAAGGCGCGCTCGGGGTTATCGGACTTGATGGCGGCGGAATAGACCACGAGATCCGCGGGGCCGACGTTCTCGGGGCGGTGTCCGATGGCGACGGGAATATTGAGCTCCGCCAGGCGGCGCGTAAACGGCCCCTCCTCGCGGTCGGAGCCGGTCACAATATGCCCCTGCCCGTGCAGAATCTGCGCGATACCGGACATAGAGCAACCACCCGCGCCGACAAAGTGGATGCGTTTACAAGCGTCTAATGTGATAGTGGCCATAACTCTTTCAAAAACTCCGATATAAAATTCTTTCTGTTGCCCTTCAATAGCTGCTTACCATCTGACAATTCGGCAAGGCTTCTTGCAGTGTTTCAATCTGCCGTTGTAGCAAAGGCGTCTTGAAATACCAAAGATATTCCAAGTTTATTAGCGATGACAGTTCGGATAAATCATTAATATTCTTGCACCAAGATATGTCCAAAACTATCAAGTTTGTTATCAAAGCTACTGATGAAATATCCGTTATTTTCTCTCCAGACAGACGAAGAATTGTTAAGCCTGTCAGAGAAGGCAGCGGTGACAAATCGCTGATTAGGTCGCCAACCAAAAACAGCTCCTTTAGATTTATCAGTGAAGATAACGGCGATAAGTCGCTGATTTGATTGCCGCCCACTTGCAGTTTTGTCAAACCTGTCAGAGAGAATAGCCCCGATACATCGCGAATTTGATCGCTGCTTATGATCAGCTCTGTCAAGTTTATCAGTGGCACTAGAGGAGATAAGTCGCTAACACTGCTACACCATAAATGTAGAATTGTCAAATTTGTCAGTGAAGACAATGACGATATATCGCGGATTTGGTCGCTGTTTATATACAACTCTATCAAATTTGTCAATGCGGATAACACAGCGATATCATTGTCTTTACAGTTTGATAAATCAAGGTATGCTAAATTCGTACACGTCGCCAATACAGACATATTACTGATTTTTTCTCCTCCAAGCGCAAGGCTTGTCAGATTTGGCAGCGAAGCCAAGACAGAAATGTCACGCGTTTCAGTATACAGCAAGTCCAATTTTACTAAGTTTACAAGAAACTTCAATATAGAAATATCGTGGGTTTTTGTAAAACTCAAACCTAACTTTGTTAATTCCGTCAGGAAGGAAAGCACCGAGATGTCACTCACTTGGGTGCCGCTTAAATCCAGTTCTGTCAAATTCATTAGCGAAGACAGCGGCGATATATCCATTACTTGGGTGAAGCTCAGATTCAATTCTGCCAACCCTGTCAGCGAAGACAATGGTGAAAGATTGAAGGTTCGGCTGTTTGATAAATTCAGCCTTGTCAAATTCGTCATTTCTGCCAGAGCGGCCAAGTCGTGAAAATTATTGCCGCCTAAGTATAGTTCCCTCAATTCAGTCAGTGGGGAAAGTGCTGATATATTTGTGATCGAATTGTTCGCCAAATTCAAATTTTTCAGTTTTGTTAAGGAGGAAAGGGCCGATATATCAGCAATGCTATTGCCTGTCAGCTCTAACTTTGTCAGTTCTGTCAACACGGAAAGAGCCGAGATATCTTTAAGCTTATTATTATAGTTTATAGATAGCTCTGTTAATTTCGTTAATGATGCTAGGGCGGAAAGGTCACTGTTTTGGGTTCCGTAAACAGATAATTTCGTCAGATTTGTCAAGGAGGATACGGCGTAAATATCGCTGATGCTAATGGTCAGCTCCGTCAGATTTGCCAAACTGGGAAGGCCGAATAGAAAAAGAAATTCGGCAGAGCCGTCTTCCAATTTGCAATTTACAGCAGATAGTTTTTGAATTTCTGTAAGCTTAAACAGTTGTACGATATCGTCCGCCGTGAAAGTGTAATTTTCAAACTCCACAACCGTTTCATTCAATGGGATTTCCTGTCCCGCAATTTCGACACAGGGGACGGGGGTCGCTTCCGGTTCAACGGTTGTCTCCGGTGTTATCGCCGGAGCAGGCGTATTGTCCAACTCTCTACCCGGCATAGTTGAACAACCCTGCAAGAAGGGAACGATAAAAATGAGCGCAAGCAATCCTGCTGCCGCCTGCAACCATTTTCGCCGCTTTCTCTTACCCATTATGACAGCTCCTTCACCCAACAGCGTCTCCGTTTATGCTGTTCCTTCTCAAACATGCGCCAGCTGGCCAGCACGTTCACGTTTTCTTCCAATTGCGGCCCGGTTTCGGCCACGGCGACGCCCGCCTTGATGGCCTGCTGGCAGAGATATTCCAACACCACAAAGTTCAGCCCCGCGCCCTTTAGCTCAGGCCGCACCGCGATGAGAAACATATCCCAGCGCTCGTTTTTCCCGTAGAGGGCGCGCAACAGGTGGAACCAGCCAATCGGCAGCATCCGCCCCTTGCTCTTTTGGTTGGCGCGCGCCAGACTGGGTCCGCCTATGCCGAAGGCCAACAGCTCATCCTTGTCATTATACACGAACGCGGCCGAGCGGTTGGAGATGAGCGGGAGAAATTCGTGTACATATTTATCGATCTGCGCCTGCGTCAGCGGCACCATGCCGAAAAGAACCGTATAAGTTTCGTTGTACAGCCCGAACACATCGCGGATATACTGCGGCACCTTCTTTTTATCGGACAGATCCACCACGTGCAGCTTCTGCCGCTCGCGGGCGCGGTCGGCGATACGCTTCAGGTTTTCCGGCACGGATTCGGGTACCTTGACGGCATATTCCACCCAGTCCACCTCTTTGACATAGCCAAAGCGCTCCATGTGATCCATATAGTAGGGGAAATTGTAGTAGGTATAAAACTGCCCCAACTGGTCGAAGCCGTGGATCAGCATGCCCTCCCTGTCCATATCGGAAAAGCCCATCGGCCCGTGGACAGCCGTGCAGCCCTTTTCCTTCGCATAGGCTTCCACCGCCGCCAGCAGCGCGGCACTGACCTCTGCGTCGTCGATAAAGTCGATATGCGAGAAGATCATATAGTTTTTGCCGAACTTCTCATTGGCGCGGCGGTTCAGAATGGCCGCGATGCGCCCGACGATCTCCCCGCCCTCCACGCGCCCGCAGGAGGGTACGACCTTTTCATCCGTCAGCGCGAGAAAGCACTTGCCCTCGCAAAATTCCATGGCCGGGTTCTTGCCCGGCAGCCAATCGTTCACCTGACTGTCTATCATGTCCGTGACATAATAGGGATTGCTCTTGTAGAGCTTGTTGGGAAAGGTGAAGAATTTGGTCAACTCCTGTTTGGTCTTTGCTTCAACGATCCGAATCATTGGCTCCCTCCTGTGCAAAATTAATGTATCCATTGCAGCGGTCGCCCGCCGAGGATGTGTAAATGCAGATGTGCTACGCTCTGCCCGCCGTCGCGGCCTATATTTGTGACGACACGATAGCCATCCGCCGCCAAACCCTCCGCATCCGCTATGCGAGCCGCCGTCAGGAGCAGGCGCGCCGTAAGCGGGGCATCTGTCTCCGTCAAGTCCGCAAGGCTGCTATAATGCCGCTTCGGCACCAATAAGATATGCACGGGCGCGGCGGGTTGAATATCGCGGAAAGCGAATAGCGCTTCGTCCTCATATACCTTCGTGCAGGGGATTGCCCCGTTTATGATTTTACAGAATATGCAGTCCAAAACTTACTCCCCCGGTCTCAGAATCAGGGTTGCCCCCTGTGTTTTCGCTATTATACCACAAACCAACGCGCCGGGTGCATGTTCCCCCAAAACTTTTGCGCGTAAATATTGCTCCGTATAGCCCTCATTTTGATTTTCCACCAAAACGCAGACCCTGCGTCCCCACTGCGCCGCCGCATAGCGGGCGGAAAGCTGCTCACCCAGCGCAATCAGTTCACGGGCGCGGCGTTCCTTCTCCGCCTTGGGCAACTGCCCCGGCAGGGTCGCCGCTTCCGTGCCGCGGCGGGCGCTGAACGGGAACACATGTATGCGCGCAAAGCCCATACTTTCCGTAAAAGCCAGCGTCTCCCGGTGCTCTGCTTCCGTCTCACCGGGAAAGCCCGCAATGATATCCGTGGTGATGGCGCAGTCGGGCAGGGTCTTGCGCAAAAGGCGTACCACGTTCGCGTATTCCGCACTGCTATAGCGCCGCCGCATGCGGGCCAGCACCGTGTCCGATCCGCTTTGCAGGGAGAGGTGAAACTGCGGGCAGAGCGTCGGGCTATCGGCGCAGGCACGGGCAAAGCTTTCCGTGATAAACTGCGGTTCCAAGGAACCCAAGCGCAGACGGCGCAGACCGGGGACTTCCCCTGCCACACGAAGCAAGTCCGACAAATCCGGCCTGCCGGGCAGGTCCTCCCCCCAGGCGGCGAGCTGGATACCCGTCAGCGTCACCTCGCAAAAGCCCTGCCCGGCCAACGCCGTGAGCGCGGCGCGGCAGTTCGGCAGGGGTCGCGAACGCGGACCGCCGCGCGCATGCGGGATGATGCAATAGCTGCAAAAGCGGTCGCAACCGTCCTGCACTTTCAGGTCGGCGCGCGTGCGCGAACCCTCAAAGGCAGGAAGCTCCCACTCCCCCGCCGTTTCCTGCACGTTCAGCAGAAGCTTCGCAATATTCTGCCGCTCCGAACTGTCTATACACAGGTCGCAAAGGCCTTTGTCCAAAAGCGTTTGCCCCTCCAAATTCGCCAGGCAGCCCACGGCGATTATTTTCGCCGTCGGATTCATCCGTTTTGCGCGGGAGAGCAGCTGCCGCGATTTTTGGTCGGCCACCTGTGTCACCGTACAGGTGTTGACGATATAGAGGTCCGCCGTCTCCGCAAAGGGAACGATCTCCGCGCCCGCCTGCGCCAGAAGTTTGGCCATGCTCTCCGTTTCGCCGTGGTTCACCTTGCAGCCGAGGGTCGTAAGGGCTATTTTCAAAGCTCAGCCCTCCAACTCATAAAGTACTTGCGCCAGCATAGCCATTCCCGCCGTCTCTGTGCGCAGGATGCGCGGCCCCAGACTGACGGATATGGCACCCTTTTCACAGAGCAGCGCGGCTTCCTCCGGCGTAAACCCGCCCTCGGGGCCGATAAGCAACGCAAGGCGCTGTCCCGCGCACTGCCGCAAGGCAGATTTTAAGCTTGCAGTTTTTTCCTCCTCATAGGCCAACAGCACGGCATCAAAGGCGGAAAAATCGGAATCGGCAAGCTTTATCAACGGTAAAACCGCAGACAGTACCCCGCGCTTGCTCTGCTTGGCCGCTTCCTGCGCGATTCTTTGCAGGCGTTCGCGCTTTTTGCCGTAATCCTCCTTGGGCTGTGCCACACAGCGCGCGGAGAGTACGGGAACGATTGCGCAGACGCCCAACTCCACACATTTCTGCGTAATCCACTCCATCTTATCGCCCTTGGGCAGACATTGGAACAAAGTAATCTTATGCGTCGCTTCGCTTTCGCAAACCTGCCACTCCCCCGCCATCGCATGCAGACTGTCCTTTTCCACGGATTGCACCCTGCCCACGCAGACCTGTCCCGCGCCGTCGCAGAGCTCTATCGCGTCCCCCGCGCGCAGACGCAACACGCGCGCGGCATGCGCAAAATCATCGCCCCTGAGGACGACGGATTCGCCGGGTACTGTGAATTTTACAAAAAATCGTTCCATACTATTTATTTCGGCACAGATAAGCGCACCACTCGCCGTCCGCCCTGCGTTCCGCAACGCGGAAATCCTGTTCGGCAAACGCCGCCAACACTTCCCCTTCCCTGTCCCCTATCACGCCGGACGAGATCCAAGTCCCGCCCGCGCGCAGGTTTTGTCTAACGATGGGCGCCAGCGCAATCACCACATCCGCCACGATATTGGATACGATAAGATCATATGCACCCGACAGTTCGGTCAAAAGTGCGGCGTCGGTCAATATATTCCCGCAGTGCAGTTCCAACTCCGCAATCCCATTGCGCTGCATATTCTCCCGCGTCACCGCCGTTGCCACGGGGTCTATATCCACGGCGGTCACCCGCGCCGCGCCCAGCTTTTTGGCCGCAATGCTGAGTATCCCGCTGCCGCAGCCTAAGTCCAGCACGCTGTCTCCAACCCGCACAATGGCGTCCAAGAATTCTAAACACATGCGCGTCGTCTCGTGCGAGCCTGTGCCAAAGGCCATGCCTGGGTCTATGATCAATTCTATCCGCGTGCCGGGTGAAGCTTCTTCCCATTCCGGGCGCACCAAAAGCCGTTCGCCCACGGGAAAGGGCTTATAATATTGCTTCCAGTTGTTCTCCCAGCTACTCTCCTCCCTAATCTGAAAGGATAGCGCCAGCGACCCGAATGCCAATTCGGGACAGCGCGCGGGCAGTGCGACCAAAGCAACGCGCAGGGCGTCCTGCAGACCCTCCGCCGCAAGGGACGCGACATAGCCCACCACACAGGGATTGCCGCGCGCGTTGCCCGTTTCCGCATAATCCCAAACGATGCCGCTGCACTGCAATTGCGCTTCCATCGCGGCAACGCTTTCCTCCACGGATACGGAATATACACCCATTGCGTCCAATAGCGCGTAGACGGGTTCCACGCCCTCATCCGTCGTTTCAATTCGAATTTCAAGCCATTCCATAAAAACAGTATAGCACGCAGGAACCATCGGCGCAATTCCCGCTTTTCCAGCAAGCTTCTGTGAGTGGAATTCCGTCTTCTTTTGTCGCATGCTTTCCTCTTTTAGCGGAATTCCCCCCTTAAGCGCGCATTGTGTTATGGTATGCCTGTGTCCCTGCACAAAAACTGCGAGGTGAATATATGGGAGGCCCTTTTTCGCCGCTTGTCACCCTCTTTTCGGACAACTCCGAACAAAAATCCCCGCCCAAACGCGATTTTGACCGCGTGCTGTTGCGCATCCCTATGGCAAGGATTTTGCCCAACCCCAACCAACCGCGCCGCGAATTTTCCGAGGAAAGCTTACATGAGCTGATGGTCTCCATCGCACAGCTCGGCTTGATTCAGCCCCTCGTGGTGCGCGAAAATGGGGGTCGCTATGAACTGATCTCCGGGGAGCGGCGCCTGCGCGCCTGCCGCCAGTTGGGATTGACCGAGATGCCCTGTATTGTGATTGGCGCGGACACGGAGAAGAGCGCGGTGATGGCCGTCGCGGAGAATATCCAGCGCAAAAATCTGCACTTTCTCGAGGAAGCGCAGTGTTACCGCCGCCTGTTGTTGGACTATAGTTATACCCAGGAATCGCTTGCGGACAAATTGGGCAAGACGCAGGCCTTTCTTTCCAATAAATTGCGCCTGCTGAAACTGCCCTCGGAAGTGCAGGAGCTGCTCTGCGTTTCCAACCTGACCGAACGGCACGCCCGCGCGCTGCTGCCCCTGATGACCGAAAACGCACAGTTGACCGCTTTGCGCCTGGCCATCCAAAACGGGTGGACTGTTGCGCAGTTGGAAAACCATGTGGCCCTGCGCTTGGAGAGCGAAAAGCCCAAACCCCTGCGCATAATACGCCTATCCACGGACTGCCGTCTCTTTCTCAACGGCATACGCGCCGGGTTGGCGCAATTGCAGCAGAGCGGCATGGATACCAGAATGGAAGAAAAAAAGACAGAGACCGGATTGGAAATCCGCATCTACGTCTATACAACGAAACAACCGTCTTTATTTTAACAGCGCTTCGATGAGCTTCTCCAACTCCTCCACGGAAGCGTAGGCAATTTCTATCTTCCCCTTGGTCTCGCTCCCGCGTATGGTCACGTGCGTACCCAGAATTTCGCAGAGCTTGCCCTCCATATCCGCCAGTTCCGCACTGCGCGGGGCCTTTTTCTTGGCGGGCGGTGCCTGCTTCGATTCCGCTTCGCGCAGAAACTCCTCCAATTGGCGCACAGACCAAGCTTCTTTTTCTGCGCGCGCCGCAATATTTTCCTGTCTCTCCTTTTCGGGAATCCCGGCCAACATTTTGCCGTGTCCGGCGCTGAGCATTCCCGCCGCCACCTTCTCCTGTATTGCGGACGGCAAGTCCAGCAGACGCAGACTATTGGCAATGGCGGAGCGACTCTTTCCCACGCGGCGGCTCACTTCCTCCTGCGTCAAATCGTGCTGTTCCATCAAAAAGCGGAGCGCGCCCGCTTCTTCCAACGGATTCAAATCCTCCCGCTGGATATTTTCGATCAGAGAAACTTCCGCAATTTCGCGTTCATCGATCTTCGTCACAAGCACGGGGATCTTCGTCAGTCCCGCCTTGCGGGCGGCCCGAAAACGCCGTTCCCCCGCAACGATCATAAAACGGCTGCCCTTTTGCTTGACCAATATGGGTTGCACGACACCGTGCAGACGTATCGATTCCGCCAATTCCTCCAAAGCCGTCTCTTCAAAGTTTTTGCGCGGCTGCTGTGGATTCGTATCGATATCCTGTATGGAAATCTCCAAACTGTTGTTTTCCATCAATCCGCTGTTCTCTTCCAAGCCCAGCGCGCCGAGTCCGCGCCCCAATCCGCCTATCTTTTTCATTGTCCTTCCTCCCGCGCAATAAATTCCGCGGCCAACTCCTGATAGGCCAGCGCGCCCACATTCTTCGGCGCATACTTTGTGATGGGCAGGCCAAAACTCGGCGCTTCGCTCAAGCGTATACTGCGCGGGATCAGCGTATTATACACTTTATCCTTAAAATAACGCTTCACTTCCTGCACCACCTGCGCGCAGAGATTCGCGCGCGCCGTGAACATCGTCAGCAGAACACCCTGTATTTCCAAAAACGGATTGCTGTTGCGCCGCACCAACTGCACGGTATTCATCAACTGCGACAAACCCTCCAGCGCGAAATATTCACATTGGATGGGCACCAACAAGCCCCCCGCCGCCGTCAGCGCGTTCAGGGTCAAAAGTCCCAGCGAGGGCGGGCAATCGATAAAGATAAAATCATACTGCATATATACCTGTGAAAGTATGCGTTTGACAAAGCGCTCTCGACCTTCCAGATTCACCAATTCCACTTCCGCGCCCGCCAATTCCACACGCGAAGGGAGCACGTCCAAATTTTCGGCCACGCCCCGCACGATGGTATCCTCTATCAGCGCATCACCCAGAAGGACGCCGTATACGCTGCTCTTTAAGCTTTCCCGTTGTATACCCAAGCCGCTGGTGGCGTTCCCCTGCGGATCTAAATCTACGAGCAGCACTTTTTTACTCGCTTCCGCAACGGCGGCCGCCAGATTGATGGCCGTCGTCGTCTTCCCCACGCCGCCCTTTTGATTGCTGATTGCTATGATTTTATGCATTTCATTTCCTCAATTGTTTCACGTGAAACATTTTAATACAGGCGCATCGGCACGATCAGATACAGATACGAATCATCCTGCGTGCCGTGTACTTTGCAGGGGTTGACGGCGGACATAAACTCCATATACAGATTTTCTTCGTCTATGCCCTTCAACACATTCAAAATATATTTCGGATTGAAAGCGATCTCCAATTCATCGCCACTCAACTGAATCTCTATCTCCTCGTGGAATATGCCCACCCCGCTCTGCGCGGATACCGACATGTAATTGTCCTGCAATTTCAATACGATGCTGTTGCTGCCCTCCCTCGCCACAAGCTGGGCTCTGTCTACACAGGAGAACAAATCCTCCTTATTGACAAGCATGCGTATCTTGCTGTTTTGCGGCAGTATGCGCCTGTAATCGATATAGTTTCCGTCGATCAACCTGGTCACCAGACCACTACCCGGCATATCCAATTTCAGATGTGTCTTTGTGAAGACAAGCTGCACCGCTTCCGTTTCCCCCTCCAACATGCGCCCCAATTCATGCAGGGCTTTGCCCGGGATAATCGTCTTTATGGGATTGCAGGGTATATCCAGAATAACATTTTGCAAAGCCAGCTGAAAGGAGTCCGTGGCGACCATGGTCAGATTGTTCTCGTTCGCTTCCAAATATGCGCCGGTCAGCGCGGGGCGGCTCTCATCCTGCCCGGTGGCGAAGGAGACGCGCAGTATGGCCGCGCGCAGTTTCTCCGCGGATATATGCAGGGTATTGTCCTCGCCGCTCGTGCGCATGGCGGGAAACTCCTCACACTCTATACACTGAAAGCGATTGCGGGTCTTTCCACAGCGTATGGAGACGCTGTTGTCGGTCAGCGCGAAGTGGGCGGCCTGCGGCGGCAATTTGCGTATAAACTCCGCAAAAATCTTGGCCGGAATCACCGCGCTGCCCTCCTGTTCCATTTCCACGTTCACAGTGCACTCCTTCTGCAAAAGCAGATCCGAACAGCGAAGCAACAAGGTATTGTCCTTAACTTCCATATAAATGCCCTCGAGCGCGGGCATGGTTGTCCGCACCGGTAAGGCCTTTATGACCGACGCAATCGCGTCCTGCATCACCTGTACATCCGCCGAGAATTTCATATTTTTCGTCCTCCCTCAGTAGTATTTAGAGTAGTAACAGTAGTAGGCACTGTGGATAACACGGAAAAGCGCGGTATTACCCGTCATTAAAGGGTTTTTGCTGTGGAAAGGCTGTGGATATGTGGCGCTGTTTTCGGGGGGCTTGTCCACAGTTTCCACATACGAAAAGTTTATCCACAGTAACCACCAAACTTGTCCACGCTTTCCACATACGCATCATTTTACCATAGGTATCTTCAAAATTCTATGTATATCGTCCACTTGGCTCCTTAAAATTCGGTCTTTTGCTAATAGATTTTCAATTTTGTCACAGGCCGACATCGCGGTCGTATGGTCGCTGCGGTTGAACAAGACCGCGATGCGCAAATACGGAAAGGAGAGCAGGGAGTGACAGAGATACATGGCCAATTGGCGCGGCAACACAACCTCCTTGTCGCGGCGCGCGCTCTTCATCACATCGACGGTGATATTGAAATAGGACGCAACGCTCTCCATGATCTTATCGGCCGTGATCACGGGCGTATCCTCATCGGGCAGCACTTCATGCAGTGCTTCTTTGGCGGCAGAGAGATCCGCGGGGATGCCGTGTATAAAGGAATAGGCGGCGACCGTGGTCAGACAACCCTCGAGAAGACGAATATTGGAGGGAAAGTTCTCCGCGATAAAGTGCAGCGCTTCATCCGTGAAGTGATAATTCTCGCGCGTGGCCCTGTTTTTCAGGATGGCGATGCGCGTCTCCAAATCCGGTTCCGAAATATCCGCCATCAGACCCATGGAGAAGCGGGAGCGCAGGCGTTCC
Source organism: Clostridiales bacterium (assembly GCA_009779405.1). GTDB lineage: Bacteria > Bacillota > Clostridia > Christensenellales > CAG-138 > WRCT01. Next base: position 15,072 of record WREI01000001.1, read on the forward strand.
TCCAAATGTTTGATCTCGCCGGGCGGTCTGTCCGAAGAGATTACGATATGTTTGCCCGCGTTGTGCAGGGTGTTGAAGGTGTTGAAAAATTCCTCCTGCGAGGCCTCCTTGCCCGCGATAAACTGAATATCGTCGACGAGGAGCACGTCCGCACCGCGATATTTTTGGCGGAACTCTAAATTGTTGCCGCGGCGCAGGTTTTCAATCATCTCGTTCGTGAAGCTTTCCCCGGTGACATAGACGACGCGCGAACCGGGTATACCGGCGCATACGGCATTGCCTATGGCGTGCATCAGGTGTGTCTTGCCCAAGCCGACACCGCCGTACAGGAAGAGCGGATTGTAATTATAGCCGGGATTCTCGGCAACGGCCTTGCTCGCCGCTGCAGCCCAGCGGTTGGAATTGCCTACGACAAAGGAATTGAAAGTCAGGCGCGGATTCAGGCCCGTATAGGCGGGGATCGTAAATTCCGATGTGACGGAAAAATCCTTGGCCTGTTCGGGCAGGACGGTCAAAATCTCCAACACGCCGCTGTTCGCGCGCTTGGCTGCGTTTAAAAAGGTTTCGGGTGCGGTTTGCTTATAGATTCTCTTTAAGTTTTCATTGGGTACGAGCAAAATCAGCGCGCCGTTCCGAAAAGCCAGGGAGGAGACGGGCTCTACCCAGTTGTTGTACATGATCTGAAGCAATTCTTTGCGCAATATATCCTTGGTCTGCTGCCAAAGCAGTTCATGCTGTTCCATGCAATACCCCAATACTTTCTTGTAAGCCAATCATAACAGAAAGAATTGGGTTTGAAAAGGGTAAAACTGTGCAATGTTTCACGTGAAACAATAGAAACGCATATAATTCGCATGCCGTTCATCGTTTCTTCACTTGTGTTTTTGCGAAAAACCAGTACAATATAGACAGACACTTTTAAGAGGTGGTAGTATGTCCGTACAAGGTAAAGAGTTGCGCAATACCGAAAAGGTCGGCGAGTATACCAGCATCGTCCTGCCCGGCTTTCCCAACAGGGGCGGAGAGACGAGTGAAAGCGTATCCGTTCACTATGTCATACAGGGTGAAGGGGAACCGGTGCTCCTAATCCACGCACCCGGGCAGAGTCTCTATACCTGGCAAAGCGTGATTCCCCTTCTGGCAAAGGAATATTGCGTCATCGCTCTGGATCTGGTCGGCGCGGGCTATTCGGGCAAACCGGACGCGATGAGCTATTCGATGGACGAGGTGGCGGACAGTATACTGAAATTCTGCGACGCCATAGAATTGAAAGTGACCCATGTACTCGGCTTCTCACTCGGCGCGGTCTATGCCCTGTATGCGGCGCAGAAGGCACCCGAGCGCTTCGCGAAAATCATCGCCATCTCGCCGGGCGGCATCTCGGAGACCATGCCGCGCTTTATGCAGACTTTGGAGAAGTCCGGCATAGGCTTTATCGCGCGGGAATTATTTGGGCGCAAAACACTGCGCCGCGCGCTTTCCACCTGTTTCTATGACGCGACAGTCTGCACGGAGAGAACCGTAAAGGAGTATTATAAGACCTTAGAGGATTTTCGTTCACGCCAGGCCTTCCAATACAGTCTGCGCAACTTTGATCTGGACGCCAGCTTGCCGGGCCTTTTCACCTTGCAAAAGGAAGTTCTGGTGCTCAACGGCGCGGACGACCGCTGGCATACCCCGGCGGATATCGAAAAACTGAAACCCTATCTGACCAACGGCATATACTATACCCTGCGCAACGCGGGACATTTGATGCAGGAAGAGAAGCCGGAGGCTGTGGCCGAGATCGTCCGCAAATACCTTCACTATATGGGAATCGAAGAGTGATCGATACACTGCGCGCGGGGATGGGCATAAAACTGCGGAAGGCGCATGCCTGCGGCGAAAATCGCTGGGAAGTGTTGGACGCGGAGCAGCGCGCAAAAATTCGCTGCATGCATTGCGGGCATATCCTGCATATGGATATGGAAAAGCTGAAAAAGGCATGCAAGCAGATATTACATGAGACGGGAGTATAGATTTTGGAACAGGGGCAGAATGTCGTGAACAGCGAAATCAAAAACATGAAGAAGCTCTTGGAGAAGCGCAACGAGAAATTGGCGGGGACGGCGAGCTATCGTATCCTCGATTTTGTCATATACGCCGTGCTCGTTATGCTGCTGGCCCTCGCGATACGCGCCGTGTTCTTTGAGCCGGTGCGCGTGGACGGGAGCAGTATGGTCAGTACGCTGGCGGACTATGACTATATGCTGGTGGATAAACTCTGCTATTCCTTCCACCCGCCGCGCAGGGGCGATATCGTCATTTTGTTTTATCCCGAACATACGGAAAACACCTATGTCAAGCGTGTCATGGGTCTGCCGGGGGAGACGATACGCATAGAGGGCGGCATCGTTTATATCAACGAAGTGCCGATTGACGAGCCGTATTTGGACGAAGAGCGGATACGCGGGCATTATTATTACGGCGAATTCTCAGAGACGCCCATACCCGAGGGGGAGATCTTTGTGTTGGGGGACAACCGCGGTCCCAGCCGGGACAGCACGGAAGAGGGGACAATGAAGATAGAGCGCGTGATAGGCCGCGTCCGGGCGGTGGTATATCCCTTTGATCACGCGAAAATCCTGCGCAGACCCCGCTACGCGCTTCCTTAAATTATGATTACGCGCGCGCAACGCTTCAAACATCTGCACAGGCAGCACAGGCTTCTGATGTGGCTGCTTAGTTCGCTGCTGGCGTTGCTCTTTGTATGTCTGCTCTTCACGCTCTGTTTCAAGCCCGTCAAGATTGGCAATATGTCCATGTACAGCACGCTGAAAGAGGGGGAGTTGGTGCTGGTCGACTGCCTGCGCATACACCTCAAAAATCTGGGCCGTGGGGAAATGGTGGCGTATCGGGATCCGGTCAGCGGAGAGATACTCATAAAGCGTGTGATCGGCTTGGGCGGAGAGACGATAAGGGCCGAGAATGATACGATCTATATCAACGAAGACTTTCGCTTGGAAGAGAATTTTGTGATAGCCGGCGGACTGAATTTCTCCACGCTGACCATACCAAAGGGCAGTGTCTTCGTCTTATTTGACAATCGGCATTATGAGAACGGAATCACGAATCGCGGCCTCGAATTTGTGCGTATGGAAGATATCATCGGCGTCGTGGGCCTGCGCATTTGGCCCTTCAGCTTTTTCAGCGTCAAGGCGGAAAAAGACACAACGTATTAAACTGCATAAAATACAGCCCTGCTAAAACCCGATTTTTGGGTTTTATTTATATTTCCTTAGAAGTCTGTTCACAGTGCGGCCAAATAGACGTGGTACAATTTCGGTACAAGGTGTAATTTAAGTACAGAATAGGAAGTGTGTTATGGCACTGTTTCGTTCTCCCGATATTGGATTGGATCTGGGTACCAGCACCACGCTGGCATATGTGCGCGGCAAGGGCATCGTTCTGCGCGAACCGACCGTCATAGCGGTGGCGCGCGGCAGCGGGCAGTTGCGCGCGCTCGGCGAGGACGCGCGAAAGATTTTGGGCCGCGAAGACGCTGATACCATCGTCGTGCGCCCGCTCTCCGGCGGCGTTATCGCCAATTTTGACGCGACGGAGCGCATGCTTTCCGAATATTTCGCCCGTCTCTTCGGCAGCCGCTTCTGGAATCGTCCACGGGTCGCCGTGGCCGTACCCTGCAATGCCAGCGAAGTGGATATGCGCGCGGCAATCGAAACCTCCGAGGGCGCGGGCGCCCGCTATACCTATCTGATCTATGAGCCCGTGGCGGCGGCCATCGGCATGGGTCTGGATATCTTTTCGCCCGAAGGGCGGCTCCTGCTCGACATAGGCGCAGGAACGAGTGACGCTGTGTTGCTCTGCGCTGGACACGTTGTCTTGCAGAATTCCGCGCGCAACGGCGGGGACGCCATGGACCTGGCCATTGCGCGCTATTTCAAGCGCCAGCACGGCATCGCATTAGGCGAGAGACAGGCGGAAGCGCTGAAGATACGCTATGGCTCCGCCGTAGCAAGGCGCGAGGAACCGATGATGCCTGTCGTCGGTCGCTCCTTGGGCGGGGGTCTGCCCGTGCAGGCGGAGATCGGGGCCAACGCGCTGGTGCATGCGCTGGCGGAACCGCTGCGCTCTCTCGCCGACCAGATCAAAGAATTGCTGGAAAACGCGCCGCCGGAACTCTGCGGCGAGGTGGCGGAGAACGGCATAGTGCTCACGGGCGGCGGCGCGCTGCTGCCGGGCATAGACGCGTATCTGTCCGAGCAGACGGGCCTGCCCTGCCATATCGCCGAGGATCCGCTGACCTGCGTCGCGGCAGGCGCGGGCAAGGCCATGGAAGAATTCAAGCGCTATGAAAAGGTGCTGATAGACTATCACCGCGGTTATTATTTCGAGTAAGGGGCCAATTATGCCGAAAGAAGCGGAACTCACGGGAAAAAAAGCGCTGTCGCTCTGCCTGCTGCGCGTCTTGGAAAAGTACGCCACGCCCGCGCGGCCCCTGACGACCCGCGCGCTCATGGAATATATGCAGGCGGACTACGGACTGGAATTTGAGCGCAAGGCGGTTGGCCGCAACCTGATTTTGCTCACGGAGATGGGTTTCCCCCTCTCCACCTATCAGGAGAACGGCAGGGGCTATTATCTGATCGGCGAAGACATACAGAGCCTGCATTGGCAGGACGAAGATAAACGGCTGCTCCTCTTGGATGCGTTGCTGCGTGCGCCGCGCTATGACCAAAGCGAGACCCTGCTGGCGGAATGCCAGGGGGAAGTGCCAATTTTCGAATGGTCGGAGACCCTGCTGCCAACCCTGCTTTTGGAGAATATCGCCCAACTGCGCGGTGCCATCGCTGCCGGGCAGCAGATACGCTTCGAAAACGCCGGGATATACGCGAATGCCGAAGGGAGCGCGACCACAACAAGCGCGACGCCCTATGCGCTGGCCTTTGCAGAGGGGCAATATTATGTCCTCCTGTCCATGGCGGGCTATGGCAAACTGCTGCACCAGCGCTGTGACCAAATGCGCAGGATAGAAGTCACAGAGCTGCCCGCGCGGCCCGTTACGGAACTGAGCGGCTGTGAAGGGGGCCTGCCCTTGCGGGAATACGTATTGCAAAATCTGTATCGCGCAGGCCCGGAGGAAAGCTACGTCCTGCTCTGCAAGCGCCACCTGCGCGACGAAGTGTACGCCGCGTTCGGCACAAGGTCGTACTGCGAAGCGGAGGGAGAATACCTGCGCGTGACGCTGCACTGCCGATGGCCGCAGATGCGGCGCTTTCTGTTGGATCACCTGAAATACGCGAGTCTGCTCGCGCCGCAGGCGAGTGCCGCCGCTTTTGCGGAAGAATTGCGGCAGGCGGCGGCCTGTTATCCCAATTAGCGATAAGATTTCGAAACACGTTTACATTTGATATGCTATAATAGGCCTATGACGAAAGCCAAGAAGAAAAAAATACCGCGGACGCGCATCATCCTGATTGCCGCAGGCTCTGCCATCGCAGTGGGTCTGTGTCTTGGCGTATATTTTGCGATAAAGCCATTGATACGCAACGAACAGCGCCCCGCCCCGCGCACCGAAAGCGTTACGGAGACGCCGACGGTGACGGAAACGCCCGCGGCGGCAATGCATGTCCTGCCCAGTCCCGCGCCGCAGTTTGGCGAGCCCCCCGAGATAGAACATGCCGATTTTCCGCTGCGCGAAGGTTCGCGCGGCGAGGAGGTCTTAATCGCGCAGGCGCGCCTGATCGAACTGCACTATTTGGAAGCGGACGAGCCGCGGCCCGTCTACAGCTCCGCTATGGGTGACGCGGTGCGCGCCTTTCGCCGTCAGAACGGGATGCCGGAAGACAGATTGCTGACGGAGGTGGCCTACAATCGCCTGATCGCCGCGGACGCAAAGCCCTATGCCATCAGTAAGGGCGAACAGGGTGAGGAAGTGCGTTGCCTGCAGGTGCGGCTCTATGAGCTGGGCTATCTGCGGCAGGCGTATATCACGGGCCGCTTTGATGACGAAACGGAAGCGGCGACACGCATCTTTCAAAAAAACCACAAGATGACAGAGAGCGGGCGCGCGGACAGAGAGACCTTGCGCAAAGTATATGAGGGCAATTTGGTCACGCTCTCGTTTCACGCCGGAGACAAGGGGGACGCCGTAAAGACCGCGCAGGCGCGCTTGGTCGCGCTGCAATATCTGCCGAAAGCGTATATACCCAAGGGGGAGATGGACGAGGAGACCGTGTCCGCACTGCGCCGCGCGCAAGCCGCGAACGGGCTTTTGACAGACGGGTTCCTGAACGAAGATATATTAGAATGCCTGACGCGCGCTAACGCGGAGAAATTCGGGATACGCGTGGGCATGCGCGGGGACGACGTGGGTCTCGTGCAGGAACGGTTGCGGGAGCTGGGCTATATATACTATGCGCAGATCACGGGGATATACGGCACGAACACGCAGACAGCTGTGACCTCCTTCCAAAAGACAAACGGGCTGCACGCGCGCGGCGTTGTAAACCGCGAGACCTGGGATCGGCTCTTTTCCGACCAGGCACGCAAGGCGCTGGAACCCATCGAGGAAGAGGCCCCCGAAAAGGCGGAGAACCCGGAAGAAAAGCTGTTTGGCGCGGATAAATTCTTGCAGGCAGCGCAGAGCAAGATAGGCTGCTCCTATATACGCGGCGCGAAGGGGCCCAACGCCTTCGACTGCTCCGGTTTTGTCTATTGGTGCATGCAACAGGCGGGCGAGACGCGGCGCTATATGACCAGCAAGAATTGGTCGGAAACGGCGCTGTATATGAAGATCGAATCCTTGGACGACGTATTGCCCGGCGACGTGCTGGTCTTTTCCGGCGAGGGTGAGGGCCTGGGCCATGTGGGCATCTACGCGGGCGAGGGCTGTATGATCGACGCCTCCTCGGCGATGGGCCGGGTGCGCATCAAGCGCCTGGCGGACGACAGCTATTGGACTTACCACTTTATCTGCGCGTTCCGCATCTGGACCTAATACGCTTCGCTATGAATCTGCATAAAATGCAGGGAAGAAAGCCGCAATGCATATGCATTTCCCTGTATATGCGTGTATATATCCACAGTATCCACAGAGTTATCCACATTGCGGCGGCGTATAGAAGGGGAAAACCGGGACTTATCCACAGCATACCGCCCCTGCATATGCAAAACTGTCCACCTGCATAAGCCCCTGCATATTCACAGAAAATTCATCTGAAAATACAAATATTCACGAAAGATTTTTATGCAGAGCAAACAAGCTTGTTTTCGGGGAATTCATTTCCCCGAAAACACAAAAGAAACAGAGCGGGACGCTCTGTTTCTACCTACAGGAAACCGCTTCGGCAAGCAAAGCTTGTCGAAGCGACGTGTTACACTATGCCCTGCGCCAACATCGCGTTGGCCACCTTCATAAACCCGGCAAGGTTCGCGCCGGCCACGAGGTTATAGCCCAGCCCGCACTCCTTGGCGGCTTCCATGCTCGCGTCGTGTATATTCTTCATAATCGCCTTCAACTGCCTGTCGACGTCCTCCTTGGACCAGTTGCGGCGCTCGGAGTTCTGGCTCATCTCCAAACCGGAGACGGACACGCCGCCCGCGTTGACGGCCTTGCTCGGCGCGCAGAGGACGCCGTTCTGCATGAGATAGCCCAGCGCCTCGTTGGTCGTGGGCATATTGGCGACTTCGACATAATATTTCACGCCGTTGGCGACGATCTGCTTCGCTTCCTCCATCTTGATCTCGTTTTCATAGGCGGAGGGCATACAGATATCGACCGGGACATTCCAGGGCTTTTGCTTGGCATGGAATTCCACTTGGAACTTATCCGCATAATCCTGCACGCGGTTGCGGCCGCTGTTGCGCATCTCGAGGAGATAGGCCCACTTCTCGGGCGTGCCGACGCCCGCCGGATCATAGATAAAGCCGTCGGGTCCGGCGAGGGTGACGACCTTGCCGCCCAACTGCGTGGCCTTGATGCAGACGCCCCAGGCGACGTTACCGAAGCCCGAGATCGCCACGGTCTTGCCGACCAGGGTATCCTTCACATGGTTCAGCACTTCGTTCAGATAATAGACGGCGCCAAAGCCCGTCGCTTCCGGGCGTATCAGGCTGCCGCCATAGGAGAGCCCCTTGCCGGTCAGCACGCCGTTTTCGTATTGGTTGCGTATGCGCTTATATTGGCCGAACAGGAAGCCGATTTCGCGGCCGCCGACGCCGATATCGCCCGCGGGCACGTCTAAGTTGGGGCCGATATGGCGATACAGCTCCGTCATAAAACTCTGGCAGAAGCGCATAATCTCCATTTCGGACTTGCCGTTGGGGTCAAAGTCACTCCCGCCCTTGCCGCCGCCCATGGGCAGGGTGGTCAGGCTGTTCTTAAAGGTCTGCTCGAACGCGAGGAACTTCATCACAGAGAGGGAGACCGTGGGCGCAAAGCGCAGGCCGCCCTTATAGGGGCCGATTGCGCTGTTGAACTGCACGCGGAAGCCGCGGTTCACGCGCACCCGCCCGTTGTCGTCCACCCAGGGTACGCGGAACTGCACCACGCGTTCCGGCTCCACGATGCGCTCCAACAGGCCGTATTTCTCATACTCGGGATGTCGCTCCACGAGGGGCTCCAAAGAGGTCAGGACCTCTTCGACGGTCTGCAAAAACTCCGGCTCGGCACGGTCACGGGTTCGAACCTCCGCCAATACGCGCTCGATGTATTCGTTCATGTTCTTCCTCCACTTATAATTTTGGAAAACAGATTGCGTTCTCTGCAACCCATACAAAGTATACCAAGTTTGCGCGGAATGTCAAGGAAGGGCATAGAAAACGTAAAGGAAATCGTGCAGGCATTTCTGCGAGCTAACGCGAATATATTTTCATGAAACTGTAGCATTCAGCCCAAGGAGGAACGCGATGGAAGTGATAAAAACAATCTTGCCGGCGGAGAACTATGTGACATATCTGACCGCACAGGCGAGGATAGACAGCCTGATACCCCTGCCGGACACGCGTGCGGTTCGGAAAGTTCTGGCCTGCACGGCACAGGTGACAAATTTGGAAGCGGCGGCGGCGCAGGGCGCGGTCGATCTGTCCGGGGTACTGGCCTTGCAACTGATTTTGCTGGAGGCGGAGCCCTTTGCCTTTACGGCACAGGCGGAGTTTACGCATCGCATCAAGAGCGAAAAAGTGGCGGCGGGCATGCAGGCGTTGGCCCAGGCGCAGGTCTTTGAATGCCGTGCGGAAGCGGAGGACGGGGTGTTGCGCCTGCACGCGCTGATCGCCTTAGACGCGCATATCACCCAGACGAATCAGGTGAGCGCGGTCACGGAGATTTCGGACGTACATGGGATAGAGACGGTGCGCGGGCTTTTCACGCAAAAAAGGCGGACCCTCGTGGGCAGCCAGACCCTGCGCGTGCAGGAGGAGCTGTCCATACCCTCGGGGACGAAGCTGTTGCAGGTGAACGGGTCGGCCCTGGTGCGCGAAGCGGTGCCTGCGCATGGCGGCATATTGGTGGAAGGTGTGCTGCATGTGGCCGCGCTATTGCAGGATGGGGAGGGGAACCTCCGCAGCCAGCCCATGAACCTTCCCTTCTCCGAAACCATAGCCGGAGACGCGACGGATGCCTGCGAGGCACAGGCGATCTTGCAGGATTTGCGCGCAGAGGTGACCAGCGAAGCAGATGGGGCCTTGGAAGTGACAGCAAGCATACCCATCTCCGTGTATGCCGCCGTGCATACGGAGATACCCCTGCTCCTGGACGCCTATGATGCCGAACTGAGCTTTGCCTGCGTGCAGGAGGAAACGGAGTCCCTGCAATATAACAACTCCCATACAAAAAAGGCGGTTGTACGGGAGACGCTGCCCATCCCGTCCGTGCTGCCGGAGAGTTTTTTGCCAGCCTTTGTGCGCGCGGTACCCGCCATCACGGGCATCGCGCCGAGCGACGAGGGCGCGGAGGTAGACGGAGTGCTCTTGACCACACTCTGCTATCGCGCGGAGGACGGGGGGCTATACAGCTTTTCGGAGGATATCCCCTTCTGCGTAAAGATAGATCAGGCGGAGGGCAGGGCGCTCACGGCGCAGGCGGTGGTCTGTGCGGCCACGGTCACGGGCGGCGGGCGTTCGTTGGATGTGCAAATCACCATGCAACTGAGTTGCGACTGTTATCACAGCAGCATTCAGAGATATACGTCCATGCTGGAAGGGAACGAGAATGCGCAGTCGCGCAACGGCATCTTCATCTATCTGAGCGACCAGAACGAGACCCTCTTCTCGGTCGGAAAGCGCTTCGGCATTCCGGTCGCCTCCGTGATGGCCCTCAATCCGAATCTCAAAGAGCCCATGAGCGAGGGCCAGCAGATCGTATTGGTGAAGTAATGTTTACAAACTGTTCTCACAAACAACGAATATAATTTGCAAAAAGGCAATAAAGGCCGTGTTCCCAAGGGGCGCGGTTCTTTTTTCATTGTGAACAAATGCTGAATAAAAAGGTAATAATCGAAAAATTTACACCGAAAACGAAAACACGTAGCGTCGCTTATGATATAAGAAAGGGTAGAGAAAATTATTTTTCCGTTATGAATTGGCGCAAGCCATGAATGATAAAACCACGAGGGGAACGCGCATGGAGAAGATACAATCCGGGCGGGAGATCAACGCCTATATATCGGACCTCAAATTCCGCAGTCAGCTGTTTGGCGCGAGACGTGCCGACGTGCGCGTCTGCTTGGAGGAGGTCTCCGCCATGTATGAGGAGTTGTCGGACAGCACACGAAAAGAGCGGGACGCGGCGCATGCGCAGTTGCAGGAACAAGTGCGCGAGCTTTTGGCAGAGAACGAGCGGCTGACGCAAAACATGGTCGAGAAGGAACAGCAAAACGCGGCGCTGACAGAGGAGCGAACCCTCTCCGCGGCGGCTTTGGCCAGGGGTGAAGAGAAGCGGCTTGTGTGGGATAAAAAGATTACGGAATTGGAAATGCAGCGAAAAATATATGCCGAGAAAGCGGAAGACCTGGTTCTCTTGCTGACGGAACAGAAAAAGGCAACGAAAGCGGCGCAGGACGAGGCCCGCCGCGAGGCGAGCGGGATCGTCGCCCGTGCAAAGCGGGAAGCGGACGCAATCGTCAACACGGCACAGGAGAAGGTGCGGCGGCATACGGAGAAGGAAGAGCAGGCCATGCAATCCATCACGGACAAGGGCAGGGAGCTGCAAGGGCTGTTGCGGGGGCTGCGGGAGCAGGTGGGCGCCTTGGCAAAGGAGATAGACGAGCTGCAGGCGCGCGCCGGAGAGCTGAAAATGCTGCGCGCCCTGCGGGAGCAGGTCGAGGAATTGGCGCAGGAGCTGGACTCCATGCAGCAGCGTTCGGAGTCGGCCACGGACAGGGAGGGCTATGCGCCGCCGCTGCCGCAGGCGCCGACCGGAGAAAGGGCGGAAGAGAAAAAAGAGGACAAGCCCGCCGCGATACAGGCGGAGCGCCCGGTGTACGACGCGACCCGGCAGACGCGCATGCAGGAGATCGAGCGGCAGCGGGCAAGCTTGCAGGCTCTGCGGGAACAGCAGGAGCAGGATGAGCAGCGTTTGCTGGAACTGCACGCGGAACAGCAGGAGACGGACCACAACGCCCGCGCGGCGGAACTTTCCGCGCAATTGGCGCAGGCGACGGAACTGTTGCGCAAGCATTTGAATTAATACAGGTGAACCATGAAAAAAGCATTTTCGATACTTGTAGATATTTTGACTTCCATCGTATTGATTGTCGCGTTGGCGATGGTCATACCCTGGCTCTTTGGCGTGCAGCCGAAGGTGGTGCTGACGGGCAGCATGGAACCGAACCTGCCTGTGGGAAGTCTGGTGTATGTCGTTCCCGTCTCGGCGGAGGAAGATCTCGCGGTGGGAGACATCATTACCTATCCGGGCGTGGAAGGCGGAAAAGATGTAACGCACCGCGTGAATCGGATTGAAACGGAAGAAGGCATCAAAAAATTTTATACCAAGGGCGACGCAAACGAAGACGAAGACGGGCCTCCGCAGTTGTTCGGCAACATACTCGGAACCGTGGAAGTCTTTGTTCCCATCATCGGCTATGCGCTGGCGTTGCTTCTCACCACGAGCGGGAAAGTCATCGCGGCCACGATTTGCGTGATCCTGGTTATCCTCTTCTTCCTGCTGGGCGGGGATCCGAAGGAGAAGGGAGAAAAGAAAGAGAAAAAAGAACTGTGGATCGAGCTGCCGGGCGAAGAGCAGGCGCAGGTGAACGCGGAACCCGTAAAAGAGACCCGCTGGCCTTTGCCGCAGGTGCGCGCACAGGCGGAGAACAAGCGGAAGTAAAAAGAATATGCAGCAGAAGCAGCGCAGAAAAATCATATTTCGGCTCTTGATCGCGTCGCTGATGCTCTTTCTTGCCGCACTGGTTATTTTCGGGATATTCACGCTGAATAAACATGCGGATGTACCCTTTATCGGCGCCGATCGGAGTCTGCGCGCACAGCTTACAGAACCGGGCCGGGTCAGTAAAGACATGGTGGGCGTCGTACCCGGCGCGTTTGTCCCGCGGGACCCGCGGGTCGAGAATCGGAGCGGCAAGGTCGTCTATATCGCCCTGCGCGTGGAGATTTTGACGGGAACGGGCGAAAGGCTATAGAGGAGCAGGCGGAGGGGAAGGTCTGGCGTTTGGTGATTCCGAGTGAGCGGGACGAGACCTCACAGGTTTGGATCTATTGCGGCGGTGGGGAGGAGTCCAGGCTCGTGGCGGCGGGCGAGAGCACAGTCCCCCTGTTCAGCGTTCTGCGCTTTGCGGAGAGCATAGACGCCGCACAGCAGAACTGGATGGACGGATTGGCGGATTTGCTGGTCAATAACGCGGACGGGACTGACAGGCGCGTCCCCACGCTGAAAAAAGGGTTTCAAATCCGCTATACGGGCGCACTGCTCTCGGCGGATGGCGCGGAGAATGACGATGTCTTCGCGGAATTATACGGAATGCCGATCGCACCGTAACAGATAGAGAATATCGGGAGGGAGTACTATGCGGCGCAGATTGATACGCTGGCTCAAAACGGGGGGCATCGTGCTGTGCATCCTGCTGATTGCGTTCTGCGCATACCACCTGACACGCGAGCTGAGCGAGTATGCCGAGACGGATGCCGTCTACAGGGCGGTGGAAGAGAGCGTAATCTCCACGCAAACGGGCAGGCAGGACAGTTATAAACCGCCCAAGCCCCCCATACAAGAAGAGGGGGGTGTTATCGTCGAGCCGACCGAGCCACCCGAACAGCTCGTGGAGATCCCCGAGGTGGACTTTGATGCGCTGCAGGAGATCAATATACAGGGCATAGGCTGGATCTACCAGCCGGGAACCATCATCAATTATCCGATTGCGCAGGCGACGGACAACTCCTATTATCTGCGGCACAATATCAACGGTCGTGAGAGCGGGGCAGGTGCCATCTTCTTAGATTACCGCAACGCGGAGGATTTTTCCGACCGCGTATCCGTGCTGTACGGACACCATATGCAGCGCGGGACGATGTTCGCCAGCATCGATAAATACAGGAAACAGGACTATTACGACAAACACCCCATCGCATACCTGATCGCGCCAACGGGCTGCTGGCGCATCGAATTCTTCGCAGGGTCCGTACATACGGCGGAGGAAGTCCCCTTGGAATTTGAAGATGAAGCCGCCTATATGCAGCACATAGCAGAACTGATCGCCGACTCCACCTTTATAAGCTATGTCCCCGTAACGGAAAAAAACAGGATAATCGCCCTGTCCACCTGCGCCTACGATTTCCGCAACGCACGCTTTATTTTGTATGGTGTATTGAAGAGGGTTTGGTAATATCAATCCAATACCGCTGTATCAATTTTCCGTCCGGTGCGGGGAGTTCGTTGCAGAAGATGCCGCCGTTTTTCAGTATCGTGGCGCGGGAAATCTCGTTGTCGTGGTTGCAGACGACCAGCACGTTTTCTATGCTAAGTCTTTTGCAATCCTGCAAAGCCAGGGCCAGCATTTGTGTCGCATATCCCTTGCGGCGCTCGGTGGGGCGCACGCCGTAGCCGATGTGTCCGCCCCAGTTATAGAGAAAATCGTTCAACCTGTGGCGGATATCGATGATGCCGACGATGGCGTTGTCTGACTTTCGGCAGGCGAAATAGGTGGTGGAGGGAATTCTGCCGTCTTGTACCGTGTCTTCGTGCAGATTGTTGCGCAGGGTTTGCAGCCATTCGGCATAACTGGCCGCGGCGGTGATGCCCGCGCCGCCGTTGATGTAGGCTTCGCCGTTATGCAGAATCTCCGCTACAAAGGCGGTCGCCGCCGCTTCCATCTCCTCTGTGGGGAATACCAGCTCGATCTCGCTCATGGCAGGCCTCCGTTCGCGTCCGCCAGTGCGGGCAGGATGTCCAATAGCAGGTCTAAGGCTTCCTCATCCCGCTTCACGCCAATTTCAATTCTCGGGCTTTCGCCCGCGAGCAGTTTCATGCGCGGACAGCTTTGCATGGCAAAGAGGAGTTTGATGCCGTCGGGGCGGGCGCTGTTGCTATATTGCAAACTCAACATGGTGCCTTTTTGCACCACCATGGAGAGACCCGCCTGTTTGGCCAGTGCGCGAATGAGGGCCTGTTTCAGCAGCGCAAGCGCGGGGGCGGGCAAGTCGCCATAACGGTCTTCGTATTCATCCAACAGATCATCATAATCGGCGCGGGACGCAATGCGCGCCACGCGGCGATACATCGCAAGACGCAACAATTCGTTCGGGAAGGCTTCGCGGGGGAGATAGGCCTCGCCGGGGAGAGTCAGTTGCGTCTCCGTTTCCATGGGCGCGGCTTCGCCCTTGGCGCTGGCAACCGCTTCGTGCATCAGTTTCATATAATATTCATAGCCTATGTCCGCGATATGCCCGTGCTGTTCCGCGCCCAGGAGGTTGCCTGCACCGCGTATTTCCAGATCGCGCATCGCAAGGCGCAGGCCGGAACCGAACTGCGTGAACTCGCGGATGGCCAGCAGGCGCTTTTGGGCGTCCTCCGTCACCGCGCGGCTCTCGGGAACCGTGAAATAGGCATAGGCACTGCGGCTGCTCCGCCCCACGCGCCCGCGCAATTGATACAACTGTGCCAGACCCAAACGGTGCGCGTCGAGCACAAAGAGCGTATTGGCGTTGCTGATATCCAGTCCGCTCTCGATGATCGTGCTGCAGAGGAGTATATCGTACGCACCCTCCAGAAAGTCGACCATCACCTCTTCCAGCAGCTCCGGCGGCATCTGCCCGTGGGCGATGGCGATACGCGCATTCGGCAAAAGCTGCTGCATATGCGCCTTTGTGATATCCATCAAATGTACGCGGTTGCTGACCGCAAAAGCCTGCCCGCCGCGCCCCAGTTCACGCTGCATGGCTGTGACTAAGAGCGCGTCGGTATATTCGGTGACAAAGGTCTGCACGGGGCGGCGGTTTTCGGGCGGGGTATCCATATTGGAAATATCGCGTATGCCCGAGAGCGAGAGGTTCAGGGTGCGCGGGATGGGTGTGGCGGTGAGCGTGAGCACGTCGACGGTCTCCCGCAGCTCTTTCAGTTTCTCTTTATGATTGACGCCGAAGCGGTGCTCTTCGTCTATGACGATGAGCCCCAATTCCTTATATTTCATCTCCTTGGACAGAAGCGCATGGGTTCCGATGATGAGATCCACCTCGCCGCTCTCCAATTGCTGCTTGATTAACTTCTGCTTTGCCGACGCGACGAGGCGCGAAAGCTGCTCCACGCGCACGGGATAGGGCGCGAAGCGGGCCGCGAAGGTGCCATAGTGTTGGCGTGCCAACACAGTGGTGGGCACCAGCACAGCCACCTGCTTGCCGTCCTGTATCGCCTTGAACGCGGCGCGCAGGGCGACCTCGGTCTTCCCATAGCCCACGTCCCCGCAGAGCAGGCGATCCATGGGGCGCGAGGCCTCCATATCTTTTTTTACGTCCTGCACGGCGGTCAATTGGTCGGGCGTCTCGGTATAGGGGAAGCTTTCCTCCAATTTTGCCTGCCATTCTGTGTCGGGCGCGAAGGCATGGCCGCCGCGGGAAGCGCGCGCCGCATAGATGGCCGCCAAGTCCACGGCTAATTTTTTGGCGGCTTCGCGGGCCTTTTTGACGCGGCTCTGCCACTCATTGCCGCCCAAGCGCGAGAGGGAGGGCTCAAAATCTTCGCCGCCGCCTATATATTTCTGAATCCGGTCCAACTGTTCCACAGGGATATAGAGCCGGTCCGTGCCGCGATAGGCCAGATGCAGATAGTCCCGCGTCGTCTTGCCGCCGTCGGGGTCGGGCGTCGTCACTTGCTCCACGCCCACGAATCG
The DNA here is from genome assembly GCA_009779405.1 of Clostridiales bacterium. Classification (GTDB taxonomy): domain Bacteria; phylum Bacillota; class Clostridia; order Christensenellales; family CAG-138; genus WRCT01. The sequence goes on from WREI01000001.1 coordinate 31,412, forward strand.
GCCTATGCCATGTGACTCGTGCACGACGATATCGCCGGGCGTCAGATCGGACAGTTCGGTCAGGCCCTCGCGGCGCTTCTGCTCCTTGCCGCGCCGCACCGTCTTTTGAAACAGCTCCGCCTGTGACCAGACATAGAGCTTTGCCTGCGGGAAGCAGAAGCCGCGGAGCAGCGTTTCGCCCAACAACAGTATTTCGCCGCGCACGGGTGGGCGAGTGAGGGCATCTGCCTGCGCGAAGGGGATTTCATAATTCTGCAATTGCTCCGCCACGCGGGTTAGCGCATCCCCGCAGAAGAGGAGCACGGCGTCCTTGTTCTGCTTGCGCGCCAACAGCTCGCGGGCCAGCGCGGGGATATCGTCCACATAAATGCCGGGGCTCTGCGCGTCAAACTGCGCCTGGCTGTGATGCTGCAAGAGGGCGCCCGTGCGGAAGAGCGGATAGAGCGCGGCGGCACGGGGGGCGCGCATCTGGTGGAGGAGCGCGTTGGGGTCACGGATCAGCTGCGCCTGCGCGGGATGGCCCTCGCTCCTGTCTAACATGGCCGCGACCGTTTCGGCATGGAGCGTGAACGCGGTCTTCGCTTCATCCAGCACGCGCTGGGGCTCGGCATAGAGAACCTGCGCGGATTCGGGCAGGTAGGCCGCGAGGGTCTCGGTCTGGGGATAGAGCAGCGGCAACAGAATCTCCGCGCCGGGCGCGCAGAGCCCCGCTTCCCAGGCCTCCCGCTGGGCGGCAAAGCCTTGCGCGTTGCCCAAGCTTTTTAGGGCTTTGCGCGTAAGCTCCGGCGTCTGCGGAATCTCGGCGGCGGGGGTGAACACGGCGGAAGCCACCTGCTCGGTCGCCCGTTGGGTCAGGGGATCAAAGCGGCGGATTTGATCCACCTCATCGCCGAAAAACTCGATGCGAACCGGGCTCTCGTCCTGCATGGGGAAGACGTCCAACAGATCGCCGCGCCGCGCGTATTGGCCGGGGCTCTCCGCCAAGTCCTCTCGCACATAGCCCGCGAGTGATAGTTTTTGCGCCAGCGCCTGCGGTGCAATCTCCTGCCCGCGCGTGATCGAACACTGCGCGGCGCGCAGGGCGGCGGCGGGCGGCAGCGCTTCACAGAGCGCGGCGGCACAGGTGACTATCAGCGTCGGCAGGCCCAAAAGCAGACGAGAGAGCGCCAGCAGTCTGCCCGCGCCGCGCTCGGGCGAAACGGCGCGCACATGCGTGAGCGGCAGGTCGCGCGGGAGATAGAGCAACGCATCCGGCGCAAAGGTCATCAGCTCCGCGTGAAAATGCTGTGCCTCCTGCTCGGTCGCGGTGACATACAAAACCGTTTCTTTATACAATGCCGCCACAACGGGTGGTCGCGCCATTTCGGGTAGCGAAAATACCGCGACGGGCCCTCGCTGCTTTTGCAGGTTTTCCCGCAGGGCGGAAAGGGCCGCATCGTTATATATATACTGTAAGAGAAAGCCCGCGCTCACCGTTGGTACAGCTCCTGCGCTTTGTGAAGTTCCCCGCGCACAATCAGTGCGGCGGCGGCCGCCGCCGCTTGAAAGGCTTCTGTCAGCAGGGCCTGTTCATCCTTGCCGGGGCGTTTCAGCACATAGTCGGCCAACACCAGCTCCTTATCCTGCCCCACGCCGATACGCAGGCGCGGGAAATCGCCGCCGCCCAAGCAAGCGATAATATGCCGCATGCCGTTGTGCGTGCCCGCGGAGCCCCGTTCGCGGATGCGCAAGGTACCGACGGGGAGATCAACGTCGTCATAGAGCACGATCAGGTTCTGCGTCGGCAGGTTGTAGTACCGCAACGCGGCGCCGATGGCGTCGCCCGAGCGGTTCATATAGGTCTGCGGCTTTAGAAGCAGCACGCGCTCGCCGTTGATCGTCCCTTCGCCGCAAAGCGCGGAGAATTTCTTTTGTTTCACGCTGATTTTATGGGCCTCCGCAAGACAATCCAGAGCCTGAAAACCGGAATTGTGCCGCGTCTTTTTGTAGGACAGGCCCGGATTGCCGAGTCCGGCGATGATGTGCATGGTGATTGTCTCCTTTTTGCTGCTTGTCTTGATGACGGTGTCGGGGTCGAACGGGCGCAACGTCTCCTGCGGAGCCGTTTACTATCCGCCCCTGCAATCTTTCCAATGATCCAAGCGGCGGACATATGTTTGTTCTATATGCGAAATCAAAAACACTACGAGTACAACAATCCCGATAACGACCCATTTTGTCCACTCGGGAAACTGCGGGAAGTGGCGGTTGAATTCCCCGGACATCGCAAACAAGGCAAGAAAAAGCAAGATGCACGTGAAACTTTTGCACAATATCCCCAGTGCACGAAACCCGCGTGTCAATTGCACTTGCTTCCCGCAATCCTCACATTTCATGGGTTTACCCATATATATGCCCCCGAAAAAGCCCCGCGATCTGTTATCGATCTCCGTCCTATTTCTGTGCGCGCATCCCGTTTGCGCCTGCTGCACCGCTCCTCTTAATTCTCTGCGCTCTGCCCTGCGCATTTCGCGCGCAAATTCAAGTATAACACCGACATCTGTTTCCGTATCGCAGTTTGCACAATAGAAGACGTCCCAAGTGAATTTTACGTTGCCACTTACGGCAATATCGGATACGGAAAAATCAAAATCCTTTGCTTCTTCGGACTTGGCATTCACAACGCGGCTCACTCGTCGAACGGTCAACAAGGCGGAGCATTGGGGGCAATAATGTTTGCGAACGCGCGCGGAAATACTATAGGCAGACTTCGACCCATGAATTCTTGTCCGGCGTTCCGGGTGTAATGAATCCACTTCTCTTCCCCCCTACATTTTCTCTGCGTGCAGCGCAAAATACGCGCCGTTGTCCTCGACAGTGCGGAGATGGAATCCGCTCTCTTTGCAAGCCGCTATATAATCCTCCATCGTCCGCGGGGTGATCGGCGCGATACCGTAACCCGTGCGGACGCAGGTATCGCTGTCAATCTTCACCGCAACTTGCGCGATAAAAACAGTCTCACTTGGCAGCACGGGGATAACCGTGTCCCAAATCCACAGGCTGCCTCCCTTTTTCAAGACCCTGTTCGCTTCCCGCAGGCAGCGCTGCACCTCGCCCGTTTGCATATACATAAGGGAATAGAAACAGGTCACATGGTCAAAGTGCTCGGCCAAAAATTGCAGGTCGCAGGCGTCCATCACGATTTTCAGGCCGATATCCGCCGTCTCTTCCAGCTCTTCTTTCCGCTTGTCGATGCCGACAACCGACGGGCCGACGGCGCGCGCGATAATACCCTCGCCGCCCGCGCCAATATCCAGCACGCGCCCGGGCAGGGTTAGTCGGGACAAATCCATGCTTTGCAGGGTTGTTTCGTATTCCCGCGGGGCAAGCGTATACGCCTTTCCCCATTTGTCGCGATTCAGATAACCCGTGTCCACCAAATCGCGGCGCAGCAGGGCCCAGTCGCCGAAGTTGTGCCATTCATTCAGCAGCTCGTTTACCTCTGTTTCGGTATAACTGCGCTCCGGCTCGAATTTGGCCGCAAGGTAAGCCAGCGCCATCAGCTGTTTGGCGCGTTTGGCGGGATATTGTTTCAGGCGGCCCGCTTCGTCAAGAAAGGGCAGGAGTTGTTGGTCGATCTTCATTTACGTATCCTTTCTATGCACGACCCGCCATCAGGGAATGTGCATCAGTTCTCCGTCAATACTAAAATAGAACAAAATGCCGCCGATTGCAAGCGGATTCGAACCGTTCGCAATGAATCTTCGGCCATTTCCGTTCAGATTCGTTCTGTAAATCGCATCGTCCATGGTTGCATAATAGAGTCGGTTGCCCGCGATGGTGAAACTTATGACGTTTTCCTTAACCAACAGCTTCGTCTTGGGTTCTGTATAGGCTTTGCTGTCGTCAAAAGAAATTATGTTCAGTTTTCGCAAGCCCAAATTGAGAAAATCAATGTAGTAAATATACTGCTTGTGCAGGAGCAGCGTGTATGGATAGGTCGGTCCCAATACCGCAGTGTTTCCGCTGTCCAAATCGCGCGCAAACAGGCCCTCGTGAAACCCGTCATATAAGCTGCTTTGGTAAATATGCAGATCGATCGGAACGGCAAACGGCGTCTTGCCCTCCGGCACGCCTTCCGTGATCACTTGCAGGACGGAACCGTCCAATTGCATACTGCGGAGGGACGCCGTATCCAAAACCGAAAAATAAATCCGCTCACCATAGATCGTATAACTGCATATGTTTTCATCGGAAAGCCCGGTTTCGGTGCGCGTGTCCAAATCATAAACGTACAGCAAATTGACGAATGGCGGCCAGTCTTCCTCCGTCCTGTCGCTTTGCAGGTAGTACAGTTTGTTTCCGACAATACGAATTTCTATGCGCGGCGAAGCATTGGCGTGGTCGCTAAGCTTCACTTTGTTTTCAAAATCCGCATCCATTTCATATAGCTTGTTATCGTCTTCGGGGTTGGCGAAGTAGTATTTGCCGTTATGCGCCGCAATATACCCGCCGCCCGTGGAAAACGAAGCGCGCCCGGTTTCCTGTGAGTCCGCTTTATACGGACCCGAACATTTGGGTTTCGCGCAGATGACGCACGGTATTAATATGATTAGCACAAGCACGCCCAGAAATAGGAGTGATTTTATCAAGCGCGTTTTGTCAACATCCATGGCCTGCTCCTCCGTTCTATAATGGATTCTTGCCCGGCGTACCCGCCTTGCGTGGATACTGCTTATCGGTCAGTGCGTTTTTGGTACATATGATGAGATTGCGCAAGCCCCACTCGCTGGGGATAGGTTGCACTTGCGCGCTTGCGTGCAAAACGCGCAATGCGCTTCGGGCGGCTTGCAGTTCCTCCGCCGCTTCACCCTTATAGCAGAGACTTTTGCCACCGACTTTGACAAGGGGGAGGGTCAGCTCCAAGAGTACAGGCAGGCTTGCTACAGCGCGGGTGAGGGCGAAATCGTATTTTTCGCGGTGTTTTGGGTTCTGTCCCAAATCTTCTGCGCGGGCATGGACGAGTTCCGCCTTTATATCCAGCTCACGACAGAGCAGTTCGAGGAATTTTATGCGCTTTTGCAGGCTGTCGCAAAGCGTGACCCGCAGGTCGGGGCGCACAATCAGGAGCGGGACGCCGGGAAAGCCCGCGCCCGTACCGACGTCGACGATCTTCGCGCCTTGTGGCAAGTATGGCAGAGTGGCGAGGGAGTCCGCAAAGTGTTTTTGCATCACATCTCTTGGCTCTTTGATGGCAGTGAGGTTGATTTTCCCGTTCCATTCCATAAGCAAATGATAGTATGCGATAAATTTGTCACACCCCTCTGTCGTAAGAAAAGGCAGCTGCTCTTTCAATAACTCTCTCATTCGCAAACCTCTTTTGCTTGCGACTTTTTTGCACCACACGTGTCAAAACCGCGCTTGGCATAGATCAGGAGCACCGAAACATCGGCGGGAGAAACGCCGGAAACGCGCTTCGCTTGCCCCACGCTGCCGGGGCGCAGGGCGGCCAGCTTCTGCCGCGCTTCCAAGCGCAGTCCGTCCAAGCGGGAATAATCCAAGTCCGGCGGCAGCGCGGTATTTTCCAGCGCCCGTTCCCGCTCCACCTGTGCCATCTGTTTTTGAATATAGCCGTCATAGTGCGCCAGCGCGTCGATTTGCTCCTCCGCGTCTTCGGGAAGCGGATCCAAAGCGGAAAAAAGAGCCTGCAAATCCGTATAGCACACCTGTGGGCGTTTCAACAGATCCCATAGTGTGCTGCCGTTTTTCGGCATAGGTTCGCCAAGGGCGGCGAGATAGGTCTCCAAAGCTTCCCCGGGCGACACCGCGCCGCGCAGTTGTTGCCTTGCTTTTTCAACGCTGTCCCTTTTTTGCACCAACTTCTCATAGCGCAAATCCGAAACCAAAGCGAAGCGCCTTGCCTTTTCGGTCAGGCGCAGATCGGCATTGTCTTGCCGCAACAGCAAGCGATATTCACAGCGTGAGGTCATCATGCGGTAGGGCTCCGCCGTGCCGCGCAGGGTCAAATCGTCCACCAATACGCCGAGATAGGCCTCCGAGCGCGATAATGTGAGCGGTTCTTCCCCGAGCACAAAGCACGCGGCGTTGATGCCCGCGAGCAGACCCTGTGCCGCCGCTTCCTCGTAGCCCGAGGAGCCGTTCAGCTGCCCTGCCGTGAACAGGCCGGGCAGGTTCCGCGCCATTAGCGTGCTTGTCAACTCGGTCGGTGTCAGGCAATCGTATTCGATCGCATAGCCCCAGCGCACCACGCGGCAGTTCCGCAGCCCCGGCACCGTGCGAAGCATGGCCAACTGTACATCGGCGGGCAGACTGGTGCTCATGCCCTGCACATACATCTCCGAGGTACTGCGCCCCTCCGGCTCAATAAAAAGCTGATGCCTGTCCTTGTCGGCAAACTTGACGATTTTATCCTCGATGGAGGGGCAATACCGTGTAGCAGCCGCGTGAATTTTACCGCTGTACATAGGCGAACGGTGGAGGTTGTCCAAAATCACCTGATGCGTTTGCGCGTTTGTATAGGTCAACCAACAACAATCCTGCTGCATGGTGCGTTTTTGGTGCAGGAAGGAGAAGGCGGGCGCGGGATTTTCCCCGTATTGCGCTTCCATCTCCGATACATCCAAACTTTCGCGCAAAACGCGGGCAGGCGTACCCGTTTTGAAGCGTTGCAGCGTAAATCCGAGCGTCTGCAAGGAATCGGAAAGCCCCTCACTGCGTTGCAATCCGGCGGGTCCGCTCTCCCAAGCCGTGTCGCCCACAAGGATGCGACTTTTTAGGTACACCCCCATGGCCAGCACGATGGCCGCCGCAAAATAGACCATGCCCTCCTGCGTATATAAGAGAAAGCCACCGCTGGTTACAGGCTGGATGCGTGTCACTTCGGCTTGGATGAGGGTCAAATTCTCCTGCGCTTCCACCGCACGCTTCACGCGCTCGTGGTAGCGCCGCTTATCCATCTGCGCGCGCAGGGAGTGCACGGCAGGTCCCTTGCCGAGATTCAGCATGCGAACCTGAATGCAGGTGTCGTCCGCCGCCAGTCCCATCTCGCCACCCAGCGCGTCCAATTCGCGCACCAAATGCCCCTTGCCCGTGCCGCCAATGGCGGGGTTGCAGGGCATGAGGCCAATGCTGTCGGCATTCAGGGTCAAAAGCGCGGTCTTGCGCCCCATGCGTGCCGCGGCCAAACAGGCTTCCACGCCCGCATGCCCCGCGCCGATAACCGCCACTTCAAATTGTTCGTTTGCCACCATGCCTGTATTGTATCAAAGCCGCGGGGAAAAAGAAAGAAAAACCCGACAGTCCGCAGACAGGCAGATGAACGCGCCCAGGATCCCTTGCGGATTTATGATTGATTTATTTCGTTTGCTATGCTATAATCCCCATTACGGAGCGGTATCGAAGAGGTCATAACGGGGCTGACTCGAAATCAGTTTGCGGGCAACCGCACGTGGGTTCGAATCCCACCCGCTCCGCCAAACGAAAAGCCCTAAAACACTATGTTTTCAGGGCTTTTTTTCATCCAAAACAAGAAAATACCGCAATTATTACCGCAATCAGCTTTTTTTGAGGTCAAGAGAAGCGATAAAGGCATCCATTTTCTCGGCACTTTCTCTCTGCATTTGTTCCGATACATGGCCGTAAACATCCATAGTAAAGGCTGCTGTTGCATGGCCAAGAGCCTGCTGTACTGTTTTCACGCTGTCACCATTTTGAAGAGATAACAACGCAAACGTATGCCGTAAATCATGGAAGCGAACCGCATCAAGTCCCAACCGCTTTACTATCGTTTTGAAGTTGTTATACACAGTGTCATTGGATAAATGCCCGCCCAGTTCATTCGTGAATACAAGATTCATTGTGTTATCCCATATGCTGCCCGCCCGCAGCTTCCACTCCATTTGCTTGCGCTGATGGGTACGCAGAAGATTCAACACGTAGACAGAAGCGGGTACTTTGCGTGTTTTGTTGTTTTTCAAAGACGCAAAATGATATTTGCCGCCCTTCGCCCGCTCCTTTTGCAGTTGCTTGTTAACCACAATCACGCCTTGCTTATAATCTACGCAATCCCATGTAAGCCCCAATATCTCACCTTGGCGCATTCCAGTAAACATAGTCACAAGGTATAGTATCTCATGTCTATGCCCCTTGACCGCCTCTATAAAGCGCGTAATATCATCATCCTTGATGGTTTCCATCTCCCGATGTTCAACCCGTGGCAATGTACATCCGCGTGTTGGGTTTGCGCTGATATAGCCAAGCGCAATCGCCTTTTCCATAGCCGAATGTAACACCCCATTGATATTACGGATAGATTTGGGCGAAAGCCCTTCCTCCTTACCTTCTTTACGCAATAAATCATTATACATGCCTTGTATCATGTGTGGGCTAAGGGCAGCGAGCTTAATCTTTCCTATGCGTGGCTTCAAGTGTACTTTTATCTGTGTGCCATACTGGCTCACTGTGTGCGGTTTTACATTGCCCAAGTACTCTTTATGCCAAATATCTATCCACTGCCCTACCGTGAGTTTAGAGGGTTCTTTGTATTTGCCTGCATCAATCTCCACGGATACTTGGCGCAATTTCTTGGCGACTTCACCCTCTGTTTTGCCATATATTGATTTGCGCTTCTGCTTTCCCGTGTTCGGATCAACCGGTAGGAGGATTTGCGCCTCCCACCGACCGTCCGGGCGTTGCCTTATGTGTCCATGTCCGTTTGATGATCTTTTGCGTGGCATTGTGATGCCTCCTCAATGTGCGTATTTGTCTATTACGGCTGTGGTTCTCTCAGTTTCCAATACCAACCACCGGCTTTTCCCTGTCCTTTGAAACTGTCGGCTCCGGCTTCCTCTTTAGCGTGTTCTACCGTTTTACTTGAAAACCCATTTGCCTTGGCGGCCTCCCAGACCTCTATTGCCGGTACTGGCCCGTTTGATAGAAACGCTTTCAGAAACAATACACAATTATCGCGTTGTGTCGCTTTCTTTTTGGGTTGATAATCAATTACATCTTCAGCGGTGAGGTCACTCGTACCAACCCAACAGAAGCCATTTACCTTGTCGAAGTCAAAAAGAATCGTCTTGCCTGCAGGTGCCAATGATGACTTTGCTTGTGCCAGTGCTCGTCGGCAGGGTTCATCCGGCACTTCACCCACCACAAGAACGGAGCGGGCGGCGGCCACAAAATCTATGCTGCCAAGGCTCCGATAAAGGCTCTTGACTTTCGTTGCCTTGTTTTGATGTCCGATAAGAACAATCGCGCATTATCCGAGAAGAAACATTATCCGGGGCAAAGCGGCGGCGGGCCTGTAAACAAGCCCGCCGCCGGAAAAGATCTCGGATTATGCTTATCGGAAAAATTGTGCGGCGCGGTATTTATAAAGCGGGGATTATTCCCGGCGGGCGCAGTTGCGGGCCGCACGCGTTTCGCTCATCCCTCGCAAGCTCAATGGTAAATGACGGCCTGCCGTATGAAGCTGTTCGGAAAACACTTGGCCATACTGACCCGAACGCGATCAAAAGCTATGCGCGGTTGGATATTGAGCAACTACGGGCATACGCGCTCCCCGTGCCGGAGGCATCCGGCGGGTTCGCCGATTTCCTGTGCGGAAGGAGCGTATTGTGATGGCTGCGCTTATGAGCATTTTCAAAAATGAGCTGAATGACTATCTGGCGATCCGGCAAAAAACAATGACGCCCGAATCGCATTACCGGACGCATACCATTCTGGCCGGATTTGACCGCTACCTTTCAGATGTTTGTCTGGCGGAAAAGGTTGTCACGGAAAAAATAATTAACGGTTGGATAAATCGTTTTTCCGCAACAAACAGCAGGAAAACCGTCAGCGACAAAGTCAGCCGCCTGCGCAAGTTTTTGGAATATTTGCTCCACTGCGGTTATACGGTTTTCATGCCGGGTTGCCCAAAGTACAGTGACGAATACGTGCCGTATATATTTTCCGACGCAGAGGTCGCAGGCATTTTCGAAGCGGCGGACAATCTGCGAGTTGTACCGGGACACCCAAGCACACGTTATCTCAAATACACCTTCCCGATGCTGCTGCGCTTGTTGCATGGCTGCGGGCTGCGCCTTGGTGAAACCTTATCCCTGCGTGTGCGTGATGTGAATTTTAAAAACGGAACCTTATTGTTAAGGCATACAAAAAACAACAAGCAGCGTCTTGTCCCGATGCACCGGGAGTTGACAGAAATCCTACGAAGGTACTGCGCCGCGATGATGCTTGTCGGCAAGCCGGATGAATTTCTTTTCCCGACAGACAGCCCGGAAAAACCACTGCCACAGGCATCCGCCAGAAATGCGTTCGGGAAAGCGCTGGCCTGCGCCGGAGTAAACGTAAAAATACCTGGGCGGAGAGGGCCGTGCCTGCATTGCTTTCGGCACCTGTTCGCGATTAAATCATTTGCGCAGGCTGAGAATAACGGAAGAGCACCGGATGCTTCTGTGCCGTTTCTGTCCGTATATCTTGGTCACTACGATATGAACGGTACGGAAAAATATCTGAAATTCAGCGGCGATATGTTCCCCCGGCACACGGAGATGTTTGAAACATTCGCCGTCGGCGTGTTTTCGGAGGTGCCTGATGAAGTCTAAAGCTCTGAATTTCATGGAATTATTAGAAGCGTTTTTTACAGAATATATGCCGTTCTCGGCCGGTCTCAGCGAAAACACAATCCGCTCATACAAATACGCATTCCGATTGCTAATTGAATTCTTGTTTTCCAAAAAGAATCTCTCTGCAAACGAAATCTCATTTGCCCGTCTTGATTTTGATGTGATAAACGGATTTTTGCTTTGGATAGAGGAGGAGCGAAACTGTTCTGTCACAACCCGGAATTTGCGGCTCGCCGCGCTGTCCTCCTTTGCATCCTACGCGCAGAACAGAAACATTGACGCAGCGACGGTGTTTATGAACGCGGTCAAAAAAGTCTCGGTAAAACCATGCGCAGCGAAACCGCGAACGCTGTTTTCGTTGGAAGAAGTCACGGTTTTGCTGAAGCTTCCTAATTGCGGCACAGCAATCGGATACCGTGATAATACGTTGCTCAACCTGATGTATGCAAGCGGCGCAAGAGCGCAGGAAATATGCGATTTGACCGTGAGGTGCATTCAATTTCAAGTCGATGTCACAAAGCTCACCATTACAGGCAAAGGCGGTAAAACAAGGCGCATTAACATTGCCAGACCCTGCGGCGCTTTGCTCCGGCAGTATCTCACGCGGCGCGGCATTTTGAATGCCTATGACCGACACATTTTTTCAAGCCAGACACATGAGCATATGACGGTTTCCTGCGTTGAGGAAATATTCAAAAAGTATATCAAACTGGCAAAAGAACAGAATCCGCTTTTGTTCCGCGAGCCTCGCTATTCGCCGCATTCCATGCGGCACACAACCGCTACCCATATGTTGGAAGCAGGGATTCCTCTTATGGCGATTAAAAATTTCTTGGGACACGCCTCCGTTACGACAACCGAGCGATACGCTGAACTTTCGCAAAGCACGGTAAACAGGCACATAAAAGAGTGGAATGAGCGTTGGTTCCCGATGGATAATACTGCCGCAGCAATATCCGACACCGCAAACGTATTTCCAGTTTTCCTGCGCTAACCATATAGCGCATGCATTTATCCGAGATGATTTTCCGGCGGCGGGCTTGTTTACAGGCCCGCCGCCGCTTTGCCCCGGATAACGTATCTTCTCGGATAATGCGCCCTATGGGAGTTCCCGGATAGGGCGCACTTAAACTCCTCCGCCAAAGCTCCAAGCCGTGCCATTACCCGAAGACGAGGACGAAGCTGCTTGGGTCGCCACTTATCGGATGCTGAACGATTTGGCACAAAAATTAGACATCGCCATCATACTATGTTGTCAATGCAAGATAATCAATTATGAAGTTGAAGAAGCGACCTTGCCACAACCACAGATTCAGCTTGCGAACTCCGCGGGCATTTTCTATGTTTTGCATAATGGAGATGAACAAGCGGCAGTGCGGTATTTTGATTGCGAAACGGAAAAATCTTGGCAATTCCCTTTTCTATATTACGAAAAAGATAGTCGTTGGAATTTTCATCAATTCAAGGAGCTTGCCCCATCACTGCCAATCATGCGCGTTGAACTTTGTGCAAACACCTGCTGTGGAACGCTGGAGGAATGGATAGGCGAAGCCGTACAGCGAGGGTATAAAGCAATTGGATTTTTGGAATCACTTCAAACCTTCCCCAAAATCATGAAAGCCGCGAAGAAACATGCAGGGCATATTAAAGTGCTGTATGGAACGAGTTTTGATGTTTTATCGGAAGGGGGTACCGAGGAGATTTATTCGGTAAACTGTCACGCGAAGAACTCGGAAGGGATCGCTAACCTATACCGACTGGCGGGGTTTGTTCGCAAAATAAAAATACAGAAATCCGAAGCGGAAGCGGTAGAATATAGCCTCATCCCTGAAAACGAATTTTGGAAGAACACGGAGGGCTTGCTTATAAGCTGCCCCTGTTCGTTTTCTCCATGGTGGAAGCCCAATGCCGATACAAATATTCGCAAGCCGGATTTTCTGACCGCTGACCCCATTTTCGCCACGGATCCGAATGTTGCCTATGACCCCATTTTTTCTGGCGATGCGGATACATACGGAATCCCATGTTGTGCCGCAGGCGTGGGGCAAGTATGTGATTTATACGATTTGCAATCTCCGCAAGGAATAAAAGTTGTTAAGCACGTTTCCACGCCCACTGAGCGGATTGCGCTGTTGCGAGCTGATGCTTCTAGCGATTATAGGCATCTCGCGCATTATATAGCGCGAGAATCATCGATATCGCTTGACCTTGCGCCGTCGTCTTTTGCAGGTTCGCAGCTCTCCCTGTTTCGCGATGGTTTCGCTGTGGTGTATGACGGCGACAGGATAGATTTCAGCGCTGACATTATGCAACCGCGCAGTACAGCAAAATGGGGTGTAATAGATAAAACGGGTGCGGTCGTTATCCCGTTTGAATATGACTATATTTCAAACTTCAACGACGGGCTGGCCGTGGTCTTCATCGGATTTGCGGATTTTTATCACTACGCCTTTTACGGCAGCTGGGGCATTTTGCAGATTATACCTGCATAAGCCCACAAAACTCTACCCCAAAAGTCGGACGCCGATATTCGCTTTCTGTTATTCTATCCACCGGAAAGGAGCTCGGAATATGGATCTGCTGACGCAACTCAATCTGGTGATGGACTATATCGAGGAGCATATCTGTGACGATATACAGCTCGCGGACGTTTCCTCCGTCACGTCGTATTCGGAATATCACTTTTGCCGACTGTTTTACTATATCGCCGATTTGCCGCTGTCGGAGTACATCCGCAAGCGGAAACTGTCGCTCGCGGCGATGGAATTGCAGGGCAGCGGCGTTCGGGTGATCGACCTTGCCGTCAAATACGGATACGACAGCGCGGACAGCTTTGCTCGGGCCTTCATGAAACAGCATGGCGTGACGCCCAGCGTTGCGCGCAGGACCGGGGTTGCGTTGAAAATCTTCCCTCCGATGACTTTTCAAATCAAAATTGAAGGAGTACAGGGTATGAACTGGCGTATTGAACAAAGGGAGGCTTTCGACGTGGTTGGCGTCGCACAGCGCTTTAAGAACGAGGAGACGGATAAAATCTCCGGGTTCTGGGACGAAAAATTCGGGGACGGCAGTTTGGAAAGGCTGCAAAAGCAGGTGGGGCGGGACGACCTCATGGGCGTTTGCGGGCATATGGACGACGAGCGGGGCGACTTCCTCTATATGATCGCGCTGTTCGCCGAAAAGGATACGAACATGGCGGGCTTTGACGTTATCCAAGCGCCCGCGGCGACCTGGGCCGTCTTCCGAAGCGAGGATTTCGACGAGAATCCCTACGGCGAAGAGATAGGGAAACTCTTTCAGAGTGCCTATAAGGAGTGGCTGCCATCCTCGGGATATGACAAAATGGAGGGTCGCGACGGGGAGATTTACGATATGGAAATCTACGGCGTGACGGACGGCGGCAAGTTTTTCGAGGAGGTCTGGCTGTCGGTGGTGAAACGATAATTTCACTGTTCAATGTATTTCTGCATTCATATCGAAAATTCGAAGTGCGGGCGTGTTATACTTGCGGTGAAGATACATGAGGGGGCAAAAAACATGCATTGTTTGAAGAGGGTTGAAATACTTTTGTTGCTGTCCGCCGTCATCCTTTTTGCCGCTTGCGGGGGCGCGCCCGCAGGGGACGCCACGCCGCCCGCTGCGACCGCGACCGCAGTGCCCGTACAAATATCCACACCGGAGGATGGGTTGCCCGCGCGAAGTTTGTCGCGCTATTACATCCGTCTTGTGCGGATGGAGGAAGACCCGGAAGATAGCTTTGTGGATGCGGATTCTCATCTCTATGTTGGCGCAAAGGAACCGCGCAAATTATACGGCGTGCAGGTGAACGGAAGCAGGGTGGGAACCACATTGGAAGTTGTATTTTGGAGAACGGGAGAGATTGAAGCTAGACTGGAATCCTGTGATTACTCGACCGTAGCATTGCGCCTAACCCTTGCGGATGGGAGAAGCATGATAACGATGTTGGATGACGGCGATTTTTCGTACGGTGTTTTTATATACTGCATTGATTTGGACGAGGACGGCACAGATGAGATATTTGTATCTTTCGATTTTTGGACCTCCGGCAATTTTGAAAAATTATATATACTGAAAATCACGGATAGTGGCTTTGAAGAAATCGGCGCAAGAGTAATCAACACTCTGGAATCCTGCGCAGGCACGGAATTGATTGAAACCGCCGACGGGCCGCTTCTGCGTATATATACCATTAGGCATCGCTACGATACCCGATATGTCGAATATTATTATCGGGACGGAAAGTGGATTTTGGTTCGAGGGGAAACGGCTGCGAGAAAGCACAATCCCGCAGAAGATGTGCTCAAACGCTGGGGGCTTTGGGAACTCTATCGGTATGCTGAACCGCTCGCGGGCGAAGATGCGTTGATAGAGGATGAGGACGACAATTATTGCGACTTCGGGTTGGATTTATACGGCACCGGTAAAAAACTGGATCGGATGTATTTCTCCAATGCACTGCTTTCATCCGATGAAAAATGGATTACGTTGATAGAATACGAGCGGGAATATGGCTCGGGCGACAAGAGTTTGCTGGGCTGTTTTGAAGACGTTTTGTGGTGGAGCTGGCTGCGAGAGACTTGTGATCTGGACGGGGACGGCGTGGATGAACTGGTGCTTTCCATGCCCTGTGGAGAAAAACGGCAACAGGAAACGCATGTATACCAAGCCCAAAACGGAATCTTGCGTGAAATCTTCTTCCACAACAGCGCCGACCCAAGCGCGGGTTATCAAATCCCCTACCAAATAGAACTCCCGGTCTTTACGGACGCGGTCGCCTGGAACGCGGCGGTGACGCGGGTCTGGCTCGAAGAATTTCCCGAGGGCATCTCACTGATGTTTGCGCACGGCACGGAGGGATATTCACGACTCAGTTGGAACGGCAGCGAGTGGGCGCTTTTGGAACAGGGGAGGTTGGTTAAGGAATAGATAAGAAGTAAGAATGCAGAGAGAATCTAAATCGGCCCTCTCTGCATTCTGCATTATTACTTATCATCTCTCTGCCTTTTATATTCTCTTATAATCCATTGCCTTTTCAATCAAGACCAGGATGGCTTTTTGTTCTTTAACAGACAGCGGCGTAAGCAGATCATAGCAGCGTTTCGGGATTTCGTTTTGCGTCCCGCCGATTATGATCTTTTCAAAAAGAATTTCAAACGGCAGATCCAATGCCCGCGCCACCTTTTCGATGCTTTCAAGCGTGGCGTTCTTTTCGCCGCGCTCCAATTGCCCGATATATTTACCATGCAATCCGGCCAGTTCGCCTAACGCATCCTGACTGAGATTTTTCCGAGTTCTATACATGCGAATACGACTGCCTATGATTTGAGATATTTCTGACATATGCATCCCTCCTAAAAATATGCTACAAGTTTCTTTTTGGCTTTGAAACAATCTATTGATTTCCCTTTTATTTTGCGGTAATCTATGAAGGGCTATTACAAAATTACGAATACTATAAGTTCACAAAGCAGATAGGAGAATTATTCGCATGGGAATATCAAAAGAATCCATAGCAATACAAAAAGCAGCATTGCAGTGCGGAGTCAGCGAGGAAGATTTTCGCAGGGAAATAGAGCGCGCCCTCCAAGCCGGGATGGCAAACCCCGACCCGCAAGTACAGGCCGCTTGGGCAAAGATACCGAGCAAAGGGAAATCCCCCACCTCGGAAGAGGTGACGGCCTATGTAGCGGAAAGGGTAAGACGCAAGAATGCAGGGAGAATCTAAGACGACCCTCTCTGCATTCTGCATGATTATCTAATGAACTACTCCGTAACTTTCACCCAATACCCCGCGTCGCGGCACTGAATATATCGCGTGAAGCCAAACAGGTGCTCCGGCGGCTCGGGCGCGTATTCGCCCGGTACGGCGATGATTTGGTGGCGCATATGCGCGTCCTCCCAGGAACCGCAGAGGTGCGAGAGGGTGCCCTCGCCCGTCACGCTGCAAAATTCCGCGCCGGGGAAGGTTTTCTTGAACGGGTTCTCCACGGGGATGCGGGTCTCGCGCGGCAATTCCCGCTCGCGGGGCAGGGGCGGCGGGTCATAGGGATAGGCATATTCCATGGCCGGAAACGGCTCTTCCACGGGCGGATACGCATACGAAGCGGGCTCGCTCTGCGGCGCGGACTGCACGGGAACGCGTTGCGGCATCGGGGGCATGGGCGGCAGCGGCGGCATTACGGGCATGGAAGGGGGCATAGGCATATCCGGCATTGCATCCTCCTCCGCTTCGGGCTCCGGCGGCGCGGGCGGCGGTTCTGGCGGGGGGACGATTTTGGGTTCGGGCCTGGGCTCCGGCTTGGGTTCGGGTATGGGTTCGGGCAGGGGTTTCGGCAGGGGTTTCTCCGCGGGCGCACTGTGCGTCGCAGGCGCGGGCTTGTTCTGCGTATACTGCGGGGCCTTGGGCGGCGCGGGTCTATGCCCCGTATGCGCGAGAAGATCCGGCAGCAGGCGCGTGGGCGTGAGCGCGCTGCCCTGCGCCGCGCCCCAATAGGAGATACTCTCCCCGTCCAATGCCGCGACCGCAAAGATGGGATCGGCGATTTGCAATGCTTCGCCGGGATTGATGCGCACAAAGCCCGCGGGCGTCGCCAGATAGGCCTGCCCGCGCATATTGCGGCGCAAAGTCAGCAGCGCGATATGATTGCGCTGTTTCAGCATGCCCACCACTTCGCCGTGCTGGGTCTTCAAAGGAATATAATTCAACAATTGCATCACCTCTGTTTATTGTATTTTGTTGCGAGAGAGAGTATGATACCCCTCTTGATTTGCGAGCCTGTTTGTGATAGTCTATTTTCATGATTTATATGGCAAAGCCCCAATTGGGAAACGAAGAAAAAGATGCTGTCTGCAAGGTCATCGATTCCGGCATGATTGCCAACGGTGCCGTTGTTGCAGAATTTGAGAAACGTTTCGCCGCGTATGTCGGCGCAAAGCACGGTATTGCCACGACCTCGGGCACGACCGCGCTGGAAGTCGCGCTGCGGGCGTTCGGAATCGGGCCGGGTGACAAGGTGTTGACCACGCCGTTTTCCTTTATCGCCACGGCCAATTCGATCGTGTATACCGGGGCAACACCCGTATTTGCCGACATTGACCCGGCGACCTATAACATGGATCCCGAAAAGGCGGAGCAGGTGTTGCAAAGCACACCGGGCATACGTGCCATATTGGTTGTGCATCTGTTCGGGCGCAGTTGCGAGATGGACGCGTTCGTTGCACTGGCGAAAAAATATGGGGTCCTGTTGGTCGAAGACTGCGCCCAATGCCACGGCGCGACGTGGAGGGGCCAAAAAACCGGCTCCTTTGGCGATGCAGCCTGCTTCAGCTTCTATCCCACCAAGAATATGGCGACGGGTGAGGGCGGCATGGTGCTGACCGACAGCGACGAGACCGAGAAAGCATGCAGAATGCTGATCAACCACGGCATGGAGACGCGATATTATCACGATATAGTCGGCTACAACTATCGTATGACCAATATCGCCGCCGCAATCGGCCTGTGCCAGTTGGATAAGCTCCCGCGCATGAACGAGCGGCGCAGGGTGGCGGCAGGCTATTATGACGCGCATATCCGCAACGATTTGGTTGTGACGCCGCAACCGGACGCCGGGCATGTATACCACCAATACACCATGCGGGTTATTGGCGGGCGGCGCGATGTTTTCATTGAATATCTGACCGCGAAGCAAATTGGACACGGTGTCTTTTATCCGCTGACCATCCCCGAGCAGAAGTGCTATGCCGCATTTAACTTCCAAACGGCATATCCCGCGGCGGATTTGCTGAAAACGCAGGTCGTCAGTCTGCCCGTGCATCCCGGACTGACCGATGCCGAGATACGCGAAGTGGCGGAAACGGTCAACACGTTTAGCGGGGCATAGCAATGGAAGAGGTTTTTATCCATCCTTCGGCGCATGTGTCGGAGAAGGCCGAAATAGGCAGGGGAACAAAGATTTGGATCAACGCCCAAATCCGCGAGAATGTGCGCATCGGCGAAAACTGCATCATCAGCAAGGATACCTATATTGATATGGGCGTTTCCATCGGAAACGGCGTAAAAGTCCAGAACGGCGTTTCTGTCTATCATGGTGTTACGATAGCTGACGATGTGTTTGTCGGGCCGAACGCCTGTTTTACCAACGATCAGTGTCCGCGCGCGTTCAACGCGGACTGGAAAGTGCGCGAAACAAAGGTCGGGCGCGGCGCGAGCATCGGCGCAAACGCCACCATCGTCTGCGGGATTCATCTGGGCGAATATTGCATGGTGGGCGCGGGCAGCGTGGTCACAAAGGATGTGCCGCCCTATACGCTGGTCGTGGGCAATCCGGCCCGCCCGGTCGGCAGGATATGCAGGTGCGGCGAGCGGCTGCAAGACGGGGCATGCCCGGTATGCGGAGAGGATAGATAATATGGGAGAAAAAATACGGATCGGTGTAATCGGCACCGGAAACATGGGGAGAAACCATGTACGGGTATTATCGGAAGCTTCCGATTTTGACTTGGTGTCCGTCTTTGATGTGCAGGCGGAGCGGGCGCATGCCTTGGCAATGCAGTACCATGTGTCTGCATCTGCATCGGCGGAAGCCCTGATGGACGCGGTGGACGCGGTCGTGATCGCGGCGCCCTCTTTTTTGCATAAGGAGTTGGGCTTGCTGGCGGCGGAACGGGGTATCCACGCGTTGATTGAGAAGCCGCTGGCGCTGAACTGTGAGGACGCCGAAATTTTGTGCCGGGCCTTTGCCAACGCGAAGAAAAAGCTGATGATAGGGCATGTGGAGCGATTCAATCCCGTTTTGACAGAGCTGGTGAAGTTGTTGAACGGGGAAGAAGTGATTGCCGTTGAAGCTGTTCGATACAGCCCCTTTGACGGAAGAATAACGGATACGGATGTCGTGTATGATTTAATGATACACGATATCGACATTGTATGTAACGCATTGTGCGATCAAGAAATTGTCGGGATCAGCGGGTTTGGCGTTGCCGTAAAAAGCGGTATGACGGATTTCGCGAATTGTCTCTTGCGATTTGAAAACGGCGTGCTGGCAAAGCTGAGCGCGAGCCGTGTCACGGAGAGCAAGGTGCGCATGATACAGGTGCATACGTTGCGTTCGTATATCATCGCGGATTTGCTGAACCGGACCCTGACCGTATTGAAGCAGACAAATATGATCGTTGAAAACAGCAACTCGTCCTATCGCCAGGAAAGCATTTCACAACGGATATTTGTGCCGATGGTCGAGCCGCTCAAGATGGAACTGTTGTCTTTACACCATTGCATTGCAAACGATACCGAACCCGCTATAAACGGCGCGCATGCCGTCAAAGCCCTGCGTGTTGCCGCGGATTTGCGCAACGCATTCTAATCCTTTCCCGGAGGTTGCCTATGACCATTTGGATCGCCCTGCTCCTTGGCGTTGTGCAGGGGCTCTGCGAATTTCTGCCCGTTTCCAGCTCGGGGCATCTGCTCCTGCTTTCCAAGCTCTTTGGCGTGGAGGAGGGCGGCGCGTTCTTTACCGTGATGCTGCATTTGGCGACCCTGGTGGCCGTTTGCATTGTGTATCGCAAGACATTGTGGGAGCTGCTGAAAAAGCCCATACAGAAACTGACGGGCATGCTGATTTTGGCGACCGTCCCCACAGTCATTTTCGCGCTGCTGCTGAAAAAGGTCGCGGGCGGCTTTTATGCCGATATGCAGGACGGCTCTTACTTGGGTGTGGCGTTTTTGCTCACCTCCGTGCTGCTCCTGATCTGCGATGCGCTGATGGCCAAGGGGGCAGAGGGGCGGCGCGACCTCTCACAGATCAAAGTGAAGGACGCGCTGATTATCGGCGGTATGCAGTGCATCGGCGTGTTTCCGGGGGTATCGCGCTCGGGTTCCACCATCACGAGCGCGGTGTCTTCGGGCTTGGACCGCAAGGCGGCGGCGGATTTCTCATTTCTGATGTCCATCCCCGCCATCCTGGGCGGTTTGGTGCTGGAAGCCTGGGACGCCAAGGACGCAATATTGGCGGGCAATCTCGGCGTACCCATCCCCGCGCTGCTGGTGGGCATGCTGGCCGCGGGTCTGACCGGGTACTTTGCCGTGCGCTTTATGATCCGCCTGATCACCAAGCGCAAGCTTTGGGGCTTCGCGATTTATACGGCCCTGCTGGGCGCGGCGGTGATTGTGTTGCAGTTGATAGGGAAGGTTTAAAATAAGGAATAGGTAAGAAGGAATAATGCAGAAATGAACGCATACATACCTCTCTGCATTCTGCATTATTACTTATTACTTCACGAAAGGATAACCCATGAGATTAGATAAGTATTTGAAAGTCTCCCGCCTGATCAAGCGCCGTTCCGTGGCGAACGACGCCGCAAGCGCGGGGCGTATCGCCGTGAACGGCAAGACCGCCAAGCCCGCGACCGATGTAAAGGCGGGCGATGTGCTGGATATTCTGATGGGCGGGCGGCATGTGCTGGTGCGCGTGCTGGCGACGCCCGAATATACGCGCAAGGAAGACGCCGAGAGCATGTATTGCGTGGTGGAAAATGGCGAGCTGTTGTAGGGCCGTCGGCATCCTCCTGTGTGCCGGCGGGTCTTCGCGCATGGGCTTTGATAAGCTGATTACACCACTCTGCGGACAGGTTCCCCTGCTGCGCAGTTTGGATGCGCTGCTTGCAGGGGGATGCACCGAAATTGTCGCAAGTGTGAACGCGGATACGCGGGCGTTTTTGGAGCCTTATCTTGAAATATATCCTTTGCGCTTGGCGGAAGGCGGGGAAACGCGCTTTGATTCCGTACATAACGCGCTGGCCGTTGCAACGGGCGATATTGCCGTGATTCACGATGCGGCGCGCTGTATGAATGGTGCAAATTTGGTACAGGTCTGCATTGCGGCCGCTGTACAATATGGCAGCGGCGTGGCGGCCATCTCTATGACGGATACCGTGTTGCGGCAGGAGGGCGCGGATTTTACGCCTGTGCCGCGCGAAACGCTCTGGCGTATGCAAACCCCGCAGGCGTTTCGGTTGGATGGGATACGGGCGGCGTATGCGGGGGCGCAGCCCATTCACACCGATGACGCATCGGTATGGCTGGCGGCGGGCAATGCGCTCCGATTGGTACCGGGCAGCGAGCGCAACCGCAAGCTGACTGCGCCGGAGGATTGGGCGTGGGCGGAAGCGGTGTTGGGGGAAAAGCAGCCTTGTACCGTTTTTGGTACAGGTTATGATACGCATGTGCTAGTACCGGAACGCAAATTGGTTCTGGGCGGCGTGGAAATCCCGTTTGAGAAGGGATTATTGGGGCACAGCGACGCGGATGTACTCTTGCACGCGATTTGTGATGCCATTTTGGGCGCTTGTGCCTTGGGCGATATCGGCAAGCATTTTCCCGATACAGATGCACGCTTTAAGGGCGCGGACAGCCGCGCGTTGCTCCGTGCCGTGGCAGATATGGTGCAAAAAAAGGACAAGTGCATTTTACATATAGACGCGACTCTACTCTGCCAACGCCCCAAGCTTGCGCCATATATATTGCGGATGCGGGAAAACATCGCCGCCGACCTGCATTTGCCCTTGGAAGCTATCTCTGTCAAGGCGACCACCACCGAGGGCATGAACGACGAGGGGCGGGGGTTCTGCATTTCGGCGCAGGCGATTGCGTCTATAGGAGGATAAAGATGGAACCGTTGATTTCCGAACGCTTATTTTTACGCGGCATGCAAAACGAGGAATGGCACGCCTTTTGGCGCGGCTTTCAGCCCGACGCCATCGCGCATCCCGAACCCTATGCGTATCATGAAGCGCGCTGTGAGAAGATGTTTGAGCATACCGTGGAGCGGGCCACCTGGTATCCGACCTTCGGCATCTTTCTGAAAGGGACGGGCGAACCGATCGGCACCATTCAATTGAAACGTATTATACCAAAAAAGCACCAATGTGAATTCGGGATTATGCTGCGCGATGATAGCGTAAAGGGCAAGGGCTATGGCAGCGAAGCGGCGGCCACAATCTTCCCCTTTGCATTCTCGCATTACGGTCTGAAACGCATCTACGCCGACACGTTCGGCACGAACAAACGCATGCAGCACCTGCTGCCCAAGTGGGGCTTCCGCTATATCTCCACCTATCGCAGACATTTCAAGACGTCGCGGGGCCGCATAGATCGTATGAATTATGTGTTGGTGCAAAAATGGTACCATATGCGCCTGCGGGATTATCGCCTGTTCGCGTTCCTGCCCGCTGCGGTTCTGAATTTGCGGCAGTGGGCGTATTTGCAACGCGCTGCGGTACGGCAACATAAAGCTGATGAAATACAGAAAAAGGGATAGCGAGAAAGATGTGAAAACGCCGATTGAAGACAGTTCTCTCGTCTCTTGACTTCTGCTACTGCAAATCGCTTTCCATGCGGGTCAATTTCTGACTGAAAAAACCACATAAGCAAATTATCGCTCCGGTGATTCCGGTGATCAGAAACATCAACGCCATACCTGATCCTTTTTCGCTTCCGAGAAGCATGTTGAATATGGTGTTGTCATTTGCCATAAACGGTTCTAATATATTGTCCACAAATAAACCACCCAAAATCATGCCGAGCGGAATGCTGCCTGCTTGTACTGCGTATTTTATGGAAAAAGCCCGTCCGTGCATTTCCAACGGAATGGAGCGCCGCCAAATATAATTCTCGTTAGCAGCATATGGAGGAATCAAAATATTAGAAAAAAATCCGGCCGCAACCCATATCCATATGGAGGATCCCAAGGCAAAAGAAAGGTCGCCAAGTACAAAGCTCAACCCGCAGCAGAGGAACATCGTTTTGACTTTGCTTTTCGGTGTAGGCAAAAGCGCAATCAAAAATCCACCCACAATGCTGCCAATGCCCATACCGCTGTTGACGAGTGCTACCGCTTGGGCATTGTTATTTGTCTTCAGCAAAATCATAGGGGAGATCAGATTGAAATACGTAATACCCGCTATAAAATTAATGAAAACATGGAAAAGCGTAAGCAGACGTAATATCGGCTTGCGAAACACGGCGTAAACGCCTTCGCGCAAGTCGCAAAAATATCGCCGATAATCAAACCGCGCCTTCTCGGGCAAAATGTGCGCGGGTATTTTTACAAGGAACAACAGCGTACCGCAAGCAAACAACATCGTAATAAAGTCAAATGCAATAACGCCGTTCATTCCCGTAATAACCAACATAGCCGCCGCCAAAACAGGAGAAAGAATCTGCACAGTTCCGTCAGCGAAAGACTGTAACCCACCCGCTTTTACAAGGTATTCTTTGGGTACAAGCAAACTGGTCATCACCGCGCCGGCAGGGTTTTGAAAGCTTCCCAAAACGCTTGTGATAAAATTAAGCACATATATATGCCAGATCTCCAGATTCCCGCCCAATAATAAGAAAAACAAAGTCAGAGTACATAATCCGGCAGTTAAGTCTGATAATAGTATAACTGTTTTTTTGTTAAGCCTGTCAATAAACGGTGATGCAAAAAAACCACCAATCATTCGAGGCAGCATTACCAGCACGCCCGAAATGGAAAGGGTTAATACGCTCCCCGTTTTTTGATACGCCCAAATAGTGATGGCAAAGCTCGTCATCGAACTTCCCAAAGACGATACAAACTGCCCAAACCAGTACAGAATAAAGTTTTTCTGCTTTAACATTGTCAATCTCCTTTTCATTTACATTTTGATTGAAAAGAAGCTGCAATGACGGTTGCATTATACTCCTACAGTCACCGCGCTTCTGCAGGAGTCGACACATTCACGGTAGTTTCATGTTTTCTTTCTTTTAGCATAGTAAGCTCTCCGACAATAGTTATGATTTTCTGCGCTTATTATAAACCCTATCTCCTGCAAGACGCAAGGTCTTTACTGCAACCCTAATTTTAACGAACAAATGTTTGCTTTTTCCCTGCGCCTATGATATAATACATTTGAGAAAAAGCAAAAGAGAAGACTACTTCTATATGAACGACATTATCATCCGCGGCGCACGGGAGAATAACCTCAAAAACATAGACCTCACCCTGCCCCGCAATAAGCTGATTGTGCTGACCGGCGTATCGGGCAGCGGCAAGAGCTCGCTGGCCTTTGACACCCTCTATGCCGAGGGGCAGCGGCGCTATATGGAGAGTTTGTCCTCCTATGCCCGTATGTTTATCGGGCAGATGGAAAAGCCGGATGTCGACAAGATTGACGGGCTCTCCCCTGCCATCTCCATAGACCAGAAGAGCACGGGCCACAACCCGCGCTCGACCGTCGGCACCGTGACAGAGATTCACGACTATCTGCGCCTTCTCTATGCGCGCTGCGGCGTGCCGCATTGTCCCGACTGCGGGCGGGAGATTCAGAAGCAGACCATAGACCAGGTGGTGGATCAGGTGCTCCGCTTGCCCGAGGGCACGCGGATTCAGATCATCGCGCCGATCGTCCGCGCCCGCAAGGGGGAACACGAGCGCGTGTTCGCCCGCCTGCAAAAGGAGGGCTTTGTGCGCGTGCGCGTGGACGGGGAGATATTCGATATCAGCGAAGTCCCCGCGTTAGACAAGAAATTTAAGCATACCGTGGAAGCGGTGATCGACCGCTTGGTTGTGAAGCCGGAGATTGTTTCGCGGTTGACGGAATCGTTGGAAACGGCGTTTCGGCTGGCCGATAATCTCGCTATCGTGTCTGCTTTACTTCCGGCAGTCAGCTCGGAATCAAGCGCACCCCATACCGATTCGTCAGTTGCGGACGCGGCAAACCATCCGAATACCCCCGAACCCACCTGGCAAGACACCCTCTATTCCCAAAACTACGCCTGCGCGGACTGCGGCGTATCCTTGGAGGAGCTGACGCCGCGCGCGTTTTCCTTCAACAGCCCCTTCGGTGCCTGCCCCGAATGCAGCGGCTTGGGCAATCTGTTTAAGATTGACCCCGATTTGATTATCCCCGACCAAGGCAAGAGCCTGTCCGAGGGCGCGGTGACGGTGAACGGCTGGAAGAGCACGAACGAGAGCAGCTTTACGGGTACCTATTTCCACGCGCTGACGCGGCGCTATGGCGGGGAGCTGACAACCCCCTTCCGCGAGCTGCCAGAGGCGACGAAGGATGCCCTGTTATACGGCTCCAAAAAGGAAAAGTTGGAGCTGCACTATGAGGGCGGCACCTGGTGGGGCGTGTTTGAGGGACTGGTTCCCAATTTGGAGCGGCGCTATAAGGAAACGCAGAGCGAATACAGCAAGCGCGAGATTGAGGCGCATATGTCCATGAAGCCCTGCCCGCTCTGCCGGGGGCAGCGGTTGAAAAAGGAGAGCCGCGCGGTGACTGTGGGCGGTATGAATCTGGCGGAGCTCTCCGCCCTTCCCGTGCTCTCCGCGCGCGCTCACCTGGCGGACTTGCGCCTGTCGCAGACGCACAGTATCATCGCCGCGCCGCTGTTGCGCGAATTGGGCGCGCGACTGGGCTTTTTGGAAAACGTAGGCTTGGGCTATCTCACCCTGTCGCGCGCCGCAAGCACGCTTTCGGGCGGCGAGGCCCAGCGCATACGCCTTGCAACGCAGATAGGCAGCGGCTTGGTGGGCGTGCTGTATATATTGGACGAGCCGAGCATAGGCCTGCACCAGCGGGACAATCAGAAGCTGATCACGACCTTGAAGGGTCTGCGCGATTTGGGCAATACGGTCATTGTCGTGGAGCACGACGAAGAGACCATGCGCAGTGCAGACTACTTGGTGGACATCGGTTCCGGCGCGGGCACGCACGGCGGCCAGGTTGTGGCGCAGGGTACGCCGCAGGAGGTGATGGACAACCCCGATTCTCTGACGGGGCTCTATCTCTCGGGCGTAAAGAAAATAGATATCCCCAACGCGCGGCGCGCGGGCAGCGGGAATATCCTGACGGTGCGCAATGCGCGCGCGAATAACCTGAAAAATATCACAGTGGACATCCCTCTGGCGAAATTTGTGTGTGTTACGGGTGTCTCGGGCAGCGGCAAGAGCAGTTTGGTCAACGAGATCATCAAGAAATCCCTGTTGCGCAGTCTGAACCGCGCAAACAGTGTTGCGGGCCCGCACGACGGCATAGACGGCATTGCCGCGTTGGACAAGGTGGTGGATATCGACCAAAGCCCCATCGGACGCACACCGCGCAGCAACCCCGCGACCTATGTGGGGCTGTTCGACCTGATCCGCGAACTGTTTTCGCAGACGCCCGACGCGAAGATGCGCGGCTATGGGCCGGGGCGCTTCAGCTTCAATGTCAAGGGCGGGCGCTGCGAACACTGCGGCGGCGACGGTATCCAGAAGATTGAGATGCACTTTTTGCCGGATATCTATGTCCCCTGCGAGGTCTGCCGCGGCAAGCGCTACAACCGCGAAACCCTCGAGGTGCGCTATAAGGG
Organism: Clostridiales bacterium; assembly: GCA_009779405.1. GTDB lineage: Bacteria > Bacillota > Clostridia > Christensenellales > CAG-138 > WRCT01. Next base: position 58,439 of record WREI01000001.1, read on the forward strand.
CAAGAATATCCACGAGATTTTAGAAATGACCATTGAGGAAGCCTTGACCTTTTTCGGCAGTCAGAGCCGCCTGAAAAACAAGCTGCAAACCCTCTTTGACGTGGGCTTGGGCTATGTGAAATTGGGCCAGCCCAGCACCCAGCTCAGCGGCGGCGAAGCCCAGCGCGTGAAATTGGCATCCGAACTCTCCCGCCGCAACACGGGCCGCACGCTCTATATCCTCGACGAGCCGACCACGGGCCTGCACGCGGACGATGTCAGCCGTCTGCTGCAAGTGCTCCACCTCTTGGCCGACAGCGGTTCCACCGTACTGGTCATCGAGCACAACCTCGACGTGATCAAGACGGCGGATCATATCATCGACCTCGGCCCCGAGGGCGGCGACGAGGGCGGGCAAATCGTATGCACGGGCACGCCGGAAGAGGTGGCGGCGTTTGACGGGAGCTATACGGGGGCGTTTTTAATGGGGGTGTTGGAAGTGTAGTACTTCGCGACAACATAAAGTTGACGAACACTGAAAAAGGAAAAGCACGAAAGATATGAAAACTCTAATTGAAGACGGTTCCCTTTCGCGTCTTTTCGCGCTTTTCGCGGTTCATGGAATGCGCGTATTCACGGGATGTCGGGGTGTTTGGATTCTTGTGTAGGGGCGCGATAAATCGCGCCCTGATGGAGTCAAAGGCTGCCCGGTTTGAGTGAGTGTTAGAGAGTTGCAGGGCGCGATAAAATCGCACCCCTATCGCATGTCCATGCGCAGTCTTGCCGAGAGCCTAAATGCCACCGTGTTCGGTGCGATTTTGATGGGTAGGATTGTGAATCGGCAGTTCACACCGATAACCCCGAAGTCGCGCAAGGGGCGATTGCAGTGCCCCCTACGTCTCCCCTTTCGGTAGGATTCGGACGTTGTTGAAAAAATCTCTCACTGTTTGAATCGACACATAAGGAAGGGCTTCCTCAGATAATAATGGTATCCCCAGAACGAACCATTGAAGCAAAACCGTGCTCTCGGGAGTATCAATCACGCACTTCATTAGCAAGAGACTTTCTGTTTCCACGATGAATATGATCGCAGGACAGCCGTCTATGCTTGTGTGTTCAGGCAATAACGCAGATTTGACGGACAGTAAATCAAGCCATTCCTCATCACTCGTGTTCTCAATACCGTTGAGAAGTGCTTTCGTTAGATCGCTGTCGGTTTCATCATAAATATAAGATTTCATGATTTCCGAAATCGCAATCTCTATACGGCCTTCCGGAAAGGTCCAAGTTGATGATATTGCTAGACCGGGCTTTTCGGCGGAAACGGGACCATTCCAACAACCAAGCCCATCTGGCAGTGTGTACATGCAATATGCATTTTTATAGTATACGTCGATGGAAGAAATTGTTTTGTTATATCCATTGTAAAACCCCAAATCATCTACAGTTCTAATCGAATCTCCCGCCGCTTTAGCCAAATCACGGAGTCCAATCGGTTCTATCCATGGTATAGGTGTTGCGGTTGGTTCGGGCGTAGGCTCTTCGGTCGGCACGGCTGTGGGCTCCGCCGTGGCCTCGGCGGGCGGGGCGGTGTTGGTCTGTGCTTCCTTGGGCGTATCCGCGCAGGCGGCGAGGGTTAGGAGCAGGAGGGCGAGGGTGAGAGCTAAGAACTTTTTCATTTTCCGATGCCTTCTTTCTTCTATTTACGTTCATATGAACTATCAGAAGGTGTAGGTTCTGATAGTTGTCTTTTCGGCGAGGTTTTTAATTGAATTGGCGGATATTTTTCCAAGAATTATAGAACTTGCTTGACAAGAAATGCGATTTAGGTGTATATTTTACGGGAATCATCCACTATCATAAGGTACACCTTTTGATAGTTCAATGTTCCTCTTTCTCCGCTCTATATTCCGACAGGCGCCTGTAAAATGTGGCTTCCTTTTGGCCCGTACGCGATAACAATTCCGGCAGGGGCAGCATGCCCCGCTCCCAGAGCTTCACCAGATCGGCGAAGTCTTCGGGGGGCTTTTGGATAGGGCGGCCCAGATGCACGCCGCGCAGGCGGGCCGCCGCGATGCCCTCAGCCTGGCGTTTGCGTATGCTTTCCCGCTCGTTTTGCGCCACGAAGGAGAGCAGCTGCAAGGTCAGGTCGGCAATCAGCGTGCCCGTCAGGCTCTTTTCGCGGCGCGTGTCCAGGGTATCCATGTCCAGCACGCAGATGTCCACGCCCATCTCCTTGGTGAGGGTGCGCCACTGGCTTTGAATTTCCTCGTAGTTGCGGCCAAGGCGGTCAATGCTTGGGACGACCAGCAGGTCGCCGGGGAGGAGCTTTTTCACCAGCTTTTTGTACTGCGGGCGGTCGAAGTCTTTGCCGCTTTGCCTGTCGCTGTAGATTTGGGCGGGCGGAATTTGGAGCTGCCGCAGGGCGTGGAGTTGGCGGGCTTCGTTCTGGTCGGCGCTGCTGACGCGGATGTAGGCGTAGGTGTTCATGTTTTATGTCCCCTTTTTGATGGGGATTGTAGCAACGCGAAAAAAGGATAACCAGCAACAGCGCGAAAAGGCGCTAAAACTTAGATTCGTGTTTATACCGCTTGACCATACAGGTTTAGATATCGTGGTATACTACTACCATAGACCCCAAAAACCTGCTATAATACCCGCATGAAAAAGAAATTGACAAAAAAACAGCAGCAGAATTTGCTGCTTATCCTGCTCGTTGTTTTGGTCTCCATCGCGCTTGTTGCGTTCCTTATCTATGCGCAGAACCATCCCGAACTGTTTGACGGTTATACCGTTGCGCAGGCCCCGCCGACGGCGACCGCAACCGCGACCTTGGCGCCTACGGACGCGCCGCAGGATACGCCCGCGCCGAAGTTTGGGGATCTGCCGGCCTATGCCGACGGCACTTTGCAGGTGCATATGCTCGATGTGGGCGCGGGGGACGCGATCATCCTCATTTCCCCACAGGGCGCGACCATGCTATTGGACGCGGGGGATGTGGGCGCGGAGAACGTGATCATCCCCTATCTGGAGGACCTCGGGATTGCGCGCTTGGATATCGTGATGCAGTCGCACAAGCACGCCGATCATATAGGCGGCATGCAGAAGGTGCTCGAGAGCGGCAAGTTTGAGGTGGGCTGCTATCTGCGCCCCGCGGCGAATGCGGGCAGCGATACCAAGATGTATAAAAATCTGCTGGCCGCCATCGCAAACATGGGCTGGCCGGATCATCAGCTGTATTTCGGGGACGACGCCGTGCTCGACGCGTGGGACAGCAGCGTTGATTTCACCGTATATTCGCCGATTGAGGGGATGACATACAAGAATCCCAACGATACGAGCATCGTGATGAAGGCCGAATATGGCACCACCTCCATCCTGCTCACGGGCGACGCCGAGCGCCCGGCGGAGAACGCGATACTCGCCGCATTGACCGACCCATCGGAATTGGCGGCCGATGTGCTGAAGCTGGCGCATCACAGCTCCGAATCCAGCACAAGCAAGAATTTCCTGTGGGCCGTCAATCCCGTTTACGCGCTGATCAGCTGTTCCGCGAAGCACGATAACCCCGACGTGGTGATTATGCAGCGCCTGCGCGACCTCGGCATTTTGGACAGCAACATCTATATCACGCTCTATCAGGGCTGGATTATCACGCGGCTCGATGGGGTGAATATCACATTTACGACCGAAAAGGAGTATGCGCCTTGAAGCAATTGAGACGCTTGGTTTATGCGGCCCTGCTCTGCGCGATCAGCATTGTTCTGACGCGGGTATTATCTTTGCAGCTCTCCCCCGCCATACGCCTGCATTTGGGCAATGTGCCGATCCTGCTGGCCGGGCTTTGGCTGGGGCCGCTCTGGGGCGCGGCGGTGGGCTTTGCGGCGGACTTCTTGGGGGCGACCTTGGTCTCCTCCTTGGGCTGGTTTGCGCCGCTCTCGCTTGCGCCGACGCTCTTGGGCGCAATCGTCGCGCTGCTGTCCGGGCGCAAACGCCGCTTTTGGCGCGTGATTCCCGCAATTATTATCTCCCTGCTGATTTGCGAGGTGGGCATCAAGCCCTATGCCCTGCACCTCTTGACCGAGACGCCCTGGGAAGCGGTGCTGGCCGCCCGCCTACCCTTCACGGCGCTGCAGGGCGCGGCAGAGCTGGCGCTGACCATACCGCTGGCCCTGACCCTGACGCCGTTGGTGCGGAGGAAGATTGAGGGGTAGGGGGCGGATATGACCTACGAAGAATTCCACGCATATCTCGCATCCGTTTCGTGGCGCGGCAGCCGTTTGGGGCTAAGCCGCATCACGGAATTGCTGCGCCGCATGGGGGATCCGCAGAAGAGCCTGCGTTGCATCCATGTCGCGGGTACGAACGGCAAGGGCAGCACCTGCGCGATGCTTTCGCATATCCTGTGCGCGGCGGGCTATAAGGTCGGCCTGCATACCTCGCCCTATGTGAACGAGTTTGCCGAGCGCTTCCAAATCAACAACACGCCCATAGGCGACGCCGCGCTGCTCTGTGCGATGGAGACGGTGAAGGCCCACGCCGAGCAGATGGCCGACAGACCGACGGAGTTTGAACTGCTCTGCGCGGTCTCCCTGCTCTGGTTTGCGCGGGAAAATTGCGATTATGTCGTGATCGAGGTGGGCATGGGCGGGCGTTTGGATGCGACGAACGTGATCGACACGCCGCTCTTGGCCGTGATCACCGCGATGGGCTTCGACCATACGGCGAGTTTGGGGAATACGATGCGCGAGATCGCGACCGAGAAGGCGGGCATCATCAAGCCCGGCGGGACCGTGGTGATCTATGGCGAAAACGCGGAAGCCGAGACTGTGTTCGCAGAGGTCTGCGCGGCGCGCGGGGCCGTTCTGTATAAAACAGATTTCAGTCTGTATGACAGCGAAAAATATACCCTCGGCTTGCAGGGCGCGTATCAGCGGAAAAACGCCGCGCTGGTGCTGCAATGCGTTGCGATTTTGCGGGATAAGGGAATTTCTATCCCCGAAGAAGCCGTTGTCCGGGGCCTGGCGCAGACGCGCTGGCCCGCGCGCTTTGAGACCCTGCATGCGAACCCCACCGTGATTCTGGATGGCGGGCATAACCCCCACGGCGTGCAGGCGGCGCTGGCGTCCCTGCTGGCGGGCTACCCGAACCGGAAATATCATTTTGTAATCGGCCTGATGGCGGATAAGGATATTGACGGTATGCTTGCACCCCTTGCCCCCCACGCTGTAGCCATGTATGCCATTGCGACCGATTATCCCCGCGCCCTCTGCGCCGCGACGCTGGCAGACCGGATGCGTCGGTATTGTGAAAATGTTCTCTGCGCGGAGAGCGTGGAAGCGGGCGTGCGGCTTGCCATGGACGCGGCGGGTAAAGACGGCGTTGTCTGCGTGATCGGCAGTTTATATATGGCCGGGGAAGTGCGGCGGCTCTTCGGCAAATAAGTCCCTTGTATGAAACCCAATTCCACAGGGCATACTGCTCCCATCAATACGAGAGGAGCTTTGCCTTGCGTGCGACAAACTGGTTCATTTTATTCGGTCTCCTCCTGTTTACGCTTGCAATGGCGGGCATATTTCGCGCGTTCGCGCCTGCGCAGGCGGGCCCGGCAGATCAAACGCAGTATACGGGTTACAGGGAGGAATAAATTTATGCCACACAGAACGAAGTTTTATGAGATTGCTCTGCACGGGGGCGGCGGCCATAGTTTGCCCGCCGACCGCGAGGTGTTTTTTTCGATACCCGCCGTCAAAGGCGAAAAAGCGTGAGCAGCGCGCAGTTTGACGCGAAAAAATATCGCGAGACGGTCAAAAAGAACCTGCCCAAGAGTCGCACACTGCGCAATATGTGCCGCGCACTTTGGGTGGGCGGGCTGATCTGCGTGCTGGGGCAGGGGCTTTCGGATCTCGCGCAGTATGTATTTTTATGGAGCGAGGACGCGGCCAGTGCCTTTGTACCCGTCGCGCTGATCTTCCTCGCGGACCTCACAACGGCCTTCGGCTGGTATGACAAATTAGGCTCCTATGCGGGCGCGGGTACGGTCGTACCGATCACGGGCTTTGCGAACGCGATTGCCGCGCCCGCCATGGAATACCGCTCGGAGGGCTTGGTGATGGGCGTGGGCGCAAAGCTCTTCTCCCTCGCCGGGCCTGTGCTGGTCTACGGGATCGGGTTTTCGGTGATTGTGGGCTTGGTGTCGTTGTTGTTTTAATTAAGAGTTAAAAGTTTAGAGTTAAGAGTTATTGTAGAAATGCCGCCGGCATTTCTATTTTTAGTAGCACGGTGCAACTATTCACTATCAGTGGTCTCGCGTCCCTTTTCTTTTTCCCTTTTTCGTGCTAAAATGACATATGCAAACAGAATCGGAAAATCAATAATAATACGAACCCCCCGGGGCGTATATAAAACAAACAAGAGGAGGGCATTCACATGGGACCATTGGGCTGGGGAATCATTGTAGCTGTTGTAGTTCTGTTTATCCTGCTGATCTCGTATCGCAAAGCGCCGCCCGATAAGGCGCTGATCATTTCGGGCCTGCGCAGGAAGCCGAAGGTGTTGATCGGCAAGGCGGGCTTCGCCGTTCCGTTCTTGGAGCGGATCGACAAGCTGAACCTGTCCATCATTCAGTTGGATATCCGCGCGTCGGATATCCCGACCTCGGACTACATCAACGTGAACGTGGACGCGGTTGCCAACGTCAAGATCAGCAAGGAAGCCGGGCGCATCCAATTGGCGGCGCAGCACTTCCTGAACATGAACAAAAAGGACATCGGCGTCAACGCGCAGGAGGTGCTCTCGGGCAATATGCGTGAGATCACCGGGCAGATGAAGCTGACCGACCTCGTCACCAACAAGCAGCTCTTCTCGGAGAAGATCCAGAAGAACGCGGTGGACGATATCTATGCGCTGGGCCTCGAAATCGTATCCTTCAACGTGCAGAACATTTCCGACAACCAGCACGCCATCGACGACCTGGGTATCGATAACCTCGTCTCCATCCAGAAGACCGCAGCCATCTCCCGCGCCGACAGCGAGAGGGATATCAAAATCGCGCAGGCCAAGGCGGACGAAGAGGGCGCGCATGCCCGTGCCGCGGCGGACGCCAACATTGCCGAACAGCAGAAGATACTGGCAGTCAAGTCGGCGGCCTATAAGCAGGAATCCGACGCCGAAAAGGCGAAGGCGGATGCGGCCTATCAGATCCAGGCGAACGCGCAGCTTCGCACAGTGAACGAGACGGAGGTGCTCGCGCAGACCGCCAGGGCCGAGAAGGAAATCGAACTGAAAGAGAAGCAGATTGCGCTCAAAGAAAAGGATTTGGACGCGGTTGTGCGCAAGCAGGCCGACGCGGAGAAATACCGCATCGAGCAAATCGCCGAGGCCGAAGCCCGCGCCGTGCGCATCAAGGCCGAAGCGGAAGCGGAAGCCATACGTATGAAGGGTCTCGCCGAAGCGGAAGCGCTGGAGAAGAAGGCCGAAGCGCAGGCCAAGATGCAGACGGCCTCCATCCTCGATATGTACTTTGCCAAGCTGCCCGAGATCGCGCGCGCCGTCAGCGAGCCCATCTCCAATGTGGACAGCATCGTGATGTACGGCGATTCCTCCACCAAGATGATTCAGGGCGGCGTCGACAAAATCAGCCAGATCAACGAGATCAGCAAGCGCACCCTGGGCCTGGACGTGAAGGATATTATCGGCAAATTTATGGGAATGGGCGCTCCCCCCACGCTGGATGAGGTGCTGGGCGAGGAGGAGTAGAGGGATGGAGTTTTTACTTTACATCTTATCCTTCGCCTATGCCATTGTAGTGTTTTTGCAGACATTCATGGCATATGGTTCTGCCTATCGCATGACGAAACGGGAGGGCGACAGCGGCGTCGCCCTCTTCCTCTGGCTGTTCGTCTTCAACCTGGCCGCCACAATCCCCGGACTGGGCATCATCCTTTGGAAACGGAGCAAGACCTGGGAGTCGCCTCCCCCGATATATCGCAAGCCCGCAAATCCTATGCCCTCGACGCAAGTGGGAGCTTCCGGTGCCAACGCGCCGTCTGGGCAAAAAAACGCGCACCGGTCCGTAACCCCCAAAATAGAGGACGTCCAATGCTATTGCCCGCTCTGCGAGACCAAACAGCTTACCGGGCGGAAATACTGTTATAAATGCGGCGCGAAGTTTGTTGCAGATGCCGAATAGGCCTGCATGCAGTATCCATAGAGAGGAGGTGTTATTGTGCCTGTCTTGGCTATCCTTTTACCGATTGGGTATATCATCCTTGTTCTTGTGCAGCAGCTTATGCTGCGCGCGTCCATGGAAGAGCATTTTGACCCGATCACCATCCGGGATTACAGCGACTACCAATCTGCCAAAGGGCATGTAGCGCGTTATTTCCTCGCCGCCCTTGTGCCGGGACTGGGTATCTATCGTTGGATACAATATAAGAGACGCCCGCTTGCCCCCGACCATTCGAACCAGTGGATTCAACCGCTTTTGGATGGCAAAGGCATGTTCCGCTGCCCGCTCTGCGGGCAGCGGCAACGCGCAACGAAGACGGAATGTCTGACATGCAAGGCGCAGTTTGAAAAAACCCCTGCGCCAAATCGCGAACCCGCACCCGCGAAAGGTTCGGTCGCTGCCAACGCGCCTGGTGGGCAGGAAAACGCGCACCGACTCGTAACCCCAAAAATAGAGGGAGCCCAGTGCTATTGCCCGCTCTGCGAGGCCAAGCAGCTTACCGGCAGGAAATACTGCTTCAAATGCGGTGCGAACTTTATCGCGGCTGCGGTGAAAAGAGAAGAATAGGAGGGCGCTGCCATGGGAAACGGGGATTCTAAAGAATGGGCTTTCTTTTTCAACAGTCCGTATTTCCTGCGCAAAAGAATTTACGAATTGGAAGATCGCATAGCGGCTTTGGAAAGGCGTTTGAATGAATTGCCGCGCCCTCCCGCCGCGATTCCAAAGGTCAAAAGAAACTCTGAAAAAACTGTCATTCCTTCCGCGGCAGGCGCGGGCAAGCTCCGTTGTCCGCTCTGCAATACAGAACAGCCAGCGGGTATACGATCCTGCAAAGAATGCGGCGCAAGATTCCAATACGCGGACAAGGTTGTCATCCCAAAAATCGAAAACGGCGCCTGTACCTGCCCCAACTGCGGGCAGGTACAGCGCGCCAACCGGAGCGTCTGCTTTGAATGCGGCATACCGTTTGCAACGGAGGAATAAACCTGATCCCCGGTCTGGGGCTTTTGCTTTGGTCGAAAAGCAAGCATAACGCGTCCGTGAAGGAGAAGGCAGAGGGCGAACAGTAGAAACTTTCGGAGGGAGGTGTCGAAATGATCTGGGCTGCACTGCTGCTTGGGCTCTTCTTCATTTACGCTGTCATTGTGGCCATTCAGTATGCGCTGCTGGGTGAAATTATGGAGCAAAGAATCCGATTTGACAATTATGATGAGCTTTCGATCCTCTCTTGGTCCTCTCATTATCAGGTCGCCGCCATGATACCCGGTTACGGTTTTTACGTTTGGAAGAAAAGCAAAACCATAGACTTCGGAACCTGGGAACTGCATGTGCCGCCGAAAGAAGGGGCGGAAGATGAAATGCCGGGGACTTGGCAACTGCAATTGCCTTCGGAGGAGGAATAGGGGGCAGCTTTCCCGCGTTCGGCATACTCTATCCCATGCAAACCCTAAACGATTTGAAAATCGGAGACAACGCCCGCATCGCAGCCCTGCCCGAAGACCCCGTCTTTGCGGCGCGGCTGCTTTCCTTTGGCCTTGCGCCCGGCGAGGGGATACGCTGCCTTTTGGCCGCGCCCGGTCGTTCCCCGCGTGCCTATGCCGTGCGCGGTACCACGCTGGTATTGCGTAACCGGGACGCGGCGTATATCTCTTGCCAAATATCGCGCGGCTTGGTATAATATCCGCATCTAAAGAAGGAGGAAAAGATTATGCCCCACATCATTCACGACGAATGCATCAGCTGCGGCGCCTGCGCGCCGGAATGTCCCACCGAAGCCATTTCCGAGGGAAGCAGCCAATATGTGATCGACCCCGACAAGTGCATCGACTGCGGCGTCTGCGCCGGCGTCTGCCCGGTGGAAGCCCCGAAGCCGGAGTAGTTTCATGCGTGTACAACCCCGAATTACAAAAAAATGAGCGAATACCAGAAAAGCGGCACAAAGCGCCGCTTTTTGATTTATCGCTTGCAGAGCCTGTCCCCTGTCTCCTACCCAAGCGCCAGCTGCCGCAGTATCGCCGCCGCGTCCGCCGCGGTGATTTTGCCGTCGCCGTTGAAATCCGCCGCTGCCAACTGCGCGGGATTGAACACGCTCAGATCCGCCAGATAGCGCAGTACGAGCGCGGCGTCTGCGGCTGTAAGCATATTGTCGCCGTTTACATCCCCCGGACAGCCCGGCCGGATATCCGGGGTCGGGGTCGGCGTTGCCGTGGGCTTGGGGGTGGGTGTCGGCGTTGGTGTTGGGGTCGGTGTTGGCGTGGGTGTCGGCGTAGGCGTAGGTGTGGGTGTCGGCGTCGGTGTAGGTGTCGGCGTCGGATTGCCCGTGATGGTTACATAGGTGGCAAAGACATAGCCGATGGTCCCGGTAGGCAGGTGTTTGGCGTGATACCAGTCCCCGGTTCGGGAATACAGTTCGAGCGGGTCGTTTTTGCTCATTTTCAGGAGACTTGGATAGCTTGTGCCCGGCCCCGTTCGGAAATTGACCTCCGTCGCGTTGCAATAGCCATACCACTGCGGCACCAGCGGCGCCTGGGGCGGGTAGGCACGGGCGACGACGGCTTCGGTGGAGAGGTCGGTCGTGACGTTGATATTGTTGCCGTTGCCGTCCTTGATGGTCGCGCCCGGATAATAGAATTTCAGGATTTCCGCGTAATTATAGCCCAAATCCGCCATCTTCTGCGCGCCCTTGTGCGATACGCCCACGCGCGGGCCGGAGGGCAGGCCATAGACGATGTGCCATTTGCCGCTGCCAACGGGCGCGACATAGCGCAGGCTGCCCGTGGCGGAAATCCCCGCCGCAAGGAGATCGGCATAGTTGACGGTGACGGTGCAAGTGACGTCCGCACCGCTCGTGCGGGAGACCTGCATGCTGATTTTGCAGGCCGTCTGCGCCAGCGAACTCGTGGGCAGGCTCATATTCGCGCCGGATGCGTCGATGCCGACGATATCCGTAATCTTGACGATATCCTTCGCCGTGCCGGAGATGGCTGCCGTCGCGCGGTTCAAGAGATAGTTATACAGAACCGTGTTCATCTGCGAGGGGTTGCCGCCATCGATGGGCAGGACGACGCTGTTGCCGTTCGCCGACAGGTCGAAGGGATCATAGCGATGGGAATAGGCGTTTTCATAGGCCGTCGTACCGCCCCAGCGAAGTTTTGGCGTGAGCACCACGCCGCCGTTGGCCGCGCCGTAATGCGTCTTCACCAAAACCGTGTTGTTGTAATACAGGGTCTGCTCCCACAGTTCGTCCACGGCGGCTATGATGCGCGTCGCGTCCGTTATGCCGAGATAGATTTGCGAGGAGCTGGTGTCGCCCAAGTCGTAGGCGCGGCTTTGGTTGGATGCCGCTTCCACGAGCGCGAAGCCCTTGCTCATCAGCACCTGGGCGCGGATGACTTCTATGCGCTCGGATGCGGAGAGTTCCCCATCCACCGCACCATAGAGATAGGCGCGCAGGGGGACGTGGTTGATGACTTGTACGCCCGTGCCGCTGGGATTGAAGACCAGATCGCCGAGGTAAGAGCGACTGCCCGAAGTATGCGGCAAGGTGACTTTCGCCGTCGCCCCCACGCGCACAAGGCGAGGGTTGGTCTCGGTCGTCAAGGTGCCCGCACTCGAATGGGTCAGTTTGATCTTCCCGCCGGAATAGGACGCCGTCAGCGTGCCGCCCGAAAGGGAGGTGTTGCCCACCTTATAGCTGCCCGTCAATGTGATATTGATGCTCGCGGGCGTACCCGTGGACAGGAGAACGCGAACCGTGGGTTCCTCGGCCGCGGCAACGGGAGCGCTCCCGAACAGGGGAATCGCCAAAAGCAGTGCAAGCGCGAAAATACAGTTGCGTTTCATGCACCCTTTATACCATATTCGGAATGAGAAAAGCGTGTAAAGGCGGAAAGTTTCAAGTTATACGACAGGTATGCCGGGTTTTTATCGCATGGATGACGCAAATTTGGAAATAATTTGCTCCGCCGCTCGCAATCCATCCACCGCAGCGGAGACGATGCCGCCGGCGTATCCCGCGCCTTCGCCGACCGGATAGAGGTTACGAGTGGAAGTGGATTGCCCGTTCGGGAGTCTGTCTATGCGCAGGGGCGCGCTGGTGCGGCTCTCGATGGCGGTCAGGACGGCGTCAGGCATGGCGAAATTGAGACCGTTGGCGCGGATTTGGCGGGCGAAGCCGGGTAGAGCTTCGGCCAAAGCCTGCGCCGCAAAGGGCGGCAGGCAGTCCCACAGATTGCAGGGGTTGACGCCGGGGGCATAGCTTGGAGCGATGCTGCCGAAGCCCCTGCTTTTGCGCCCGGCGAGGAAGTCCTCCATGCGCTGGGCGGGGGCGAAATGGTTGTTCCCGCCCGCTTTATAAGCGATATTTTCCCAGTGCTCGCAGAACGCGAGACCGGAGAGCGGGTTGTTTGGCTCTGCGAAATCGGCGGGTGTTATTTGCACCACGAGCGCGGCGTTAGCGTTTTGGCCGTCGCGGGCGCGGTTGCTCATGCCGTTGACGACCAGTTGCCCCTGCGCCGAAACCGCCGCGACAACCTGCCCGCCCGGACACATGCAGAAGGAATAGACGCCGCGGCCCGCTCCCTGCCCTGTGAGACGGTATTCCGCCGCGCCGAGACGCGGATGCCCGGCGAAGCTGCCGTATTGCGCCGCGTCCAACCACGTCTGCGGATGCTCGGCGCGCACGCCGAGGGCGAAGGCCTTGGGCGACATTTGCACGCCCCGATTGAACAACATACGATAGGTATCCCGCGCCGCCTGCCCCGTCGCCAGCAGCAGTGCGGCGCATTCCACGCGCTCCGTGCCGCCGTTTTGCAGGATTTCTACGGCGCGCAATTCGCCGTCCTGCACAAAGATATCCGATAATTTTGCGGAAAAGCGAATCTCGCCGCCCAGACGGGCGATCTCCCGCCGCAGGGCGGGCACGACTTCGCGCAGTTTGTCCGTGCCTATATGCGGCTTGGCGCGGATTCGTATATCCGCCGGCGCGCCGCAGGCGACCAGGATATCCAATACATCTTCCGCGCGTGCGTCCTTGATGCGCGTGGTCAGTTTGCCGTCCGAAAAGGTACCCGCGCCGCCCTCGCCGAAGGCGACGTTGCTCTCGTCTTGCAGCGCGCCGCCGCGCCAAAAGCTTTCGACGTCCGCCACGCGTTCCGCAACGGGCCTGCCGCGCTCGAGAACCAGCGGCGCATAGCCCATTTTGGCCAAGAGGTATGCCGCGAACAGCCCGCCCGGCCCCAGCCCCGCCACCACAACGCGCCCGCGCGGGGTCTCATTGCCGGGGCAGAGCGGGTCTCGTTTTTCCTCTTTCACAAGCTTTGCCTGCAAGGTTTTGTCGGCCAGCAGTTTTTGCGCGGTTTTTTCATCGCAGGTAAATTCCGATTCCGTCATCAGAAAAATATCGTTTTTGTCCCGCGCGTCGACCGACTGGCGCAGGATTTTCAGGTTGCATATCTGCGCGGGGACCACTTTGCAGCGCCTTGCCAGCGCATCAATAAAGGCGCTGTCCGGCAGGGACAACGCCTGTTTGACGGCAGGGATGCGTATCACGCTCTGCCGCATGGGTTTAGCTCGGCAGCAGGAGCAGGAGCAAGGTTTCGGGGCTGAAGATAATGATCAGATCCGGGCGCTTGCGTATGGGTTCATAGGCCACCACAAGTTCATGCTCGCCCGCGTCCAGGCCCTTGGCGTCGAGGACGGCGATGATCTCGTCTATCGTCAGTCCCTCCATCTGCGCCTTGTTGCCGCTCACGGTCACGGTCACTGTGCCGTCGAAGTCTTCCGGCACCTGCAGGCCCCTCCCGATGTTGCGGACGTCCACCGTTACTTCAAAGATTTTTGTATAGATCTTCTCGCTCACATTGATGGAGACCGAGACCTGTGTGGTCTTCAGGGTCACGTTCGGCGGGGTGATCAGCGTCACGGTCTTCGTTGCGTGGGTCAATTCGCCCGGTATCTCAAAATATTCGGTCTCCACCTGTTCAATCAGATCCAGGTCTTCGGGTTTGCCATAGATGACCACCCGCTCCAACGAGGGCGTGGTTTTGGTGACAAAAAGCGTCTCATCCGGCGCCTGCGCGTTGACAAGCACGGGTACCTCGCGGAAGGCACTGATATTGATATTCGCAATCATCGTCGGCGCCTGCCCGTTGGCGGTGATGACCTCCACCTCTTCGCCCGCGCTGTTATAGAAAACGAGGACGACGGAACCGCTGAAGTCATCGGTGCGCTCGGTCAGATCGACGACCGCTTCCGCGCGGGAGACGGGGGATATATATCTGTCCGCACCCTGCAGGGTCACGTTATCGCGCAACAGGGACTGTTCCTGTACGTCATAGCCCTCCGGCAATTCGCCAACGGTTTTCAGCTGCACCGGAACTAATTTATCGCGCAGCACATCCACCTCTACGCGCACGAAAGCGGGGTTCCGCGAAACCACTTCCCCCATACGCGACTGCACCTCGCTCTCGACAGGCAGGTTGTATATGCCGGGTTCCATAATCTTGTTCAGGTTGACCGTGCAGTCGATGCGGCTGGCGTCTATGCTGCTGTGTCGATTGATTTCGGCATTGACGGCTACGCTGGTGGTGGGATTATCCCAGTTGACGACGATGAGATTACGGGAATGCAAATCCGACATGCCGGTGAGCGTGATGGGCACGCGGTTGACCGTCTTTTGCCGCGGCAGATTCAGACCCGCCATCACATAGCCCCACAGGAGCAGGGCGAACACGGCGGAGAGCAGCATAACCCACCAGTTCTTTTTGCACGCGTTGAGGAGGGACGCGCCCGTTCGCCTGAATATATTATTGCTTGCCATTTTTCTTCCCCCTTCCGCCGTTATTTCCTGCCTTGCGCAGTCCCCCGCCCGCGCCGTTCTGTTTCAAATAGAGATTCTCCAATATATTGCGCAGAGCGGACGCATCCAAATAGCGCACCAGCTTGCCGTCCTGCGCCATGCTGATGGCACCCGTCTCCTCGGAGACGATCAGGACGATTGCGTCGGACACGGAGGAGACGCCCACGGCGGCGCGGTGGCGCGTACCCAATTCGCGGGAGAGTTCCGTATCGTCCGACAGAGGCAGATAGCAGGCCGCCGCCAACAGGCGGTCGCCCTTGGCGATGACCGCGCCGTCGTGCAGGGGCGTGTTCGGTTCGAATATGTTTTCGAGCAGCGCGCCCGAGAGCTGGCCGTCTATGCGCGTACCCGTCTCCATGATATCGGAAAGGCCCGTATGCATTTCAAAGACGATCAGCGCGCCCACGCGGCGCCGCGAGAGCCGCAGTATACTTGCCTGGATATCGCGCGAGAAATCCTCCGCCCGCAGGCCCATGCTGCCCTCGGACAAGACGCCCGTCAGCGTCTTGCCGCTGCGCCCTATGCGTTCCAGCACGCGGCGTATCTCGGTTTGGAAGAGGATAAACAGGACGATGATGATGGAGCCGGAGCTTAAAATGGATTCCAACAGAAACCCGAGGGCCGGCATTTGCAGCAGGCGTGCCAGCACGGAGAAGATCAGCAGCAGGCCTATGCCCTTGAGCACTTCAAAGGCCTGCGTACCCCGCGTCCACATGATCAGCTTATACAGCAAAAACGCGATGACTATGATGTCCAGCGCGTCCGTCCAGCGGAACTGCGCGAGCCCGCTGGCGAGGGTATCCAGAATATTCGAGAAAGACAAAGACCCTTTACGCTCCTTTTCTTTGCTTTCGCGGGAAGTCTTACGTGGAATCCCCGCATCGTATATATTACCACGCGCGGCACGCTTTGTCACATGATAAGTAAAAATGTTCACATAGTTTGCGAAGAAGCGTTGCATGTAAAAAAGCACATGTCCGCATTGCCAAGCGGCCTTTGCTGTGTTAGAATATGCATGGAACAATGTATGCTGTAAGGATGAATTCATGATCACATTAAGGGAAATACTACGCTGTCCTGAAAAATACGCGGGGCAAATTTGCATCGGCGGCTGGGTGCGCACCGCGCGCAGCGGGAAAAATGTATGCTTTATCGAGCTGAACGACGGCACGAGCTTCGCATCCGCGCAAATAGTCTATGATCCCGCGCTGCCCTTCACCTATGAAGCGGGTCTGGAGACCGAGCCCGTGCGCACGGGCTGCGCCGTCCGCGTGGAGGGCGAATTGGTTTTGACGCCCAACGCACAGCAGGCGTTTGAAATTCATGCGAACGCGCTGCATATGCTGGGCAACTGCCCGGTCGATTATCCCATGCAGAAAAAGCGCCACAGTTTGGAATATCTGCGGACGCAACAGACCCTGCGCCCGCGCACCAACACCTTTGCGGCGGTCTTTCGCGTGCGCAGTGTCGTTTGCGACGCGATCCACAACTTCTTTCAGCGGCGCGGCTTCGTCTATGTGCACACCCCGCTGCTGACCAACGCTGACTGCGAGGGGAGAGGCGAGATGTTTCAGGTCACAACCCTGCCCCTGGACAATATCCCGAAAACGGCGAACGGCGCGGTCGATTTTTCCGAGGACTTTTTCAAGAAGGCCGCATTGCTCTCCGGCACGGGGCAGATGTACGGCGAGGTGTTTGCGCTGGCCTTCCGCGATATCTATACCTTCGGCCCCACCTTCCGCTCGGAATACAGCTTCACGGCGCGCCACGCCGCCGAGTTTTGGATGATCGAGCCGGAGATGGCCTTCTGCGACTTGGAAGAGGATATGGATATCGCCGAAGCGATGATCAAGCATATCGTCCGCGAAACTATGGAGCGCTGCCCGCTCGAAATGGAGTTTTTCAATAAATTCATCGACAACGGTCTTTTGGAAAGGCTGCAAAACGTAGTCGACAGTGAATTTGACCGCATAACATATACCGAGGCGGTTGCGTTGTTATTGCAGGCGAAGGTCGAGTTCCAATTTCCCGTCAGCTGGGGCATGGATCTGCAAAGTGAGCACGAACGCTATTTGACCGAGACGGTATACAGAAAGCCCATCTTTGTGACGGATTATCCGAAAGAGATTAAGCCCTTTTACGCGCGGGAGAACGACGACGGGAAGACCGTGGCAGCGGTCGACCTCCTCGTGCCGGGCGTGGGCGAGATCATAGGCGGCAGCCAGCGCGAAGAGCGCTTTGACCGCATGGAGCAGCGCTGCGAAGCATTGGGCATGGATATGACCCGCTATCAGTGGTATCTGGACCTACGCCGTTATGGCGGGGTCTATCACGCGGGCTATGGGCTGGGCTTGGACCGTATGGTGATGTATCTGACGGGCATGGGCAATATCCGCGACGTCGCGCCGTTCCCGCGCACGGCCGCGAATATGGAGATGTAAAAACAAGTAACGACAGGAGGATTGAATGATGAAACGAACGTTCAAATGGCTTGCACTTGTGCTGGCACTGCTCTTATGCCTGATTCCGCTCAGCGCCGCCATCGGCGACGCGGGCAATTTTGGCGGCGGTGACGATTTTGGCGGCGGCGGCGACTGGGGTGGCGGCAGCAGTTGGAGCGGCGGTTCCTATGACAGCGATTACGACGGCGGTGGGGGCGGTATCGGCATAGGCGGCGTAATTGTGATTATTATCATTGTCGTGATTGTTACTTTGGCCAAGAGGGGCAAGGCAGGCAAGGGCAACGCCGCGGGCAGCGCACAGCAGCCCTTCAGTCCCGCCCCGCCCTCCACGGCAGGCCTGCGCCCGCTCTTTGAGCTGCAGCAGAAAGACCCGGCCTTCTCCGCCGAGGCCCTGCAACAGCAGTTCAGCAACCTCTATGTGCGCATGCAGAACGCGTGGACGGCGAAGGACTTTGAGCCGATGCGCCCCTATTTCTCGGACGGTCTCTACGCGCAGTTCAACAACCAATTGCAGGAGTATGTGCGCGATAACAAGACCAACTATGTGTCCAACATCGCGGTGCTGTCCGTCAATATCCTCGGCTGGACGCCGCAGGGGCCCAAGGACGCGATCACGGCCCGCGTCAAGGTGCGCGTCAACGACTATGTGTTGAGCGACGAAAGCGGCACCCTGCTGCAAGGCAGCAAGACGGCCAGCGTATTCATGGAATACGAATGGATCGCACAGCGCGCGTCCGACGCCAAATCCGGCGAAGATCTGGGCAAGGCGCAGAACGTCCCCTGCCCGAGCTGTGCCGCGCCGCTCTCCCTCAACGAAAGCGCGAAATGCCCCTATTGCGGATCCTTGGTGACGATCGCCAACAAGGGCTGGGCGCTGTCCTCCATCCGCGGCATCAGCAAGCAGACGGGCGGGAAGTAAACAATCAAGACATAACGAACGCGAACCACCCGGTGTCGGGTGGTTCGTTGTTTTGTGCAGGTATCTTTATTTCTTTTCGATCGGAACCCATATCTCCACAATGGAGCCCGTCTCACTGCCTTGGAAGCGCTCATCGTAATACTCCACACAATAATGTGCGTTACCGAGCATTCTTTCGGAATAGCCCTGCGCGTTCGTTCGCAGCCATTCGTTCATCGCGTTGTTCTCGCTGTCATAACCATTGGCGACATAAACGTCAAACACCGCATATTCGCTTGCCGGAAGCTTGTATAGAGCATAGGCTGCGTCATCAGGCACGCCGGATATTGCGAATCCGACATAAACGGTACTCGTATCATTCTCATACAGGCGTATTTCATATCCGTTGTCGGAGTTTCTGTTTTTGAGCGGCTTTTCCTTGTGCAGCTTTTCAAACGCCTGCCAGACCTCCCAAGTCTTGTTGCCGTCGCCAAGCGTACCCGCGATGGTCAATGCCGGCCTCTTTATGATTTTTGGATGCAAAAAAATCCCACCTTTCAGTCTGTTCGTGAATTTCATGATCATATCATCGACGCTTTGCATATCGGAGACCAAGCCCTGCCTGCGATATGCGCCGGGTGCTACACCGTATTTGTCTCGGAATGCCCGTGAAAAGGCTTGTGCGGAGTAATAGCCGCAGTCCAAACCGATTGCGAGTATGGATTTGTCCGTCTCCGCAAGCTGTAAGCACGCGCGAATCAGCCGCCTGTCGCGGATATGGGCCGCCAGCGCTTTTCCGACTATCACGGAAAACATTCGGTGAAAATAATACGGCGAAAAATGAAAATGCTTTGCCAGTGTTTCCACGCGCATCGGCTCATCCAGGTGCTCGTCAATATAAACCAGCGCGCTTTTTATGTTTTCAAAGTTTCCCAAAATCCTCCCTCCGTTTCATGATTTTGTTGCAGCTGCATGGGAAGTATAACAGGAACGGGCTTGCTTGTCTTAACAATTCTTGCGTACTTCTCTGAAAAAACTATGCGCGTCCTCCATTATGCGTTATACATTTTGAACAATTCTTTTAGCGTGATATGGATTCCGACAGAGACCAACAAGTCTTTTCTTTGTTCAAACAATTCGGTTAATAATGACTTAATATCCTTCCCGTAATGCAATTGATTGTGGCAGTTGCTGCACAATGAAATGATATTTTCTTCTACATCGAGCGATACTGTGAAGTTTTCATGGAAACCAAGTGGAAATTCAAATTATCTGAGATTGATGCTTGGATCAAGAGCGGAAAAAGCGCACTCAGATAAATCCAAATCGGCGAAGGGAGATGTGAAGTCTGAAACTATGAATAGTCCCTAAGGCAGTAGAAAAACTACAAAAAACCAAGCCATATTCGTATGGCAGAAACATTTTATGCGGCGAGATATGATGCCGATAGACCAAAACAAGAAACAGCATTTGCAATGAAATGCGATTTTGGACGCGGCACGATATCCTGCACAGAAAAGAGAGAATACAGGCAGTGACTGAACACCCAGCGAAAAACGAGTAGCGTCTTTGCAAAGATAAGTCTACGGGCTCTATGGCTCCACTTATTGGTGCTTGAAAGGGCGTTCGGCACACATAATTATTCGGTCAGCGAAAAGGCTGTGCCCACTCACCTCCACGTGCTCTGTAGTGTGCCTGTCATCTCTAAACCAAGAATATCACATTTTTACGCGAAGGTCATCCCCGGTTTCATTCCGTTTTGGTGCCTTTCGCAGAAAGGAATGGTCATAATTATGGCGAATATAACGCTGCATAAGGGCGATTGTATCGAAATGATGCAAAAAACAGCACCCCACTCGGTGGATTTAATATTAACCGATCCGCCCTACAATCTCGGCAATTTTATGAAGAACCGGTCAACAAACCTGCAGAAAATGCGCGAAAACTTTTTCGGTGCCGCCGGTTGGGACGATCTTGAATATGATGAATGGGTCAAGTCCATGAGCAGCTTCTTTAGGGAATCTGTCAGGGTGTTAAAACCCGGCGGGTCCATGCTGGTATTCATGTCCATCATAAAAGTTGAAACCCTGATCCGCCTGGCAGAGAAAAACGGGTTATACTATAAAACCACCGGAATATGGCACAAGCTCAATCCGATGCCAAGGAATATGAATCTTCACTTTGTCAATTCAACCGAAGCATGGGTCTACTTTACATACAAAGCAAAAACCGGCACGTTCAATAATGGCGGGAAAATGATACATGATTTTTATGAATCAGCCGTGGTGTCGAATGGCGAAAAGAGAGCCGGCAGGCATCCGACACAAAAGCCGATACAACTCATGGAGCATTTTATTTCGCTTTTGACGCATGCGGGAGATATCGTTATGGATCCGTTCATGGGAAGCGGAAGCACCGCGGTTGCCGCGCAAAATCTCGGAAGAGATTTCATCGGTATTGAGCTTAATGACGAATATTTCGAAATTGCACAGCAGCGAATTGGGCAACAACGAAGCGGAGTGGAGTATAAACTTGCAAATGACGCGTAACGTAATCGATTTATTTGCCGGCGTCGGAGGCTTGTCCCTCGGCTTTGAAATGGCAGGGTTTAATGTCGTGTTGGCGAACGAATACGAACCCTCAATTGCCGAGGCATATGTCAAAAATCGCGATAATGCAAATATGATCGTAGCCGATATCACAAAACTCCCCATAGAAAAAACCTTTGCACCCTATATTGGGCAGGCATCCGCCATTATCGGCGGACTGCCCTGTCAGGGGTTTTCGCAAAAGGGGCAGCGTAACTCTATTGATGATGAACGCAATTTTCTGTTTCGATATTTTTATCAGGTCGTCGCTCTTGTAGAACCCGATTATTTCTTGATGGAAAACGTGCCGAATTTGCTCACAGCCGAAAAAGGATACTTCCGGGAAGAAATTCGAAAGGCATTTGGTAAATTGGGATATTCCATAAGTGCGGATGTGTTAAATGCGTCCGGTTTTGGCGTTCCGCAAAACAGGAAAAGGGCTTTTGTTCTCGGAAAAAAAGGAGAAAAAGCGCTGGCCCTGTCTCTGCCGTCAAAGGATACCGTAACAATTTGGGACGCCATCAGCGATCTCGCCTATTTGGAATCGGGTGAAGGAGCAGAGGAACAGCCATATAAAGGCGCTCCTCAGAGTGCATATCAAAAATTACTGCGCGGCGACCAAAAAATATTATATAACCATGTTTCAACAAAACACGCGCCGATAGCAATGGAGCGAATGCGGATGATTCCCCCGGGCAGTGGCAAAGAGGTTTTGCCGCGGGAGCACTTGACAAAATCAATCTATAGCGGAACATGGACCCGAATGGGGAAAGATGATATATCCGTGACAATAACGACCCGATTTGATACCCCGTCATCCGGGAAATTCACGCATCCGTTTTTACATAGAGCCATCACCGTTCGGGAAGCCGCCAGAATACAATCTTTCCCCGATAATTTCAGGTTTTACGGAAACAAGTGTTCTCAAATGAAACAAGTCGGAAACGCCGTGCCACCCTTACTTGCAAAAGCGGTAGCGGAGCTTATTCTTTTCGATATGCAAAACGAATCGGTACAAGAACGATATGTGTAAGCAACGTATTTATATAGCGAAAGCCCTGAAACGCGGAGGTTTCAAGACTTTTCTTTTGGCGGAGGGTGTGGGATTCGAACCCACGTGGGCTGGCGCCCAAACGGTTTTCAAGACCGCCTCGTTATGACCGCTTCGATAACCCTCCGTGCTCCATACTATAAGAAAAACGCGCCCGTTTGTCAATCGTGGCTTGCATTCAAATTCGTATCAAACACATGAATATGCCCCGTTCCATACATAAAATTCGGCCTATCGTCATTGCGAGGAGCAGAATAAAGCTTATTAGAACAACCTGCCCGACGAAGCAATCCATGCTACCAAGGCTGACTTGCAGTGTTTGTATCCCTTTAACCGTGGTCGGTTGCATGGATTGCTTCGTCGAGGGGCTGGGTTCTATACGAAAGATTCCGCATAGCGATGCCGCGCATCGCTTTCGCAACTGACGGTACGTCATGAATGCATATGCAGATGATACAATCGTATGTTCATTCGTGCACGGATTTCAAATTGACATTCCTCTCTTTCCTGCCTATAATATAATTGTTGTAATGTGGGCTATGGAGAGTACGCCCTTACAATAAATGTAAGAATATAAACATATAGGAGGATTACGGAATGTCCAAATCCATGACGATTGACGGGAATACCGCCGCATCGCATGTCGCCTACGCCTTTTCGGACGTGGCAGCCATCTATCCCATCACACCATCTTCGCCCATGGCCGAGGTGGCGGACGACTGGGCGGCAAACGGCCGTCTCAACCTGTTCGGACAGCGCGTCCGCATCGCCGAGATGCAGAGCGAGGGCGGCGCGGCAGGCGCGCTGCACGGTTCCCTGAAAGCAGGGGCGCTGACCACCACTTTCACCGCGTCCCAGGGCCTGCTGCTGATGATCCCCAACATGTATAAGATCGCGGGCGAGCTCTTGCCCACTGTGTTCCACGTTTCGGCGCGCTCGCTGGCGTATCACGCGCTTTCCATCTTCGGCGACCATTCCGACGTGATGAGCTGCCGGCAGACGGGCTTTGCCATGCTGGCCAGCGCGTCCGTGCAGGAGGTGATGGACCTCGCGCTCGTGGCGCACTTGGCGTCCATAAAGGGTTCCCTGCCCTTTATCCACTTCTTTGACGGCTTCCGCACCTCCCACGAAGTGCAGAAAATCGAAATGATCGACTATGCGGATATGGACAAGCTCCTGCCCCGCGAAGCCGTGCGCGCCTTCCGCGCCCGCGCGATGAACCCCGAGCATCCGCATCTGGGCGGCACCGCGCAGAACCCGGATATCTATTTCCAGGGCCGCGAGGCCAGCTCCCCGCAATACGCCGCCCTGCCCGACATCGTGCAGCACTATATGGACGAAGTTGCCGCATTGACGGGCCGCGCCTATCACCTCTTTGACTATGTCGGCGCACCCGACGCCGAAAAGGTGCTCATCATTATGGGCTCCGGCGCGGATGTGGCCGAAGAGACCATCAACCACCTGAACACGCAGGGCGAGAAATTAGGCTTGCTCAAAGTCCGTCTCTATCGCCCCTTCCGCGCCGACAAGTTCGTCGCCGCCCTGCCCGCAAGCGTCAAGCAGATCGCCGTGCTGGACCGCACCAAGGAGAGCGGTTCCCTCGGTGAGCCGCTCTACCTCGACGTCGTAACCGCCCTGCGCGAAATGGGTCGTGAAAGCATCGAAGTCATCGGCGGGCGCTACGGCCTCGGCAGCAAGGAATTCACGCCCACCATGGTCAAGGCCGTGTATGACAACCTCACAGGCGACAAAAAGGCGCATTTCTCCGTCGGCATAGAGGATGACGTCAGCCACTCCTCCCTGCCCCTCGGCGCGCAGGTCAACGCTTCCCCGGCGGGCACCATCGCCTGCAAGTTCTATGGGCTGGGCAGTGACGGCACCGTGGGCGCGAACAAGAACAGCATCAAGATCATTGGCGACCACACCGAGCAGTATGTACAGGGCTATTTCTCCTATGACAGCAAGAAATCGGGCGGCTTCACGGTCTCGCACCTGCGCTTTGGCACCAAACCCATCCAAAGCCCCTATCTGATCGACGCGGCGGACTTTATCGCCTGCCACAACCCCTCCTATGTCACGCGCTATGCCGTGGCGGAGGGCATCAAGGAGGGCGGCACCTTCTTGCTCAACTCCGCGTGGAGTTTGGCGGATATGGAGACCGAGCTGCCCGCTTCCCTGAAGAACGCCCTCGCAAGGAAGCATGTGCGCTTCTATAACCTCGACGCGACCCGCCTGGCTCGCGAGGTGGGCATGGGCAACCGCATCAACACGATCATGCAGTCGGCCTTCTTCAAGCTCTCAGGTGTCATCCCCGAGACCGACGCGATGGCCTATATGAAGGACGCCGCCAAGAAGAGCTATGGCAGCAAGGGCGACGCGGTGGTGCAGCGCAACTATGCCGCCATCGACGCGGGCGTCAACGCCATTGAGGAAATCCTCTATCCCGAAAGCTGGGCGACGACAACCGAGGGGGCCGAACCCCTGCACATCACGGAGGATGAATATTATCACGCCTTTATCCGCCCCATTCTGGAGCAGCGCGGCGACAGCCTGCCCGTGTCCAAGATCGCGGCGGACGGCGCAGTCCCCACCGGCACGACCCGCTTCGAGAAGCGCGGCATCGCCGTTGACGTTCCCGAATGGATCCCCGAAAACTGCATCGGCTGCAACCAATGCGCGCTGGTCTGCCCCCACGCCTCCATTCGCCCGGTTCTGCTAACCGCGGAGGAGGAAGCGGCAAAACCGGAGGGCTTTGCGACCAAGAAGGCCATAGGCAAGCTGAGTAGTTTCACCTATCGTTTGCAAGTCTCCCCCAACGACTGCGCGGGCTGCGGCAACTGCGCCGACGTCTGCCCTGCGAAGGTCAAAGCGCTCGTTATGAAACCGCTGCATAGCCAAAAGGACGAGGAAGCGCGTTGGGAGCATGCGATGGCACTCTCGCCCAAGGAGGAACTGCCCCTCAACCGCAATACGGTCAAGGACAGCCAATACCTGACGCCCCTCTTCGAGTTCTCCGGCGCCTGTGCGGGCTGCGGCGAGACGCCCTATGTCAAGCTGCTCACCCAGCTCTTCGGCGAGCGCATGATCATCGCCAACGCCACGGGCTGCTCCAGTATCTATGGCGGTTCCGCGCCCACGGTGCCCTATTGCAAGAACCACAAGGGGCAAGGCCCGGCCTGGGCCAACTCCCTGTTTGAAGACAACGCCGAGTTCGGCTACGGCATGGCCTTGGCGGGCTTGCAGCGCCGCGCGAAATTGGTGGAAAAGGTGCGCGCCATGCTGGCGCTGGATTGGTTGGAGCCCGCACTGCGGGAGGCCGCCGAAGTGTGGATAGCCGTCTGCGAGGACGGGGAGAAATCCGGCCCGGCAGGGAAAGCCCTGCACGCCGCGCTGGTGGACGGCGTGGACGTGGGCGACGGCTCCGATTGGCCCGAAGAATATAAGCATTATTGGGACGATAATCGCAAATGCTGCATCTGCCCCGCCTGCAACGCCGCCCGCGACGTACTGGAGGATTGGGACCTGTTTACCAAGCAGTCCATCTGGATCTTCGGGGGCGACGGCTGGGCCTATGATATCGGGTACGGCGGGCTGGATCACGTGCTGGCCATGGGTGAGAACGTCAACGTGCTGGTTATGGACACCGAGGTATACAGCAACACGGGCGGCCAGGCGAGTAAGGCAACCCCCACGGGCTCCGTTGCCAAGTTCGCAGCGGCGGGCAAGCGCACCAAGAAAAAGGATCTGGGCCTGATGGCCATGAGCTATGGCTATGTCTATGTCGCCAAGGTCAACATGGGCGCCAACCCCGCGCAGCTGATGAAGGCGGTCAACGAGGCCGAAGCCTACCCCGGCCCCTCGCTGATCATCGCCTATGCGCCCTGCATCAACCATGGCATCAACATGGGCAAGAGCCAGGAGGAGGGCAAGCGCGCGACCGAGGCCGGATACTGGCCCCTCTATCGCTACAACCCGCTGCTGGCCGACGAGGGCAAAAACCCCTTCACGCTGGACAGCAAGGACCCCAAGAGTTCCTATCAGGAGTTCATTATGGGCGAAACGCGCTATGCCACGCTGCAAAAGCAGTTCCCCGATACCGCCGCCGAGCTCTTCGCCCGCGCGGAGCAGGACGCGGCGTCGACGCTGGCGTATTATAAGAAGTTGAATGAGATGTAGGGGCGTATTACAATCCGTCCGCCGAATCCCACGCACTTCGGGACGCATAATGCGTCCCTTTTTTCATAGAATATCCGCAATTTTCAGTGATTTCCGTTGTATCCTTCGTATATACAGTGTAAGGTATCCAATGAAAGGAAAACAACATGACAGACAGAGAATGGGTACAATTGTATGCAAACGACGCCGAGCAGACCTTGCGCGCCTTGCTGTCGCAGTACCACGGGGTGGCGACAGCGGTGGCGCGCCGCGTATTGCCCGGGCGGCCTCAGGACGCGGAGGAATGCGTGAACGACGCGTTTTTCAGCATCTGGAAGCAGGGCGCGCGCTTCGATCCGGCGCGGGGCAGCCTGCTTTCGCTGATAGTTTGTGCAGTGCGCAGCCGCGCGTTGGACAGATACCGTAAACTGCGGCGGGAGCATCATCTGAACGTGGACGAGCTGGAACTCGAGAGCGAGTTTGACTTGCAGGCGGACTTTTTCCGAAAGGAATGCGCGGCGCAGGTGAAGGCGGCGGTACACGAATTGCGCGAGCCCGACAGGAGCATCCTGATGCGCCGCTATTGGCTGCTGGAAAGCGTGCGCGAAATCGCCGCCGCGCTGGGGTTATCGCCCAAACAGGTGGAAAACCGCCTGTACAGCGCGAAACTGCGCCTACGGGATATTTTGAAAGAGGAGGGGGAAACGGCATGAACGCGGAATTTGATTTAACTTTCGGGCAATTGGATATATCGATGTATGAGACCAACGACGTGGCGGCGCAGCGCTGCCTGCGGATGGTGCTGGCCAAGGATACGCAAAGGCCCCGCCAAGCCGGGCGCCTGCCCGCGAGACGGGTCTGGCTCGTCATCATCGCCGCCCTGTTCATCCTTCTCTTGGGTACGGGCGTGCTGGCGGCGGCGACGGGCGGCTTTGCCGATGCCCGCGAACGGGCGAGAGAGCAGGCGGAGAATTTTGATTATGACGCGACCCTGGATTATTGGCGGAACGGAAACTGGACGCCCTGGGCGCTTGTGGATATGCAGGACGGGACGGCCCCGCATACGGTCACTTGGGTCAACCTTATGCTCTTTACGCAGATGGACCCGGATTACTATCTCAATCCCTATCTGCTCATAGCGGACGGCGAAAAGCTGCACTGTTTGCAGGAGGATGTGTACCTGTACGCGGACGGCATAGAGCTGGCCTATTGCACGGATACGCGCTTCGAAGCGCCCTTTTGGAGCGGCGCATGCGAGGAGGACGGCAGCCGTATCATAGACGCATACTATCTCTATGAAAACAAGTTCGAGCCGGGTACAGAATTCCGCTTCACCGGGATCGTGCGCGACGCAAGCGGCACGCCTGTCTCGGAATGGGATATCACATTTACACTCACGCAGGCCGCGATTGACGCGCGGAACGCGCAGGAAGCGGCGCGCATGGCGGAAGCGGATAAAGAATATTCCAAGCTTGCACAGCAAATGCTGGAAAGCTTCCCGGAGAGTTCGGTTCTCGTCGAATGGGAAGCGGATGGCGTCACCCTCGAAGAGATCGGCCTGCAGGGCAATGAAATCTACTATTCTATGCGTCTGCCCTCCGAGACGCTCGGCTATAACCTCGTCAGCTATAACGGCGTGATTATGGAGACGACGCCCATCGAAATCGTCGCCGCGGACGGGAGCGTCACCAATCTCTACAAGGTCTTTATGCCCGCGGATTGCACAACGGAAACCGCGCGCGTCATCCTCTTCCGCAACAATGTGCCGGGCATGGCGGAAATTCCCGGCCCCGACGGCTTCGCGGTAGACGTCAATTGGCGCAAAGGCACGGCAAGCCCCTGCAAAAATAGCACGACCTTGGTGCAAGAAGCGCAAGCGGCATGGGAGCAGTTATTGAAGCGCCCGCCGGGCATAGAGATCGGCCACAAGCAAAGGATAGGGCATATAGACGTCACCCTTGTGCGCATAGAGCAGAACCGCTTTGGCTGGGAACTCTGCTTCCTCTTTGAGAATGAACTACGCGACTTCCATTGCCCGCAGGAGTACAGCCCCTCGCTGGTAAAAATCAACGGCGTGGAATACCTGCCCGGCGGCGCATTCGAACGCTATACGCAATGGCGAGCCCCCGCCGACGAGAACTATGCCCCCTGGGGCTTCACCTGGACCCTGCGCCTGCCCTTCTCCATCAACGACATAAGCGCCCCGCTGAAAATAGAGGTGGTATGGGACATCTATGACAGAAACCCGGAAGGCTACCCGGAATTTGTGGGAACCTTTACCTTTGCGGGGGAGGTCGCGAAGGCGATGCAGTAGGTACGCAGTTCTACTGCCCTAACAGGCCTATCCCATCCAAATACGCTCGAATGCTGTCCAGCGTTGTTTGATGAGAGAAAACCGAATTGTGGGGGACATCGGATAATGTAACAAAAATGCTCTCCTCATTCAGGGCGCCATGCAACTGCTCGGTGGAACGAAAGGGAATCACTTCATCGTCACGCGAAGCTACGACCAAAACGGGAATGTCGATTGCCTTCGCGTATGCGTCGGAAGGGAATTTATATCTGACCAACAGGCGCAAAGGCCCGTAAAAAATGGGCAGCGCGCTGTTATATAAATCATATCCGTTTGCATATGGCGACAGCAGGAACAGCCCGTCCACCTCTCGGTTGGCGGCCAGATATACGGCCGGGCCGGTTCCGATGCTGTATCCGCCGACAATGATGCGGCTCACATCGGGAAAGGCTGCCGCATAATCATATGCCGCCAACGCCATCTCATATATATTTTTCTCTGTAGGTCGGCCATCGTTCAGCCCGTAGCCGGCATAATCCATGATCAGAAATGAATAGTCGTTGAAATACGGCCACAGCCCCGCTGCATGGATTCCATGCATGGCCCTTGCAGAATTCTGATAGTTTCCGTAAAAGAAGATAATCAAGGGCGAGGGCGCATCCGCGTTTGCGTGTCGTATCATACCATTCCAGGTTTTCTTGCCGGATATGATTTTCACAGTCTCGAAATTCGGTTGCGCAACGAGGAGTTCCCGCTGCTCCGGGTTATCGTTTGGGTGAAAGACTGCCGGACCCTGCAGAAAATAGAGCGCGCATAACAGCAAAAGCAGCGTAAGCGCAATCCAGATGCCGAAATTGACGAAATGTCTCTTCATTATGGCCACCTAATCAACAAGGGGGGCATCCGATGGACGCCCCCTTTTGTGGCGCGCCCTAAGGGATTCGAACCCCTGACCTTCTGGTCCGTAGCCAGACGCTCTATCCAGCTGAGCTAAGGGCGCGTAACGGCGGTATTATAACCCCGCGCGCCCCAAATGGCAATACCTGAACGCAAATATTCATAATTCGATAAGCCCTATGTTTCATCCCCCGTGTTTTCAAAATCCTGCAAGGCATAATTCACGCACAAAACCACCAGCTTGTTCAGAGAGATACCCTTGTCATTGCAGATGACTTCCATCCGTTCAACCAACTTTTTTGACAACCGAAATGTGCGGTTGACGAATTCCTCTTTTTCCACAGTAAACGGCATATGCATCACCTCCTGTTTGCAAGTATAGGTGGTGATAACACGTTAAATATACACTTGTATTTACACTTGAAATGCGTGTGCGCGTTTGGTATACTTGCGCTATCAAAAATTAGGGGGCATTTATGGAACAAACGCCGGGTGAAATCATTGAGGAACTGCAAATTGAATACGGAGCGTTTTCGGAAGAAAAACTGTCCGAAGAAGAAGTTCAAAAAGTGAAACTACGGAAAAGACTGCCAACGGGTGTTTTCTACAACAGAAATGAAGATTACTACTATCGTAAGCGGCCCCAGGCCTTCACCCTGCAGGAACATCAGCTCTATGTATCATACCTCACAATGGAATTAACCGATCGTATTTACAGAATGTTCCAGATCATGTTTGGAATCATGATTGCGGGGATTGTGATAGGGGTGATAGCATCGTTGGGGCAGTGCGCATAAGAAAAAACGCACACGGACCTGTGATCGTGTGCGTTTTGGTTGTTGCGTCAGACCCTCTACTCACTCACCAAATCCCGCAGCCGATTCCAGGTCAGAGACCCGACAATCCCGTCCGGCGTCAGCCCGTAGTAACGCTGGAAGGCGAGCACGGACGCCTGCGTGGCGGGGCCAAAGACGCCGTCCACAACAAGACGGGGAATTGCCATATTCCGATCCGCGATAAGGTTCAGATTCTGCTGCAATATCCGAACGTTATTGCCCTCGGAGCCCATGCGCAGCGTACCCGGAAAGGGCGGCATGGCCGGGGTTTCGCCGCCTTCCGTTGGGATGTGCAGTACCTGCCCGATGTTTATAATCGTGGACGTCAGGTTATTTGCGCCCATAATCGCTTCCACCGTGGTCCCATATCGCTGGGCCAGGCGCCAAAGTGTATCCCCCGCGACAACCGTGTGCTCAATCGTCCCCACAGGCGGCGGCGTGGTCGTCCCGCCCGGAATGCGCAACACCTGGCCTATGCGCAGATTCGTGGAAGTCAGGCCATTCAGGCTCATAATCGCCTCCACCGTCGTGCCGAAGCGCTGGGCCAGACGCCAGAGCGTATCCCCCACGACGACCGTATGGGTCTGCTGTCCGGACGGCGGGAAGGTGATGTTCGGCGGCACATGCCCCTCACCGCCCAGTTCCGCCAATTTCATCACGGCGGCATAAATATTGCTGATCTGATACCAGGTGCGCCGGTCGACGGTCCCCGTCACGGGCAGCCCGAACACCGATTGAAATTCGCGCACGGTTGCGACAGTCTGCGAGCCATACTGCCCGTCGACCGCCAGATTGGGAATGCGCGGATAATTCCGCCGTATGCGCGCCAGCATCATCTGCATCAGCGCAACATCCTGCCCCGAAGAGCCTATGACCAAATTCCCCGGAAAGGATTCAAACGGCGTCTGAATATTATCAGTCGAAGTGATATAGATATTCTGCCCATAGTAATAGCGCAGTATCTCCAAATAAGTGCGCCCCTGGTCGGCCAAAGTGGAAAGCTCTCCGATAAGTAAAACCATGGGAAAATCACCGTTTTCTCATGGTTTTTTCGATGGACAAAATATATTTCACCACCCTGCACACATATACATGGCGTATATGGAGGTGGAAAATGGGCGAAGAAAAGAAAGTAATCATATTACCAAAGCAAATGCAAATCGAGATGATGAAATTCTTTTTGAAAACCTCAATTCCACGAAAGAAAAAACAAAAAATAAATGGCCTGTCAAAACAAAATGATAGGAGCGATTCATAATGGAAACAGGAATTTATGTTCGAGTATCCACGGAAGAACAGGCACAAGAGGGCTATTCCATCCGAGGACAGGAGGACAAGCTGAAATGCTATGCGCAGATAAAGGATTGGTCAATCTATAAAATCTATATCGACGAAGGCATTTCGGGCAAGAATCTTACCGACCGCCCCGCTGTTCAGGAAATGTTGGCGGATGTGAAAAAAGGCAATATTAAGAACGTGTTAGTTTACAAAATCGACCGACTGACACGCAATACAGCCGACTTAATCTACATGGTTGATTTATTCAATAGTTACGATTGCGCTTTTAATTCTCTGATGGAGAGCATTGACACGCATACGGCTTCGGGGCGTATGTTCTTGAAAATTGTCGGAATCTTCGCAGAGTTTGAACGCGAGAATATTATCGAGCGCGTTAAATTCGGGCGCGAACGCAAAGTCAAAGAGGGTTACTCCCTTTGCACTTGGACAATTTGCTATGGGTACGACCGCCCAAAGGGACAAAAGGTGCAAACGATAAACGAAATAGAGGCAGAAATTGTACGTGATATCTTTGATTTATATGTAAATCAGGGTATAACCATTACCGATATAGCGCGAAGATTAAATATACGAAAAGCGCCTATTAAAAGTGGTGCTTCATGGAAACAGCATAAGGTAAGAGGTATTTTAGAAAACCCTACATATATCGGTCAGGTTCGTCACCATGTAGGAAAAGAAAATAGTTATACTGTTGACGGACTTCACGAGCCTATAATCACACAAGAATTATTCGATATGGCACAACGGCTATTAGCAAAAATCCGCAAAGTTTCCCCAAGCAAAAACCCAAATCCCGAAAAGTATTTCACAGGCTTTCTTGTATGTGCACATTGCGGAGAGAAATTAGGTGCGTACAACGCAAAAACAACGCACACAAATGGCGCAGTTTATTATAGCAGGGGCTACCGTTGCGCAAATAGGACATTGAGAAGTTGTGTGATGGGTTCAATAGCGCATGGCAAGGTAGAAAAGGCTTTCGAGGAATACATAGCGCAAGTTTCAAACTTTGATGTAGCAAGTGATATAAGGCAATCAGAATTAGAACAGAAAAAGCAGAACAATTTAGAGTTAATTGATTCTTACGAAAAAAAGCTGCGCCAATTAGAAGAAAAAGAGCGCGAGGCATTAAGTCTTTACGTCAACAATCTCATGGATTTTGATAGCTATCGTGAAGTAAAAATGCGAGTTGACAAAGACAAACAGTCTATTTGCGCGGAACTTGAACGATTGCAAGAAATTCAAGTGGATGTTGTGATAGATGAGGTTGATATTATCAGCCAATTAAATGACAACTGGGTATTACTATCCAATACCGAGAAACGGCTGTTCTTGATGCAATTCGTTGATAGAATTACACTTGATATTGAGAAAGGCAAAGGGAAACATTTAGGAACCGCAAAAATAATTGATATTGTATTCAAAGCGGCGTAACTATCGTTTTTTTCTCCTCCCTCTCGCGGCGGAGCCGCAGCATCCGCGAAGCGGCTTCGTAGTAGTAGCCCTCGCCAGTGGGCGGAGGCGGGTAAGTTGCAAACTTATCCCCGCCGTCCACTGCCTCTTAATGTATTCACA
>WREI01000002.1 GCA_009779405.1 Clostridiales bacterium
GGCATCAGCGCCGGGTGGGGCATCAGCGCCGGGTGGGGCATCAGCGCCGGGGACGGCATCAGCGCCGGGCGCGGCATCAGCGCCGGGGACGGCATCAGCGCCGGGGCAGACTTCGGAATTTTTGCCGGTTTGAAAATAAAAATTACGCGCTGGAAAGAAGACGCAATCGTGACTTCGGCAACAAAGCCCAAGAACCTTGTGAGCGGATACTGGCAAGAAAGAGAGGAGGGATAACTGTGGGCGAA
Organism: Clostridiales bacterium; assembly: GCA_009779405.1. Lineage (GTDB taxonomy): Bacteria > Bacillota > Clostridia > Christensenellales > CAG-138 > WRCT01. Next base: position 246 of record WREI01000002.1, read on the forward strand.
AAGACACCCAAAAAGTTCATAAAGCTCCGCGCGGCATTAGTTGAAGCGGAAATGACCTTCAAAGACCTCGGCGAATATCTTTGCCTATCAAACGGCCGCATCACGGCGCGAATGGCGGGGAGCCTGCCGTGGGGGCTGGATGAGATGTACCGCATTATGGAGTTGCTGGATATACCTACAGAGCGGCTACACCTCTATTTCCCGAAGGGAGGACTGCGTGATGCCATGTAATGCCGCGAAAATGGAAGCGTCTGCCTACGTCACCCACGCATCGCGCGAATGGCTGACCCCGCGACAAATTGTAGGACTGCGCAGGCGCGCATCCGAATATTTGGGCTTACGAATGGAAGAGTGCACGCTGGGCAAGCACGTTGACGTGCCGGATTGGGCGGCGTTCTCCGTCCCTCATAATCGCTTTGCCTTTCATACCAGTCTACTCCACGTTGCAACAGGCGATGTCTACGCTATCAAAGCCCAGGTTGACACATTGCGCAGAAATGCGAGCCCGCAGGACTTGATCGTCAGCAAGACAAACAAACGCATTACTGACTGCCCGAACGAATTTGTGATTTAGGAGGTTTCGAGATGTCAAGAAAAATAAGGCGTTGCTGGAACGCCATTATCACAATTTTGCTGGTGTGTGCGCTCGCAGTAGGAGCGTGGGCCGCACGGATTTTTATACCGCGCACAAATGCCGCGCAAGAAATCCTGCTCCAAGCTGCCGCAAAGACTGTCATTGTCACCATATCCACCCCTGTCCCTCTCGGGGCGGTATGGGTTACGGCAGGTGATGACGGAGAGTGGGCGTTCCCTCCCGCGCCCACTCTGCCGCCGTCCAGCAAGTATTACGGATACACGGATGATGATGTGTATGCCCTCGCAATGCTTGCAGCGCGGCCATGGGACGGGCACAAGGCAGCAACCACGGAAGACGCCATGCGCATTATGGTAATTGCTTGCAATCGAAACCCCAGCTTGTCGCCCATGCAGGCGGCGCAGAAGATGGGCAGCCCCAAAACAGGGGTGGCAGAGCAATGGCATATTGATGCGGCGCGGGCGTTTCTGGACGGGGCGTGGGCCACAACATACCCGATTGAAGCAACCCACTTCTCCATCACCGCCGAGGGTGCGGTGAAGATTTGGTAACAGGGAGAAAACATATATGCGCATTTATTATACGTTTTGGGCTATTCGGTGGCTATGGAAACACCGTGAGTGGGGCGATTCTCGCCAAAAATATAAAGCCATGAATAGGGATTGGCAGACACACAAAGAAAGAAAATCAACCCGCAAGGGATAAAGAAAAGGAGCAAACCATGATAACCATTACGATTACCGACATGACCACCCGAGAAGCCGTTGCCGTTTTGCAGCACTTTCAGGCCGTGCATCAGGTGAAAGAAACTGAGGCGCAGGTGGACGGCCCCGCAACGGCCCCCACGCAGACCGTGCCCACACAGCCCACCGCGTCCGTTCCTGTTACGCCCGTTACCCCCGTGCCGACCGCGCCGCCGCCCACATTCAGCCGCGGCCAAATCATGACCGCCGGGGCCGCGCTGGTATCCGCGGGCAAGCAAGCAGAGTTGATAGCCCTGCTGCACACTTTTGGAGTACAGGCCGTCACGCAAATCCCCGATGCACAGCTGGGCGCGTTCGCCACCGAAATGCGCAAGATAGGGGCTGCCATATGAGCACCCCCGCCGCCCACGCGCTGCTGTCACCATCGGCTGCACATCGCTGGCTGAATTGCACTCCCGCCCCGCGCCTTGAAAGTACCTTGCCCGAAAAGACCAGCGAGTATGCGGAGGAAGGGAGACTGGCGCACAGTGTTTGTGAGTTGCTCTGCCGTAAGAAATTCGCCGCCTTGAAGCCCTCCACCTACACCGCAGAGCTGAAACGCTTGAAGAAAGACCCGTATTGGAAAGACGAAATGCTGGAAACGGCGGCGGCTTATGTGGAGCATTTGACCGAACGATACATGGAATTCCCCACCGCGCCCCACGTGGTGCCGGAAATCCGCGTGGACTTGACCGACTACGTGCCGGAAGCCTTCGGGACTTGCGATTGTGTGATGATAGGCGGCGATGAGCTTCTCATTACCGACTACAAGCATGGTCAAGGTGTTGCAGTGTCCGCTGAGGGCAACCCACAGATGCGCTTATACGCGCTGGGGGCCTTAAAGCTCTATGCGTCCATTTATGGGGACAGCATCAAGCGGGTATGCTTCTACATCGACCAGCCGCGCCTGAACAGCTATACGGGCGATAGCATGACCGTGGAGGAACTGACCACGTGGGGCGAAGAGGTTGTGAAGCCCATAGCGCAAATGGCGTTTGCGGGCATCGGCGAGTATACCCCCGGTGAATGGTGCAAATTCTGCCGCGCAAAATCCCAGTGCCGAGCCCGCGCCGACAGCTTCACCGTGTTGGAGGACTTCAAGGACATACTGCCCCCCGTTCTATCAAACACCGAAATCGGCAACCTGCTGCGGCGCGGTAAAGAGCTTGCGGACTGGTATAGCAACCTAACCGAATATGCCCTCATTGCCGTGCTGAATGGCGAGGACGTGCCCGGATGGAAGACGGTAGAGGGGCGCAGTGTACGGCAATGGACAGACCAAGACAAGGCCCTTGACGCGCTTATCAGTAGCGGTATTGACCGCGCAATCGTTTACAAGACCGTGCCGGAGACACTCGCCGCTTTGGAAAAAGCGATTGGAAAAGCGCGGTTTGAGGAGATTGCGGGCAGCTTTGTCTATAAGCCCATCGGCAAACCGACATTGGCACCCGCAACCGATAAACGACCTGCTTTTAATTCCGCTGACGCGGATTTTAAGGACATGTCGTTATGAGCAGGCGACTAATCGACTTAACGGGCAAACGATTTGGCCTACTGGTTGTTCGCGCCCGCTCACCCGACAAAGCGGTAAGGGTCAAGTGGATTTGCATATGTGATTGCGGAAATGAAACTGTCGTTGAGGGGCAACATCTGCGAAACGGCGCGACAACAAGCTGCGGTTGCTACCATAGTGCCGAACTATCGCAAAGATGCAAAAAACACGGCGAATCAAACACACGACTTTATAGCATTTGGTGTGGTATGCGAGGAAGATGCTTATTTGAAAACCATTCAGCTTATCCGTATTACGGGGGCCGCGGAATAACAATATGCCCCGAATGGCTTAATTTCAATGTTTTTCAATCATGGGCGCTTTCAACTGGATACCAAGATAACCTTGAAATTGACCGAATAGACAATGAAAAAGGATACCAGCCCGGAAACTGCCGCTGGATTACTCACGCGGAGAACATGAAAAACCTAAGATGCCAAACCAATAACAAAAAATAAGGAGAACGAAAAAATGTATCAAGGAATATCCACAAAGGTACTGACAAACGAATGCCGATTGTCCTATTCCCACCTCAATCAGCCGTATGCGCAGACCCCGACCAGTGACCCGAAATACTCCGTCACATTGCTTATCCCGAAATCCGACACCGTGACCGTGGAGAACATCCGGCAATCCATCGAAGCCGCGGCGAAAGACGGACAGGGGCGGCTTTGGAATGGTGTGCGCCCGCCCGTGCTGCCCATCCCCCTGCATGACGGTGACGGTGTCCGTGAGAATGGCACACCGTTTGGGCCTGAGTGCAAAGGCCATTGGGTGATGACAGCTTCCAGCAAGCAAAAGCCCGGTGTCCGCCACATCTGCGACCACAGTACCGAACTTGCGCCGCAGGACGTGTACAGCGGTATGTACGGGCGTGTCACAATCAATTTCTTCCCGTACAACTCCAACGGCAAGCGCGGCGTCGGTTGTGGCCTCGGCAATGTGCTGAAAATCCGCGACGGTGAACCGCTGGGCGGCGGCGCATCCCCCGAAGCGGACTTTGCTGGCATAACGCAAACCCCTGCGGCAATAGCGCAGCCTGCCATAAACCCGCTGACGGGCCTACCCTACTCCGCGTAATCCCTATTTGCGTTTCTAAGCCGTTGTACGCATAAACAGCGGCATTCCACTACCCAAAAACTGAAAAGGAGCCACCATTATGGAACTGTGGAAAGACATTCCCGGATATGAAGGAGCGTATCAAGTCAGCAGCTTAGGCAGAGTAAAAAGCTTAGAGAGAAAAGTATGTTGCCGTAACAACGGTATCAGAACCGTTTCAGAGCGCATATTGCGCCCAGGAAAATATTGCAAGGCGGGGCATTTATCTGTTGCATTGGGTAGAAGCAAACCATGCGCGCCCGTACATCAACTTGTTTTAGCGGCGTTCGTCCGTGATATGAAGCCCGCAGAAGAGGTGCGCCACATCAACGGAAATCCAACGGATAATCGCTTAGAAAATCTATTTTACGGTAGCAGGACTGAAAACATACTTGACGTTTTTCGGCAAGGAAAAAGGTGGCGCAAACTGAACTTGTCTGACGTCTCTGAAATACGAACAGCTTTACAAAGAGGAGAAACGGGGCGCAATTTGGCAAGACTGTATGGCGTGTCAGAGAACTGCATCTCCGCAATTAAAACGGGGAGGACATTTTCATGGGCACCGTAATACGTCATCTTTCATTGGATTTAGAAACATATAGCCCCGAACCCATAGCAAAAGCAGGGTTGTATCGCTATGTGGAACATCCCGACTTTGAAATCCTGCTTTGTGCCTATTCCATCGACGGGGAGCAGCCGCGTGTCATTGACGTGTGCAAGGCAAGGCAGGGCTATTCTGATTCATTGTCGGCGTGGCTGGATGTCCTGCAACTCATAGAAGACCCCGACTATATCAAGCACGCATATAACGCGCCATTCGAGGTCTGCTGCTTGTCAAAGATTGTCGGCCACCCGTTGGACGCATCGCAATGGCGATGCACCATGCTCCACGGCCTGTATTGCGGCTTACCCGCGGGCTTAGACGCTGTGGGCAAAGCTATGGGGCTGCCGCAGGAAAAGCAAAAGCTGAATACAGGGAGAGTGCTTATCAAGTATTTTTGTGTCCCCTGTAATGCAACAATCGCCAATGGACACCGCACCCGCAACCTACCCCAGCACGACCCCGCAAAGTGGCAGCTGTTTATGGAATACTGCGCGGGGGACGTAGTAGCCGAAATGGAAATCCTACGCCGCCTATCCGCTTTCCCCGTGCCGGGATTTATTCAAAAACAATGGGAAACCGACCAACGCATAAATGGGCGTGGGGTTGCTGTGGATATGGAGCTTGTAACAAGTGCCGTGTCTATCGGACTGCATACCCGGCAGCAGCTCATGCAGGAGGCGAAAGAGCTTACAGGGCTGTCCAATCCAAACAGTACCGCGCAGCTCACAGCGTGGCTCAACGAAGCGGAAGAAGACGAGGAAATCAGCAACCTGCGCAAAGACACCGTAAGGGAACTGCTGGAAAGAGATTTAAGCAGTGTGGCAGCGCGGCGCGTACTGGAAATCAGACAGGAGTTAAGCAAAACCAGCACAAAAAAATATGATTCCATTTGTACATCCGTTTGCAAAGATGGGCGGGTGCGCGGACTGCTGCAATACTATGGCGCGGGCCGTACGGGCCGCTGGGCCGGGCGGCTGGTGCAAGTGCATAACCTCCCCCGCACCTATATAGAGCCGCTGGTGCTGGCCCGCAACGCGATAAAAACCCGCCAGTTTGATACTGTGCGCTTATTGTGGGGGTCTATCCCCGATACACTTTCCCAGCTGATACGGACGGCCTTTATCGCCCCTGAGGGGCACATCCTGCTGGATGCCGACTTCTCCGCCATAGAAACGCGTGTTATCGCGTGGCTGGCGGGCGAGGAATGGAAGCTTGAAGTTTTTCAAACTCACGGAAAAATCTACGAAGCTTCTGCCGCGCTGATGTTCGGCGTACCTATGGAATTAATTAAAAAGGGAAATCCAGAATATGAATTGCGTCAACGCGGAAAAATCGCAGAACTCGGATTAGGCTATGGAATGGGCGCAACAAAATTCCGGGATACCGCAGAATCGCAATATAATGTGATCTTTACCATCGAAGAAGCGACGGAACTTGTGAATCGGTGGCGCAGTTCAAACCCGCGCATATGTGCCCTGTGGCAGGCTATCGGAGATGCTGCGAGGGCCACCGTTGAAACGGGCAAACCTATGTCAACGCATCACATAAATTTTATCCGCCAATACGACCAGCAAAGTGGGCTTAATTATCTGAACATTGTTTTGCCCAGCGGGCGGATGCTGTTTTACACGCACCCCACCCCCGCCACAGACCAATGGGGCAGGCCCTCCATTGCCTTCATGGGCGTAGACCAAACCAAGAAGACGTGGGGCCGAATCGAAACCTACGGCGGCAAACTGGTTGAGAATATCGTGCAGGCCATCGCCCGCGACTGCTTGGCGGAGGCGATAGAGCAGCTGGAAGAGATGGGCTACCGCATAACCTTCCACGTGCATGACGAGGTTGTAATTGAGGTGCCCATTGAACAAGCCAACCTTGTAGCAGTATGTGAAATTATGTCAATGCCGCCCTTATGGGCGCTGAACCTGCCCCTTGGCGCGGATGGCTGGGTGAACGAATTTTATAAAAAGGATTGAACGAAATGAAAGGCAATTTGAAAATAATCTATCAGTCGCATAATTATGACCCCGCCGCTATTACGAACTGGTATTTGCACATTGACCTGTCTACGGGGCTTCCAGTCGTCAACGAAACGGTGAAAACCGCAAAAACGAATAACACCTATCGCAGCTATTATTTGCCGGAAAGCGAGTGGACACGCCACGCCGGCGCGATAGCGAAAGCCCAAAAACTCAAAGGGCATTTCCCTTATCAAATTGCAATAAAAGGAGTATTCGGAAATGAGCATTGAAAAAATCAGGCGCGAATACACGCCCATATGTGACGGCTGCGGCGAAACGCTTCCCGCAGAAGACGATTTTTATGACGCGGTCGAAGCAAAAAAGAGAGCCGGATGGAGAAGTCAAAAATATGGCTCTGACTGGTACGACTATTGCCCCGCCTGTCAACAAGAGATTTGAGGAGAATGGAGAAATGACCAGACTGGAAGAAATCCGTGCGCGAAGCGAAATGGCGGCATCAATATACCGCGGGCTTCCAATTCGTTATCGAACATACCTGCAAAATGAAAAGATAGAAGCAACAGCCAAAGACGTCCCCAAGCTATTGGCTGAGGTCGACCGCCTGACAGCGGAGCGGGATGCAGCGGTGGCGGATATCAAGGCCTTGTTGATGGAATGCGAATGCGAACACAGACATGATTACTGTAAGCGCGGATATGAGCCGAACGGCTGCACTTCGGATAACTGCAACGATGCGGAATGGCGCGGCCCGCAGGGCGGGGAGGGCTGAATTGCTTAAAAGGCATACTTTTGACCGCGCCCGCTATGAAAAGCAAGCAAGCCTCCTGCGTATGGACATGGAGAAAATGACGCAGCGGGAGCGCGATATGTGGATTTTGGAGTACATCATTACAAGCATAGGCGCATATAGCCGTTGGTATCGAATGGGCTTCATAAAGTCCCTACGTCGCACCGTAGAAGTTCTGAAAAGCGTGGATAAGGCAGAAAGGGGAAAGCACAATGAATAACGCAACAAACCAAAAAGTAAAAGCTATCTGCCCGTTTTGCGGAAATGAATACGAACGAGTAATTCCATTTTATGAGATTATCGGGCATCCCGTTGAAATATACCTTAACTGCAATTGGGAAAGAGGAAATATTGTAAATGGGTATAGGACGAATGACGGGATGGTCAATGTAGACCTCGGAAACGACCGTATAGCGTGGTGTGGAATAAAGCGCGCAAATGAATTATTGCGGGAAGTACGTGATGATAAACGACCGTAAAATTACAATCTCCGTAGGAGAGAATAGAAAAAGCGTCAACTGGAAGCCGCAAACCCTGTTGCTTTCAGAGTTTTACGAACGCCTGCGCATACCCGCCCGCAGTACGGAAACGGTGTCGGCTTATCTCGCCATGAAGAAGGTGGATCAGGATAACCTAAAAGACGTGGGCGGCTTTGTAGCGGGCAGCCTCACAGGAACGCGCCGCAAGGCGTCCGCCGTGGCGGGCAGGGACGTTGTTACGCTTGACCTTGACGCTATACCGCCCGGGAGCACGGCGGACATCCTGCGCCGCGTGGAGGCCTTAGGGTGCGGGTATTGTATTTACTCCACCCGCAAACACGCCCCGTCCGCGCCGCGCCTGCGCATCCTGCTACCCCTCGACCGCACGGCGACGGCGGATGAGTACGAACCGCTGGCGCGTAAGATGGCGGAGTATATAGGGATGCAGCTTGCAGACCCGACCACCTTTGATGTGTCACGCCTCATGTACTGGCCCAGCGTCTGCGCGGACGGTGAGTACATTTACACGTGGCAGGACAAGCCCCTGCTGTCTGTGGACGGCCTGCTTGCCCTATATGAGGACTGGCACAATGTAGCCTCTTGGGCGCGCCACGGCGGCGAAATAGCGCACACACGGCTTGCGGTGAAGCAGGGAGACCCCACAGCCAAAACGGGCGTTGTGGGCGCATTCTGCCGCTCTTATGGCGTCTGCACGGCAATGGATGAATTTCTGCCGGGTATCTATGACCCGATGGACAATCTGCCCGACCGCTACACCTTTTTGGGTGGCAGCACCACGGGGGGCGCGGTTGTCTACGATGATGGCAAATGGCTGTACTCCCACCATGCTACCGACCCATGCGGGGGCAAGCTGGTCAATGCCTTTGACCTTATCCGCCTGCATATGTTCGGGGACAAAGACGAGACCGCCGACCCCAATATGGCGCACAACCGCCTGCCGTCCTATCTCGCCATGATGGAGTTTGCCCAGACCCTGCCGCCCGTGGTCGCGGAGCTGGCGCGGGAGCGGCACGAAAAAACATCAAAGGACTTTGAGGGCATTTCCCAACAGCCGGAAAGTGGACAGACGGACACCCTCGACTGGATGGGGCAATTGGAAATCAATTCGCAAACCAACGTCCCGAAAGCGACCATCAATAACTGTCTTATCATTCTTGAAAATGACCCGTTATTGAAAGGGCGGTTTTCCTTAAACCGTTTTTCGGGGCGCGGGGAGCTGCTGGGCGCGGTGCCGTGGGTGCGGCGCGGCGCATCCGGTGCGTGGGATGATACAGACCTGCACGGGCTGTATTGGTACTTCGAGCATCGGCACAAAATCACAGGCACGGGCAAGATTGATGCGGCCCTGTCTCTCCACGCCGCCAAACACAGCTACAACCCCGTGACAGACTTTTTGGACGCGCAGGTGTGGGACGGTGTGCCGCGGCTGGACACGCTGTTTATGGATTATTTGGGCGCGTTGGATACCCCTTATATCCGTGCCGTGACCCGAAAGGCATTCGTGGCGGCGGTGGCCCGCGCATACACGCCGGGGTGTAAGTTTGATTGCATGGTAATTCTCGCATCTGCGCAGCAGGGCATAGGCAAATCCACCTTACTGGATAAAATGTCACGCGGCTTTTTCAACGACAGCATACGCACCTTTGAGGGCAAAGAAGCATTCGAGCTTTTGCAAGGTATTTGGCTTGTCGAGGTGGCAGAATTGGACGCTTTCCGCACCACGGAGGTGTCCCGTGTGAAGCAGTTTTTAAGCCTCCGCATTGACCGTTTCCGCGCCGCCTACGGGCGCACGGTGCAGGATATGCCGCGCACCTGCGTCCTGTTTGGTACCGCAAATACATTCGATTATTTGCAAGACCGAACGGGCAACCGCCGCTTTTGGCCCGTGGATTGCGGCAAGCGGGCACCGAGTAAAAGCATATGGGAAGACCTTGACGCCGAAATCCCGCAGCTGTGGGCGGAGGCAGTCGTGCGATACCGGGCGGACGAGGCGTTGTTTTTGTCCGGGGAACTGCTGGACAGCGCGGTGGAAGAGCAGGAAGACCACCGCGACCGCGGCGCAAAAGAAGGTATTGTGCGTGAATTTTTAGCCCAACAGGTGCCAAAGGATTGGCGGGATTGGTCTATCGACCGCCGCAAAGTGTTTTGGGGCGGCGGAGCAACAGGCGATATTAAGCTTGCGGAACGCGATATGGTATGCGTAGCAGAGGTATGGACTGAGGTTTTCAACGGACGTTTGCAGGATTTGAAGACGCAGGAATCCCGCGAAATCGCCGCCATAATCGCCGTCACCGAAGGGTGGGAAAGGGCTGGAAGTATGCGATTTGGGAAAGACTACGGCATCCAAAAAGGGTTCAAGAGGCACGTAACTCAGGGCGTAACCGATACGTAACCGAAGACTGGAAAGTTACGGATGTTAAATAAAGGATGTAACCGAAGGTAAGACGGTTACGCATGGGTTACGGGGACGGTTACACCTAAAAAATGCTTTATTTATCTACTGTTTTTGAGGCTTTGTAACCTTGTAACCGAGAAAACAGAAATCAGAGAAAAAGCAGAAAGTTGACAGGTTAGACAGTACGCTGTCCTGTCTATCCGGTCTAAATTGTCAAATTGCATAAGTTACACACACACACACCTGCGCACACGTAAACAATATATACGCCAAAAATGGAGGGAAAGCAAAATGGATTGCACAAAATGGCTCAAAGAATATCCGCAAATGTCCGGCGGTGAGGCAAGATTTGACCACACTCGCATCGCGGCTTGGGATGAAGGATTTACAAATGCTGAGTTGAGGGTGGCGCGGCGAAAGTTGGGTGTTGTTACGCGGCGTGATGTGTGTGCGGATACATGGTGGTGGGCGTTGCCCGAACAGGTGGACTAAAATGCTGGAAAAGGAAGTGGAGCGGCGCATGGGCGAGATGGTCAAAAAGCGCGGCGGGCAGTTTTATAAATTCATGTCCCCGGGTATGCCCGGTGTGCCGGACAGGATTTTGATTGTCCCCGGCGGCAAGATTTGGTTTGTGGAATTGAAGCAAATCGTCGGCACTCTTTCGGGCATCCAAAAGTGGGTGCTTGGTGAGTTGGAGCGCATGGGGTGTAATGTGCGCGTCATTCGCGGCTGGGACGATGCAAAGACTTTTGTGGCGGAGGTGTTCAAAGATGCTGTTTAATCCGTACCCCTATCAGCAATATTGCATTGACCGCATTGTGAGCGATGCGGCTGTCGGTCTCTTCGTTGAGATGGGCATGGGCAAGAGCGTCATAACCCTGTCCGCCATTTTGGAGCTGCGGTATAATCGCTGGGCAATTCAAAAGGCGTTGGTTATTGCCCCCAAGAAAGTGTCCGAGGCAACATGGAGTGTTGAAGCACAAAAGTGGGAGCACCTGCGTGGCCTGCGGGTGCAGGTGGTGGGCGGCAGCCGACAGGCCCGCATCCGGGCATTGGCCACCCCTGCCGACGTCTATGTAATTTCCCGCGACAACACCGAATGGCTGGTGGAACACTTAGGGCACTCATGGGATTTTGATATGGTGGTGCTGGATGAATCCAGCAGTTTCAAAAATAGCCAAAGCAAGCGGTTTAAGGCTCTCAAATTGGTGCGCAGTCGCATCACCCGCATGGTGCTGTTGACCGGGACGCCGTCCGCGCAAAGCCTTATGGATTTATGGGCGCAGATATATTTGCTGGATGGCGGAAAGCGGCTTGGGCGTACCCTTACGACCTACCGAGAGATTTATTTTACACGGGGATGGGATGGGTTTTCATACAAGGCGCGGCAGGGCGCGACGGAACAAATCCAAAATGCCATATCGGATATTTGCGTGTCCCTGCGGGCGGAGGATTATTTGCAAATGCCGGATTTGGTGGTGGATGACGTGCCTGTGGTGTTGGACAGCAAAGCGGTGGCGGTTTACAAAGGTTTAGAGCGCGAGCATTTACTGGCCGTGCCTGCCGGCGAGGTGGTGGCGCGCGGCGCGGCAGTGCTTGTGGGCAAGCTGTTGCAGCTTTGCAATGGCGCGGTTTACGATGACGACAAGGCAGTGCATGAGATTCACCGCGCAAAAATAGACGCGTTCATGGAAGTGGTGGAACAGCTCCACGGGAAAAGCGTGTTGGTGTTCTATGCTTTTCAGCACGACCGTGACCGCCTGCTTGCCGCGCTGGCAGGCTACCGGGTGCGGGTATATCAGACCCCCGCGGACGCTGATGCGTGGAATGCCGGGCAACTGGATGTGTTGCTGGCGCATCCGGCAAGCTGCGCCTATGGTATCAACCTGCAACAGGGCGGCCACCACATCGTATGGTTTGGGTTGACGCACAGTGCAGAACAGTATTTACAAGGCAATGCCCGCCTTCACAGGCAAGGACAGGGCGCACCCGTGGTTGTGCATAGGCTGCTTGTGCGCGGCGGCATGGACGAGGATGTGGCGGCGGCTTTGGACGGCAAAGTGGCGATGCAGGACGCCTTACTGAACGCGCTGAAAGTGAGAATACAAAAAGCAAAGGGGGTGGCAGCTTGACAGTCTTAGAGAAATTCGAGGTGTTGTGGAATAGAAAAAAGCTGCGATGGGACTTGCAAAACCGTTTGGATAAGTTGCAGGAAACACTTGACGGGGGTTGCGCTCCATCGGTGCAGTCCAGCAGACTGGCAATACACGTCGGCATTGGTGTTGGATTGCAAGATAAGGTTTCATCGACAGTAGATTTTATTTCGGAGTTGAATAGACGACTTGCCGAGATTGACCCGATATGCGATGCCTGCCGCGCCGTAATCAGCCGTATCCCTTACCCCAAAAGCAGGGAGATTCTAACCCTCAGATTTAATGATGGTTTAACTTTGGATGCAATAGCAAAGCATCTTGAAGTATGCGAAAAAACGGTGCGCAACAGGATAAAAATTGCTTTGTCAATAGCCGAAAATCCTATTTATTGGCAATTTTGAAAAAGTCGAAAATAGATATGCGCAAAACGATTGTTTAATGCTTGTCAAACGGAAACACCGATGTTGACATTTTTACCACCACCCCCTAAGATTGTGTTAGAGTTATTCGTGTGTCCAATAAACGGCACACGAGCTTGACAAAATCATTGGTTGGCTCCTGTGGTTTTCGGAAGTGCGCCGCCTGCCAACGGGCGGCGTTGCTTTATGCCAAATGCGCATCTATCGGGTGCGCTTTTTTATATCCGCACGGAAGGAGGGCGGCATTATGGCTGATTTTAGGAATAGCATGACCCCGCCCACGGAGCTGCAAATGCGGTTCGCGGACTTGTTCTTGCAGCACGGCGATGCCACGCGGGCCTACATGGAAGCCTACCCGAACGTAAAGAGCAAATCGGTAGCGTCTTCGGCAGCTCATAATCTCCGGCAAAAGTCGTCCCTCAAAGCATATATCGAAACCAAACTGGAAGAGATGGGAGAGCAGCGAGTGGCTAAAGCACAAGAGGTGCTGGAGTATCTCACCTCAGTAATGCGCGGCGAGGCAAAAGCGCATGTGGCGCTGAGCAGTACTGACGGCGCGGTGGTATTGGAGAAGCCGCCGGATGAAAAAGAAAAGTTGAGAGCTGCAGAGCTTTTGGGCAAGCGATATCGGCTATTTACTGATCAGTTGGCGATAGGAGCCGCTGATGTTGAGGATTTGGCCCCGTTGGCGGAGTTGTTGAAATGTGATAACTAAATCATCTACGATCCCGTGGCAGCCGTTCAGTCACAAGCACAAGAGATACATTGCGGACGCGCTCAATAACCGCATGTGCGTTGCCGAAGGAGCGATACGTAGCGGCAAGACGATTGACCATTGCATTATTGCCGCGAATTACTTAGAGCGTTGCCCCGACCGCATCCACTTGGCAAGCGGCTCTGACGTTGGAAATGCCAAGCTGAATATTGGCGATTGCAACGGCTTCGGGCTGGAGCATATATTTCGGGGCCGGTGCCGGTGGGGCAAATACAAGGACAACGAAGCACTGTTCATATACCCGAATCCGAAAAACAGGAGTGTCGAAAAAATACTGATATTCGTCGGCGGCGGCAAGGCTGATAGATATAAAAAAATACTCGGGAATAGCTACGGGTTGTGGATTGCCACGGAGATTAATGAGCACTACGATTGTGACGACAGCCGGACGAGTTTTGTCAAAGTGGCAAACGGTAGGCAGGCGGCGGCGGCATGGCCTTTTACCCTGTGGGACTTGAACCCCTGCCATCCATCGCACCCGATATACACGAACTATATCGACCGATACAAAGAGGGGTTTTTAGGCGGCTATTTATACGAGCATTTCACGATGGCGGATAATCTATCAATCCCGCTTGAACGGCGGGCGCAAATTGAGAGCCAGTACGTGCCGGGTACCGTTTGGTATGCCCGCGACATTTTGGGGGAGCGTCGTGTTGCGGAGGGGCTGATTTATCAGCAGTTTGCGGATAGTCCCGAGAGATACACGGTGCCCGCGGGCAAGCTGGCCGAGCATCTGCGCGATGTGGAGTTTGTCTCCATCGGGATCGACTTTGGCGGCTCCCGATCGCTGACCACGTTTGTAGCAACGGCGGTTCACGCAGGCTTTCAAAGGCTGACCACTATATTGGACGGGCACATAAAAGGGCGCAAGGGTGAGATCGATGCCGACAGGCTTTGTTATGAGTTTATCGGGTTCGTGCAGCGAATCAGAACGGCATTTCCGTGGCTGCACATAAAATACGTTTGGGCTGACAGCGAGGCGCAGTATCTGATCAACAGTCTGCGCAAAGCGGCGTGGCAGATTGGGCTTGGCGGCGCTATCCATGATAGCAAAAAACTGAAGATCAAGAATCGCATTTTTGCCACGGGTACGTTGCTGAATATTGGGCGGCTATATGTCGCGGAGGGCTGTGATCTTGTCAAGGGTGGTCTTGAGAGCGCGATATGGGACCTCAAGAAGCCGGATACGCGGCTTGATAATTTCTCGACGGACATAGACATTTTGGACGGGTTTGAATACTCATGGGAGCCGTTTCTCGGTAAGCTACTGCCGGAATTCGCGAAGAAAGGAGAGTAGGCATTGGACTTAACAACACTGCTAAAGAACGATTTGGGTATTAAGGCGGACGCCTCTTATCGCGCATTGATTGATACGTGGGTCTCATGGTGGAGAGGGTTTAACGAGGATTTTCACCGGCAAAATGAAACGGGTTATGACGGGAAAACGAGGACCCGGCAGATATATTCCCTGCGCATGGGCAAAAAGGTGCCGGAGGATTGGGCCTCCTATCTCCTTAACGACAAGACCGTGATCACTATTGACGACGCAGCCGGTTCGGTCTATTTGCTTGGCGATTCTACCAACGCAATAGGCGGCGTGTTCAAGAAACTGCGTTTTTGGAAAAAAGCCAATGAGCTGATAGAAAAAGCGTTTTCGAGTGGCACGGGGGCGTTTGTTCTCTCCGTTGATAGGTTATCAGTATCGCCCGATGGGCGGTTTGCGGCTGCCGCGCCCGAATCGGGCATGCGAATATCGTATTTGTCCGCGCCGTGCATTTATCCGATCTCGGTTAGCGATGGGGTTATAACCGAGGCGGCATTTGTTTCGAAGTCCCTATTGAAAGGCAAAGAATATGCGCTGGTGGAAGCACACACTATGCGAAACGGGCAGTATGTCATCGAAAACCGTTACTACGCAATCAAGGACGGAAGTTATACAGAGACACCACTGCCGGATGGTATTGCAGCGCAAGTGTACACGGGAAGCCCATATCCGTGGTTTGTGCTGGTGTCTCCGAATATAGTCAATCCGCATTCCGGCAACTACGGAATGGGCTGCGCTATATTCTCGGAGGCGATTGACCAGTTGAAGGGTGTAGACCTCGCATATAACAACTTCATGCGCGACTTTTTGCTCGGCGGCAAGAAAGTGTTTTACAACGGCACTTTGGTCAAGACGATTGGTGTAGACAGCAAGGGGAAGCCGATCGAGCGGGCGCCTGACGATGTAATGCAGCAGTTGTTTGTAGCTGTCGGGGATGAGTTTGTCGACGCGAACAAGGTGGTGTCTGAATTCAATCCCTCCCTGCGCGTTAAGGAAAACATGGACGGGGTACAGGCGCAAGTAAATTATCTCGGTTTCAAGTGTGGCATGGGGTCGGGGCATTATGTATTTGATACTCGCGTATCCGGCGGAAGGGTAATTACAGCAACCCAATATGTCGGAGAAAAGCAAGAGTTGAAGCAGAGCGCGGCGAAGCATGGCATTGAAATCGAGCGCGCTCTCACCGAATTAACCCGCGTCATGCTGTGGATAGCCAAGAATATCTTGGGTGAGGGCGTTAATCCAGATGCAACTATCACGATAGAATTTTCCGACGGCTACATTGTGAGTGACGAGGAAAAGAGAGAAACAGATCGCAAAGATGTCATGCAGGGCATAATGGCCCCTTGGGAATATCGCATTCGCTGGTATGGCGAAGAGGAGACCGTAGCAAAAGCGGCGTTAGCCTCCAGTGCGGATGTGTTCGGGACGCGAAGTTATGGTGAGTAATTATGTTGACGTATCAGCAGCTTTCCGATCTGCCGGAGGCAATCGTTGCGTTGATCGGTGAAACAGAGCGGGCCATCATCGCGGATATGGCGCGCCGCATCGCAAGCATGGGCGGCGTTACCGATACGACGCAATGGCAGGCCCTGCGGCTGGAGTTGCTGGGAACGGTGGAGAGTCGCATATTGGAAACACTCTCAGCGGCTTTGAACCGATCTCAGCAAGAATTAATCAATCTATTTGATGAAGCCGCAATGCGTTCTCTGGCCCTGGATGAGAAGATATATAAGGCCGCCGGTTATTCGCCCGTCCCGCTGAGCGAGAATGCGTATTTACAACAATTGATCCGCGCGGGGCTGGAGAAAACGAAAGGAGCATACCGCAATCTGACCAATACGACCGCCATAACGGCAACACGGCAGTTTCAAGACGCGCTTGATCTTGCATACTCTAAGATTGCAAGCGGCGCGTTCTCATACCAAGAGGCGATCAAGGCGGGTATTAAAACGCTGACGCAAAATGGGCTTGCTTCCATAGGTTACGGCAGCGGGCATACTGATTGGCTGGATGTCGCGTTTCGGCGAGCTACGCTGACAGGCGTCAATCAGACCTGCGCGGAAATTCAATTGGCAAACGCGGAGCAGCTCGGTGCTGATCTGGTGGAGACCACAGCGCATCACGGAGCGCGCCCTGATCACGCCGAATGGCAGGGGCAGGTATTCAGCATCTCGGGTACACACCCGAAATACCCAAGCTTTTACGAGTATACAGGCTACGGATACGGTTGGGGCCTTTGCGGGTGGAATTGTCGGCATTCGTTCTTCCCGTTCTTTGAGGGTCTCTCAGAGCGCGCATATGACGCAGAGACGCTGCGGGGCTACAATGACAAGACGGTTGAGTTTGACGGCAAAGAAATGAGCCTGTATGACGCTACGCAGCAGCAACGCTACATCGAGCGCGGCATACGGCGATGGAAGCGGGAAGCGTCCGCTATGGAAGCGGCAGGGGTTGATTCATCATACGCGCAGGCCAAGGTGCGAGAGTGGCAAGCGCGGCAGCGCGATTTTGTTTCACAAACGGGGTTAACACGGGATTATTTTAGGGAGCGGGCTGGGAAACAGAACGCTTAATTAAGTTCAACCAAGCACCCGACGGGTGCTTTTTTGATACATAAAATTCGCCCAGCGCACGGCGTAAAACGGCGCGGCCGGCACGGGGAGCCGCCCCCGACATCAAGGCGTAGCCGAATAGGAGACAGATATGAAACGTGACTTTTTGGAAGGCTTGAAGCTGGACAAGGACACCATTGACACCATTATGGCCGAACACGGGAAAACCGTGGAAGGGCATAAGACCTCGCAGACAGCTCTGCAAAAGCAACTTTCCGATGTGCAGGACGCGCTGAAAAAATTTGACGGCGTTGAGCCTGAAAAGATGACCGGCGAAATCGCCAAATTGCAAGCGGATTTGCAGACGAAGGAAGCCGACTTTGCGCAACAGCTTGCCGCGCGCGACTTTGATTCGCTCTTGAATGAGCGTATCGCGGGGGCGCGGGGGCGGAATGCGAAGGCAATCAAGTCACTGCTTGACGCCGAGAAGTTACGCGGAAGCCAAAACCTAAAAGAGGACATTGCGGCGGCCCTTAAGGCTCTGCAAGAAAGCGATGCGTATCTGTTTGAAGAAACCAAGCCCGGTGTGCAAGTCAGTACAGGCGGGCAGCACTCGCAGGAAAAGCCCGGGGAGATTGATCCCTTCGACGCTGCCTGCGCAATGTACGAAAAAAAGAAATAAGGAGAAATGCACATGGCAACAGAAAATCAGAATCTGCCTGTTCGGCAGTATACGAAGCAGTATATGCGTATTCTCAAAGCTGTTTTTGCGGTAAAGAATGCGTTTCAAAGACTGCTTTCCCCCTTGCAAACGCTTGACGGCGTCGAACAAAACAAGACGGCGTTTTCCGTTAAAACGTGCAATACACCCGTCGTCGTCGGTGATTACAACACGGGCGCAAATGTCGGCTTCGGCACTGGCACCGGCAGCAGCTCGCGCTTCGGCAACAGAACAGAAATAATCTACGGGGATGTTGATGTTCCCTATGACTACACCCTTGCCATCCATGAGGGCATTGACCGCTACACGGTCAACAATAGGCTCGATGCCGCCGTGGCGGATCGTCTCCGGCTCCACAGCGAGGCGCAGACACGCAAAATGAACAATCGCATCGGCGCGTTCATTTCCGCGAACGCAGGCAAAGTTCTGGCGCTTGTCGGCATGGCCGAGGATGCGCTTACGGCATTGTTTGATTCTGCGGCTGCGCACTTCACCAATTCTGAAGTGGACGCTTCGCTGGTGGCATATGTCACGCCGGAGTTGTACAACGCCCTTGTGAACCACGGTCTCGCCGTCCGCGAAAAGGGCAGCGGCGTCGACATCGACAGCAACGGAATCTACAAGTTCAAGAATTTCGCGATTGAATCCACGCCCAACAAATACTTTGCTACGGGGGAAGTTGCGTATTTCGGCGCAGACGGCATCATAATCCCGTTCGTGGGCATCGTCACAACGCGCACGATTCCGAGCGAAGACTTTGACGGCAATGCCTTGCAAGCAGCGGCCAAGGGCGGCACGTTCATGCTGGACGACAACAAGGTGGCGTTGGTCAAAGTCACCTACACCGACCCGCTTGAGCCGGAAGAACCGTAAAGAAGGAGGGCGGCCATGTTTGCAAACTACCCATTTTACAAGGCTAACGGCGGCAGGCTGCCCGAAGACCGCTACAAGGCATTCATCAGCAAGGCATACAACGCTATTCTAAGTCAGACACGCGGCGCGGCGAAAACCGCGCCCGCGTCAATGAAAAACGCTCTTAAGTTATGTGAATGCGATCTTGTGGACCTGCTTGCGGGCTATGCGGAAAGCGCGGCGGAGTTGCCGGGGAACATCAAATCGGTCCATAACGACGGGTATATCGTTACCGCTGAGAGCGGCAGCAGTGCCGAAAGCGTTGGGAGTGATATTCATGTGATATGCGCGCGCTATCTGACCTCGCCCGTGAATCTCATGTGCAGGTGGTTGTGATGATTGGGTTTGATAAAACAATTACGATCTATAACCAACGTTATGATCCTGCGACACGGGAAACCACATGGCCCAAGATAGTCATAAACGGCTGTAGCTGGACAGGTCATCAGCGGGTGACTATTGGTGAGGGTCTGACCTCAAACGACGGCTACAGCGTCCGTATACCGCTTGATTCGGTCTCCATTGCGGATACATATCCGTTGTGGCAGGCTGGAGTGGAGTACAGCGTTGGCGATGTCGTCAAGTATGGGGTAAACCAGTACGGCAAGCCGCAACTGTACAAGGTTCTGCAATACCACACCAGTCAAGCGGACTGGACCCCCGCCACAACGCCGACGCTTTATGGCGCTCTGGACATAGTCGCGGGCGGCTTCTTGCCGCAGGACAAGTATAGGGAACTGGCGGATCCGACGGGCTATTGGACGGCTCAAAACGGCGATTACGTTGTGCTGGGCGAAGGCGTATCGGTTGTGAACGGGATCACGGATATTACGCGGAAATATACGGACTGCTTCAAGGTGACGACCGTCAACACCGCGAATATACACCGCTTGCTGCCGCATCTGAGAATCGAGGGAAAGTAACATGTCAAGCGTTGTGATACGTTTTCACGTAATTAACACCCCCCGGGGGGCGGTATACCACGTACCAGCGGCGGCAGGTGGAGAGATAACGGCTAAACTTGATTTTAATCCCGAGTTTGGCCAGGTCTATACAGACAGGTTAAGCAGAGCACAAATGTATGTTGATAGCGAAGTGCTGCGATTCTGCTCCGCTCGTGTCCCATTCAAAACCGGTATGCTGCAAAAATCCGGTATCCTTGGAACTGTGATCGGCAGTGGCGAGATCCAGTATGTCGCTCCATACGCAGCGCGGCAGTATTACCGTACAGCGCAAACAAGGATATATGATGCGAATCGCGGCGCGTTTTGGTTTGAGCGTGGGAAAGCTGCGGAAAAAGATCGTATACTGCGTGGCGCTATGAGAATCGCGGGAGGTGGGCAATGACCGAAACTATGCTCGGCGCTCTCTTTGAGTTCTTTGGAGTCTGCCCGCTGATTTCCGGCAATCGTTTGAACATTGATTATTTGCCAGAGGGAACCAAGCAGGCGGGCATAGAATACGCGATAGGCCTATTCCCGACAGATGAAGTGCTGCGCAGATACGTGGACGGCGGGGCGCATTGCCGCCTTCCATTTGTGCTAAGCAGCGTAAACGATTACGGCCCCGATGTTAGGCAGAATATCGAGAATTCCGGCTTCTATGATGCGTTTGCGGAATGGGTTCGCGAACAGTCTAAAAAGCGGGCGTTCCCAGCTCTCCCTAATGGGCTGACTGCACGCAGCATGCGCACGATCGGCCCGGGCTATCTATTCCAGCCGGACGCTGACGCAGGAAAATACCAAATACAATGCGAAATCGAATACTACAGAAAAGGGGACAGATAACATGACAGTAGCCGAATTAATGACCGGCAAAACACCGAATCCGGCGTTTGAAGGGTTTGCCACTGCTGATGATATGGTGTTAGCCATTGATTTCACCGGGGAGGCAACAAATGTAAATGACTACCTTGTCGCGCAGATCGGCATCACAGAGGCATCCGGTACGCTGAACGCGCAGACACAGACCAGTCAATACCTGCGCACGGGCGAGGTGACGACCAAAACGGGCACTTCGCGCGAGTTCACGATCAGTGGTGATCGGTATGTGGGTGACGGTTTCCAAGACGCTCTGCTCAGCCACAAACTCAAATACGGCACCGGGCAGGCGGTTGTTAAGCCGTACGCCTATTTCAACCTGCTCACCGGCAAAGGGGAAAAGGGCAACGGCTCCATCGTCGTGGGTGACGACCTGGGCGGCGCCGCCGGTTCCAACGCCGGTCTGACCGCGACGCTTACCTCCACGGTCAAGCCGGATGAGTACACCTACGCGCCGAAAACGCCGTAAAAATTCATGAAGCAATCGCAGGGCGGGGTTACCCCGCCCTTGTTATTGGAGGCCACTATGCTGAAAGTTTTTGATCTTGAATTGGACTTCGACATCACATCACCGGCAGACGTTATGCGGTATAAGACCGCCGGTGAGGTGATGGAAGCGGCTGCCGATTCTATAACTCTCCCCACGGTTCCCGAGGATGATCCCGAATTCATCAATCAGTATTACGCGATGCTCAATGATGAGCTGCGTCTGTTCGGGGATTTCATTGATGAGGTTTTCGGCGACGGCATTGCGAATAGGCTGCTCGGCAGAAATCCCAGCCTTAACCGTGTCGCCGACATTAATGATGCGCTGGGCGCGGCCATGGAGACGCAGGGGCGTGAATACGGGGCCAAGGTGCAGAAATATACACCGAATCGCGCAACGCGGCGCAAAAAGCCATGAACATCCTCCTCTTGAACGGTCTGCCGGAGGAATATGATGGGGCCGCGCTTTCTGCTGATTTTCGCAATATGATTCAAGTCGAGCAGGTGATGCGCGATGATGATTTAACAGACACGCAGAAAATGATCGCCTCGCTGAATCTGCTGTACCCCGAAATTCCGGCGGACGCCGAAAAGGCGGTTAAGGGCTTGATATGGTTCTTCACGCGCGGGAAAGATGACGCGGAGGAAGATTCCAAAAACGGGAATAGCGCATCAAAATCATTTGATTTTGACCAGGACGCGGAGAAAATATTTGCTGCGTTTTATGCTACTTATGGGATTAGCCTGTCGACGATAGACTATCTGCACTGGTGGGAATTCATGGCCTTGTTAGAGGGTCTGCCCGAAAAAACGCTTATCAAGCGTGTAATGTATTGGCGCACAGCGGATTTATCAAAGCTGCACAAAGAGGAGCGAAAGCATGTGCAGGCCATGCGCAGACTGTTCGCTCTCAAGCAGGCGAGTAAGAAGCTTGGCAGCATTGAGGAGGTCAACAAGCGGACATTGGATCGCGTGGCGGACAGATTTGCGGCTGCGCAACGGGCATTGAAGAATAAAAAGTAATCGGGAAGGGGGCCACAGATGGCGTATGACGGCACTCTAAAATTTGATACCTCTATGGACGCCTCCGGCTTCCAGAAAGGCGCGGACGGCCTCGGTGGTATCGTTAAGGGCCTTGGCGTATTTAAGATACTCGAGAAGGGATTTCAAGCCGTTGCAGCTTCAATCGGCTCTGCTGTGCAGCGGTATGACGCGCTGAATAAGTTTCCTAAAGTGCTTGAGCAAATGGGCTTCTCCGCTAATCAAGCGCAATCTGCAACGAATAAACTTTCCGATGGCATACAGGGTCTCCCCACAACACTGGACGCCGTTATAAGCACTGCGCAGCGGTTAACGGTACTGACAGGCAATCTCGAGAAATCAACTGATACAACTCTCGCTTTGAATAATGCGTTTTTGGCCAGTGGAGCAAGCGCAGGGGACGCAGAGCGTGGGTTAGAGCAATATATTTCAATGCTCAGCAGCGGGACAGTCACGATCCAAAGGTGGAGAACGTTGCAGGAGACGATGGGCTATTCCTTGCAAAAGGTCGCGGAGGCGTTTGGATATGCCGGTGACTCCGCCCAAAACGATCTATATGCGGCGCTGCAATCTGGAAAGATCACCATTGACCAGTTCAATTCAAAAATCATTGAACTAAATAACGCCGTCGGTGGATTTGCAGAACTTGCAAAAACTTCCACAGGAGGTATCGGGACAGCATGGGCGAATATGAACACGGCCATCGTGCGTGGTACGGCGAGTATCATTACCTCGATTGACGCAGGGCTATCTACTACAAAGTTCCAAAGCATTGAAAATGCGATAAATAAAATGCGGGATGGAATTAATGATGCGTTAAAAATTGTCGCTGATGGGTTTGGGGTTGTCGCTAAAAATGCGGATTGGCTTGTCCCATCCTTAGCAGCTGTGGGTGTTGTTGTAGGCGCGTGGAAAATAGGCTCTATACTTAGCACGATTTCAACGGGTTTTAAAGCCGCTTCAACTGTCGCCGCTTCGTACGGCAGTATTATGCGGATGGTTGCCGCGGCAGATGGGGATGCCGCAAAAATAAAAACCTTAATGGCCGTGGCTATGCGAAATGAAACGACAGCCGAGATCATAAGGACTCAAGCAAAAGCTGCCGGAATGACGGTTGATAAGGCTGGCAATCTGATTACAAAAGAAGGTGTAGCGGCCACCGCCGCAGAAACAGCCACAGTTCTGACCAATACGGGGGCTCTAACTGCAAAGCAAGTCATCGTGGGCGTTTTAACAGGCCAGATTAGCTTCGCGACGGCCGCACAGTGGGCGTGGAATGCCGCGATGGTAGCGAATCCGATTGGTATTATTTTAGTTGCCGTAGTGGCTTTAATCGCGGTAATCGCATTACTCGTAATTAAACTTAATGAGCAAACGGAAGAAGAAAAGAAATTAGCGGAAGAAACAGAAAAACTTGCGAAAGCGCATGATGAGTTAATTTCCTCAATCGAAGCAAGCAAGGCGGCTTACGATTCTAATGTTAAAAGCATAGAAGCTAACGCAGGCGCGGCACAGGTGTTTGTAGATAAAATCAGAGCGTTGATCACCATTGAAAATAGAGATGAGAAGCAAAAAATTGCACTTTCGGAAGCTGTAAAAGGGCTCAATAAGCTTGTTGAGAATTCCGGTATCGCATACAACGCGTTAACGGATACGCTTACCGGAAACATTAGCGCTGTGGATGACAGGATTGCTGCCATAAAAAGGGAAGCCCGTGCGGAAGCCGCAAGAGAAAGAATGATCGAGCTCGCGAGGGAGCAAATTCAGCTCGATATACAACGCGCAGAGGAAGCGGAAAATTCTGCTAAAAGAATTGCGGCGGCAGAAGAAAAACTCGCGGAAGCGCGGGCGGCAAATGAGCAAAATTCCCAGACTGGCTGGGCGCTATTGGCGCACGCAGAAAATAAATTGCTAAAAGTTCAGAACGAAATAAAAAAAAGCACAAAAGAGCTGGATGATGCGTATGCCGATCTCGGAAATCAAATGGACTTCCTAACCGGCTATGTCATTGACGAAACGATTGCGCAAAAAGAATTAGGGGATGAAGTCGAAAAAACATCAGCCAAATACGAAGCAGCTGCCGAAAAACAGACCTTACTTGCAGAGGCGAAAGCCGCGGCAGAAAAGAAATACGCCGAGGAAATGCTTATCGCGGCGTCCATCGTCAATATGACGATGGACGAGTTTGAGAATGCCGTAAAGCGCAACCAGAAAACAGTCGATGAATATTATGCCGCCGCAACTAACGCGTTTTCTAAACTTGGGAAAGACGTAAAGTACAACATGAAGGGTGTAATCGAAAATATAAATGACGGCGCGAAAAGGACTGTAGAATTTGGAAGCAGAATACAAGAGCTTGAAGGCAAAGTTCCCGAGAACTTCATCAATAAGCTGAAAGATATGGGTATATATTCTGCGGACGCGCGCGGGATGCTTGCGATGCTGGCAAATGCCACTCCCACAGAGTTAGCGAAGTTTAACGAAGCACTTGCCGACAGTGAAACAGCAATTGATGGTTTATTCGCGATGTTTTCTGATCCGGCAAACGCAAACCTCGGGTCTGATATGATGAATGAAATAGCCGCAGGAATTACCGGAAATCCGGCAATTGATACGGCCTTGATAGAAGCCGTCAAAACGGCCAAGGAAAGAGCGTTGCCGGAGGCCCTTAGTGTAAGTGCTGATCTTGGCGCCGCAGTTGACGAGGGCACCGCCTTTGGAATAGAAAACAATGCGCATCTGATTTCCGAAGCATATGAGAAAATTTTAGGGATATGTAATGACGCCGGGAAAAAAGGCGCGCAGAAAAATGCCGAGGGGTATTCCGCGGGCATTCCTGCCGCGGCCAAGCAGGTTAAGGCAGATTCCACAACCATAGGAAATAACGCGGCGGACGGCTTAGGCAGCGCTTTGGATAAGCGAAAGCCAGAACTGCTTGCGAAAGCCAAGTCAATCGCCTCCGGTATTGCGGGCGCAATGAGAAACGCCTTGCAGATTTCTTCCCCCTCTCGCGTCCTAATGCGCATATTTGAGTGGGCTATGATGGGGCCTTACGTAGCAATGCAGGATATGTCCGGCAAGCTGTACAGGAAAGCTGAGGACATTGCAGAGGGGATTGCGGAACATCTGTCCATAACGCCGGATATTGCGAGTAATTTGACTGCGAAACTCAGAGCAGTTGTAGAAATTGATCCTTTCGGCGCGCGCGCACATGCGCCTGTCGCGGCCATGGCCGGCGCGGGCGGAGTGACCTATGTCACGAATCTATATCAGACAAACAATTCGCCTGTACCCCTGTCTCCCGCAGAACTGACCCGTGAGGGGCAGGATATGCTGGATCGCTCGCACTGGCAACTGCCATAGGAGGTCGCCATGAACGAACAAACAAGATTCAGCTATGAAACCGCCTACGGTAGATTGGATTTTGCGCCGGATAGCCCGTTTTGGATTTCCGATATTGATGGGATCAGCAGTGTGGATATATCTGTTTTCGATACACAAAGCAGCGGGCAAATCGGATCAAGCATAACCGGCCAGAGCGTGAAGCCGCGGCTTATACCAATTTCCGGTTCCATATTTGATCCCGTGATTGAAAATCGCGAAATACTGATCTCCGCGATTCCTCCAGAAATACCCGCTATTTTCACGGTATACCAAAACGGGAAAGCATGGTATTTGGACGTTGTACCGGAGAAAACACCGGACATCCTTCCCGGAAACGGCGTACAGTTTTTCCAGTGCAGGCTGAAAGCCGCTTATCCTTATTTTCGATCTGTTGAGAAAAGTCATCAGCTTCTTTTCGGTCTCAAGGCTCTGTTTGAGTTTCCGTTCTATACGGGCGGCGAATGGTATATAAGTCAGCTTATCAGCGGATTCGCTTATGTGCAGAATGATAACAACGTCGAGATACCGTTCAGAGTGGAGTTTACGGCCCGCGGTGAAACATCGAATCCGCAACTGTATAACGTTGATACCGGAAAAAGGCTGGCCATTCGGAAATCAGCTATAGAACCATATGTTATGGTTGCAGGCGAGAGGATCATCATCTCCACAATATTCGGCGAGCGTGGCGTTATGATCATATCGCCGGAAGGAATCATTACTAACGGGTTTAAGTATTTGGCGCTTGACAGTAATCTGACTATGCAAGTAAAGCCGGGTATAAACACATTTCAGGTCAGTGCTTCTGAGAATGATTTCAATCTCGACGCGCGCATCGATATACCGGTGGGGGTGCGATCCGGTGTTTGATATTTACGTATTCGATATTGCCCGTGAACCACTCGGCTTGCTGGAACACATAGATTCCATCCAATGGCTGGAAAATTATCAGAGCGCCGGTGAAGTGAAAATAGTCGCGCGACCAACGGGAAAGAACCTCGTTATGTTAGCGGATGGACATCGACTGTTTAAAACTACCGGAGACACAGCAGCACGCGTTTGCGAAACAGAAACGAATAGAACAAAAGAAGGGCCACGCATAACCGCGCGGGCGCAAATCACATCTATCCTACTCTCGGATCGCGTAGTTATGGCCACAGAAAACATAACGGACGCCGAGCAGGGTATGTATACGGCCTATGAGAACAATCGCAGGGGCTTGCCGGTGGAAATAGCCCCCGTCGATGGATACGGGCGCGCCGCGGTCATGGAGCGAACATGGGGCGATGTGCTCGGGTTGTGGGAAACTGTTGCTGGCGCGTCCGGCTTAGGTTTTAAGGTGCTATTCGACCCCGAAACGGGAATCGAAACGTCAAAGGTGTATTGCGGCATTGACCGATCCATTCACGGCAGCAATGACTATATCGGTTACTTCGGGACGGATATTGGGAATGTGGAGAATCCCGAAATCGTGTCCGGCTCGTCCAATTACAAGAATGTAGCTGTCGTTGCGGGCGGCGGCGATGGCGCGGATAGATATGTTCGCGTTGTTTCGCTCGGACCCGTCACGGGAGAAAACCGCAGGGAGCTCTTTGTTGACGCGCGCGATTTGCAGCGCACATATCAAGTAGCAACCGACACGGGTACGGTTGACGAAAATGGGAACCCGATCATCGACTACGAAACAAAGACCTATACGAATCAAGAATACGATGATCTGTTGGATGGCCGCGGATTTGCGAAGCTGGCGGAGCATATGCAAAATCTGTCTATAAAATGTAACATTCTGCAAAATGAAATTCGGTATGGCGTGGATTACTTTTTAGGTGACAGGATGCCCGTTCGACTTGTGGAGTTCGGAATTACCGTATCCGCTGTCGTGTCATCCGCTCTGCATATACAGGAGAAAAGCGGCGAGACAATAAAAATTACCCTAAGCGATTTTAAGATAATGGAGGTTTGAAAATGGCAGGTATTTGTTTTCCTCTCGATCTCACAAAATATGACGCAAAAGCGCTTGGCGCTTGGCTTTGTACGCGAACGCGGGGCGTATTCAGTGCAGATACTGATTTCAAAATTACGGCGGCTGGCGGCATGACAATCACGGTTGACGCTGGAATTGCGTGGATGATGAAAGAACAGTTTTGGGGTACGGTTGTATGCGAACCCAACCTGCAATCGTTTGTCCTCGATGTTGCGGATGGCACGTTGAACCGCTTTGATGCTGTGTGCCTGCGCATTGATAAATATACGAACGACTATGAAACAATTATTAAGAGCGGCGGCCTAAGCAATAGCCCTGAAATACCGATGCCGATACAAGATGACCCGTATTTTGAAGAAATTATCGTTGGCGCTGTACTCATTGAAGCGGGAACGATGACGGTTACGCAGGATAAGGTATTCGATACGCGGTTAGATGAAACGCGGTGCGGCGTAATGCGGGATGGCGTTACGGGGATTCCTACACAAGGGCTACACGATTCTTGGAATGCGTGGTTTACAAGCATCAAAGAGATAGTAGATGACGCTATCAATGCGGCATATGACGCCGCAGACGCGGCAAACAGCAACGACCTGGTTGTGCACAACGCAGACCCGACCGCACATCCCGACATACGGCTGCAGATTGCGTATTTGGAGGGCATGAACAGTTATCTAAGTGCGCGAATAGCACTGCTTGAAGCAACCATTTCAAGCGGCGGCAATGCGTTTGTTGCAGACCTAATAGGCCTTACAAACGTAAATATTGATGACGGAACATGGATAATTGGCGCATTAAGCGCGCAGGGATAGGAGGAAAAAATGGCACAATCAATCGGTAATCTGCCTATTGGCGCAAAAGTTAAAGACACAAATACGAAATTCCTTGGCGCGACTATCGAGTGGAGTATAGCGGCTAAAAACCACGCCGGATATCCGAACAACTCCGTCACTCTCTTGGCGGAGAAAGGGCTACGGGCGCAGGCGTATGACGCCGCCGAGCCGACAAACCCCGTATCGGCCTACCAAACGGACGGCAACGCTATCTATTCGCTATCGAATATACACCAGTGGTTGAATAAAAACGGAAGCCCTTGGTTTGTCAATCAACACACCTTTGACGCGCCTCCCAACAAAACAAACCCGTATGACAATATCGCAGGGTTCCCGTCGAATTTCTCCCCGCAGTTGCGCGCGGCGTTAATGCCCACAACGCTCAATGTATACGTTGCCGGTTCCACGCTGGGAAACATAATCGCGAGCGTGTTTTTGCCGAGCATCATTGAAGTTGGCGTCCCAATCAGCGCCAATCAAGAAACGGGCGCACAATACCCTATATTCGCCAATGACGTCTCACGGCTGTGTTATCCTACCGCGCAAGCCGTAAGTGCAAATCAGCACACCTCCGGTCCTACCTCCACATCAGTCGCGCACCAATGGATGCTGCGATCGATTCGCGGCACCGCATCTACATACGTTATATCAAAAAACGGCACACGCGACCAATACACGGGCAGCCAGGCGAACCAAATGTTTCGGCCCGGTATCAATATTCCGCTGACAACACTTGTGAGCGACACGCCCGACACTAACGGCTATTACACCATCGTTTGGAACTCCGCACCCACCACGCCGCCAAGCATAAACGTGCCGACAAACCTAATATCGGGGCAAAGCGTGCTAATTAGCTGGGGCGAGAGCACCGACCCGGACGGGGACACGCCAATAAGCTATTGGCTTGAATATTCTATCAACGGCGGTAGCTTTGCGAGTTTATTCAACGGTATGGACACATCTTACACTCACTTAATAGGTGCATGGAGTACCGTTCAATACCGTGTTATGGCGGTGGATTCGTTTGGCAATCAAAGCAGTTGGCTGGCGAGCCCCGTGCGCACGGTATCGAACAATAACCCGCCAACGATAAGTGGGAGTGATTCCGATTTGGGCGTGAAAACAGCGCCATTCTCGCAGACGTTTTCGGTTAATGATGTGAACGCAGGCGATACATTGACGGTTACAACGCAGCTAAACAGTATGATATTGCAGACGATACCGAACGCGATACGAAATAATGTATACAGCATAGACTTGACACCGATACAGTTTTATTCCCTTGCGAGCGGCGAACACACGCTAAAAATCACAGTATCAGACGGCGCAGCGACTGCAACACGCACATACACATTCACGCGCAATGTTCAATCTATACGGTTCAGCATATCCGAAGATACCGGCCTAAACAGAGCCGAAACGGTCCAGATAATGCTGGATACAACCGCTTCTAATGTCCTTATTGAAGCACGTAACAACGGCGCAGACCCCGCAGCCGTTTGGGAAACGGTAACAAACGGAGTTGCACACACGTTTGTCAACACGGAAAACGCCGCTATGAACTGGCGGCTTGACGTTCGAGTGACGGTAACGCCGCCAATCGGGCAGACAGTAACCGTAACAGGCATGAGCGGAATATACACCTTTGAATATACGGCGAACATTCCGACAAATACGCAGTATGTCACGGCCTATACGAACCTAACCCCCTCGGACGGATACTCCATCGAACCGGACAGCGCAATCGAGCTTGCCGTATCGAACTTCGGACGCGAATCTATAAACGCCGCCGCATATAGTTCCAGACACGCTATATTCTTGTACAGTTGGGCGATAAAATGCCCTCCGTGGTTGCAGATTCGGTCATTAAGCGGCTACGATACTTACACGCTTGGCGTTTTGTTTGGGGAATTCACGCAAACTGAACTTGACAATATGGAAAGCGAAGCCGACGCCTCGCAGAATTGGGAGCACTTTACCATCACATTTGACGGCGAGACTGTACGATTGACGGGCCGGAATAGCCTATCGTTTGTTCTGTTAGGCATGCACGGCGGTGGAAACGGGATAGATGCTGCATGCTATCTGTACAACCCAAAGACCTTTACGACGCCCGCCGAAATCGACTTTATGGAACTGGTAAAAATTTATGTCGGATAAGATATTGACGGGGAGCGCGGAGTTTTGGCCCGAACACGCAAAGGATACGGACTATATCATTTTCCGTGAACAGGACGAGGTTTTTCGCCACGAACGAGATCATACCGCAAGAGTATGCAATTTCTGCTATCGGGCAGGTCTAACGAAAGAGGAGTATTTCGACTGGCACACCCGCTCGAACAACTGGTACCTGAATTTCGCGCCGCTCATAACGGCAGGATTCCTGGAGCGCATGGGGATAGATATATTCGGAGAGGACAAGGACGCCGTCTATGCGATATTCCGCAAGGTTTTCGACTTCGTATACCGAAACCTCCCGCCCGAGCGCTGGAACAAATATGTGTACAGGGTGTATATCTACACTTGCTTTATGCGAAACGGCAAGCTGACTCTCACAAAGAAGCAGTTTGCCGCCGCGTTGGGGTTCAAGCAGCGGAAGATGACGGATGCGGAAATCATCAAGGGAATGTATTCGTTCTTTGGTGCAGTATCATAAGGAGGACAACATGGCTAAAATCGGACACGCCGTTTGTGACGAAAACGGACTGGCGCAGGGCGGGAAGCCCGGCAACCAAACGGGCCGGGAACTGCGCATTGCTGACTATTACACGAACACTAAGGGCTGGAACCTGATACGCGCAAAATCAGATGCGGTTGCTGTGCTATTGGCAAACGCCATGAAAGCCGCTTGTGGAAACTTGAATATCGGCTATTCGCAGTCCGATAGGGGCAGCTTGCAGGTCGAGGCAAAGAAGGTCAATTACGATCTTGCAGCTATTAAAACGCCGTGCAACTGCGACTGCTCGTCGTTGGTGCGTTGCTGCTGCTTTGCGGCCGGTCTTGCGCCGGGGTTGTTCAGCACGGCCAATCAAGTTAAGGTGCTGCTCGATACTGGCGCATTTGACTTGATAGCCGAACCGTGGGGCGAGAAGGATTTGCGCGTGGGCGATATCCTTGTCACTAAGACTAAGGGCCATACCGCCATCGTTGTAAGCGGCTCTGCGCCCACCGCGCCGCCACCGCCCACACCGGTAACACCACCCGCGCCCGGCACGATCGTCCTTACCAGACTGCTCAAATACGGCGTAAGCGGCGCAGACGTCATCGCGGTTAAGCGTCTGCTTATGGCAAAAGGCTTCGGTCTTAACCTTGCGACAGACGCGTACGGCAACCCGACCAACCCCAACTACGCAGGCGACACCCGCGACGCCGTGTGTCAGTTCCAAGCGCGTGTCCATCTCAAGCAGGACGGCATAGTCGG
Source organism: Clostridiales bacterium (assembly GCA_009779405.1). GTDB lineage: Bacteria > Bacillota > Clostridia > Christensenellales > CAG-138 > WRCT01. The sequence continues at coordinate 32,330 of WREI01000002.1, forward strand.
GCGAGATACCATAACCGCCCTGGGCGGGGATTGGGGGGGAAAATGAGTATGCTTATAACAGGCGAAATCATTGCACTTACCCTTTCGGCGCTGGCTGTTCTGTTTTCTATCATTACATTTGTGCGGACGAATAAAAAGGACACGAAATCCGACGGTGCTCATAGCGCGACTATCATAGCTAAGATAGATTTTGTCAGCACGAAGATTGGCGAAATGCAGGACACTCTCAAAGAGATAGAGGGGCGGGAAAGAAGGGACGCCGACCGCTTGACTGCGGCTGAAACAAAAATCCGCTCGATATTTTTCCGGCTAAACGCGCTTGACAAAAAGGGAGAAGCATAGTCATGCTCGTCATCGTCGCCATACTCGGCGCCCTGTTCGGCGTGGCATTAGCGCTGACGATCTGGGCTATCACCCGCAAGCGCGGCAAGCCCGAGTTCTCCAAGATTCTGGCGACTTGGGCTGTGGTTATCGCCACGCTGTCCGTAGTCGCGTCATATGTGTTGGCAGCGTTCGGGCTTGACCCAATACAGGACTTAACGCTCGGCATCTTCTCGGTCTGCGTTGGCGACCTTGTAGGATATTCGGCCAAGTCACTCATGGAGAAAATGAGCCGCAACAAGCACGGCCTGGACGCCGGCGGGCGGCCATACGGGGACGATAACGGCGAGTAGAGATATATATACGTCACCCTGCCCGCGCAACGAAAATTTGACCTGTTGCAACACGCGACAGGTACTAAAACAAAAGGAGAAGCACAAATGAAAATCAACTGGAAGTCCAAATTGGCAAGCCGCAAGTTCTGGGCCGCGGTGGCCGCATGGATCACGTCCGTCCTAACCGCGTTTGGCGTGACGGACAACATCATCGCCCGCGTATCGCTTATCGTGGCAGGCATCGGCGCGCTGGCCATCTACATGCTTGCCGAAGCGCTTACGGATAAGGCGCGTACGAATGGCACACAAACATCTTTCGGTGTTTGGAATGCGCAGGTTGGAGAGCAACCGTCCGAAGAATAAATAATACCCCTTATGCCCCCGGCGCAAAAACGCCGGGGGCATTTATCTATATAAATGGCTTTTTATTTGACATCGTTATGAAATTTTCAAGGTGCTACCATGAATGATAGCAAAAGGTATCTGCTTTATCAATATGGTTTGCCAATTTATATTCACTACGTTTTTGGATGCGGGAAATCAAGATAACGGGTTTGTATAGTGGGTTGCTAATCTATGCGATAATAGCAAAAAATGCAGTATTTACTGCATTTTTCGTTGGTCTGGGTGACAGGAATTGAACCTGCGACCTCTTGAACCCCATTCAAGCACGCTACCAAACTGCGCTACACCCAGATTCTTTTGACCACGCACAGTTTAGCACTTGGGAGCGCGATTGTCAAATGAATATTTGGTAAAACGCGCGGGTTCTTACTCTTGAAAAAATTTGCGGTATGCATTATAATATATGTATGTTTGATAATTTGATTTATTTTTTCAATAACCCGATAGAACTCCTGTACTATCTCCCCGTGCTGCTCTTTTCGTTCGCATTGCACGAGTGGGGGCATGCCTTTGCTGCCCACAAGAACGGGGACGACACCGCGAAGATGCTGGGGCGGCTCACGCTCAATCCCTTCGCACACGTCGATATCGTTGGGTTGATCTTTCTGCTGGTCTGCGGTTTTGGCTGGGGTAAACCCGTGCCTATCAATCCGCGCAATTTCAAGAATTATAAAAAGGGTATGCTCTGGGTGTCCTTTGCGGGTGTGCTCTGCAATTTGGCGCTGATGGTCGCTGCCGTTCTACTGTTTGCAGGCGTCTTGCTTTTCGCGCCGAACCTCATCCATAACGAACCGCTAAAGAGCATCTTTGGCTATTTGGTCGGTATCAACCTTGCGCTCTTTATTTTCAATCTGCTCCCCATCCCGCCCTTGGATGGCTCTAAAATTGTTGAAACCCTCTTTGCGAGATGGTTGCCCCAAGGTTACCGCAATTTTATGAATCGCTATGGGCGTTTTGTCATGTTTGGTGTACTCTTTCTCTTAATCCAACTTGGTGTATTTACTTTCATTTTCGATTTTGCAAGCGATGTCGTTTTCGGCAGCATAGAGCTTCTTTTAAAAGCAATGCTGGGCATCTGACCCCGTGACCGACGCGCTGCATATCACTATAGAGCAATTCGACGGGCCGCTGGATCTGCTTTTGCATTTGATTACACGCGCGGAACTACGCATTGAGGAGATCGCCCTTTGCGAGATCACCGGGCAATATTTGGAGTTGATGCGGCAGACCGATGCCATGGATATGGAGCAGGCGAGCGCTTTTCTCTCTGTCGCGGCGCAGTTGCTGCTGATTAAATCGCGCGCGCTGCTGCCCCGTCCGCCCGCCTTGACCGAACAGGAGGAGGATCCCGCGCAGGCGTTGCTGCGCCAATTGCGGGAATATCAGGTGATTAAGGAAGCGGCGGCGGCTTTGCAGACGGCGTGGGAAGACGCGGCGCGCGCCTATACCCGCCTGCCCGAAGACATCGCCCTGCCCCCGCAGAAATTGGAATTGGAAGACACCACTTTGCAAGCCCTGTTCGCGGCCTATCAATCCCTGCTCGGCAAACGGCAGGCGCAGGAGGAGACGGTGCAAAACATCGTCCGCCGCGTGAAGCCCGACGCGTTTACGATACGGAACCGCGCCGCGCATATCCTGCGCTGCCTGGCGGATAAGAAGAGCGTCCGATTTGAGACCCTCTTTTCCGAGGACGCGCCGCGCATGGAGATCGTCGTCACCTTCCTCGCCATACTTGAAATGCTCAGCCGCAACGAACTGCGTCTCACGCAGGCGGCCCCCTTTGCGCCCATCTTCCTGCGGCGCAGCGCCAATGCACAGACCACCGACCACGCCTATATGGATGAAACGGATGATGCCTATGATTGAGAACAGACCCGAATATGCCGTGATTGAATGCCTGCTCTTTGTGGCGGGCGATCCCGTGCCGCTCATTGAGCTGGCGCGGGTGCTTGCGCTTTCCCTGCCGCAGACCCAGGAGCTGCTGGCCGAAATGGAGACCGCCTATCGCGCCGATGGGCGGGGCATACTGCCGCTGGTGACGGACGCGACCGCCCAACTGATTTCCAACCGCGATTTCGCGGCGCAGGTGGAGGAATTATTGCAGCCGAACCGGGAGAAGACGGCCAGCCAGTCGCTGATGGAGACCCTCAGCATCGTCGCCTACCGCCAGCCCGTGACGCGGCTCGAGGTGGAGAGCATACGCGGCGTGCGCTCGGAATATGCCATCGCCCAACTGCAGAAGATGGGGCTTATTGACGAGGTGGGGCGTAAGGAAGCCCTGGGCCGCCCCATCCTGTATGGAACCACGGAATCGTTCCTCCGCAAGTTCCGCCTGCACAATCTCAGTGAACTGCCGGATTATGCACGTTTTGCTGTACCGTTGGCGGCGGAGGAAGAGTTTTCGGTGGTTTGATGGGTATGGGCAATGGGCAGCGCGCAGCGCGCAATGTTCAATGATGAGAAGGACTGGTGAATCATATGTCAAAATGCAAATTTATATTATTTTCAACATTTTGGGTAGTAATACTATTCTGTGCATGCCGGAGCAATCCTCCTTCAACCAATGATTTGACTATTCATGGTGATGCAACACATACCCCCACGCCAAGCGCCACACCCATATCAACGCCCAAGCCCACCCCAACGGCAACACCCATTCCAACGCCCGAACCAACGCCCACGCCCCAAGAAGAAACAGAGCCAATGGATATTGCGCTACAGGTCGATACAGCGCCTGTTGAATCGCTGCAAGAAAGCTATCCTTTAAGCGAGTTGGAGGAATTCTTCATCTCAGTCTATTCCTACGATGCAGGTATGTTGCGGTATGATGATGAAAAAACTATACGATATCCAGGTGCAAAGCAAAGATTCCCCGCGTCATTATTGCGCTGCTATGATTCCGAAAATGAGAGGTGTTATTCCATATATCGCGTTGCGGAAGGCGGATACTTCTATGTATTTTGGAGTTGGTGGGGCGATATTTTTGAAACAAGATATAACTTATATATCCCACGGTTGTACGCTCCGGAAGAGTTTGCGGAAATCAAGATAGGTGATTCCTTTGCCGATGTGCAGAAAATCGCTCCGGAACTCAGGGAAGGTGTAAGTTCGTCATACTCCAGCCTATATGTGCTTCTCTCTTCTGAAAAAGTGCTGGAGTTTGTGAGTCGGGAATATGACAAAACGAAAGAAGGAAGCTACAGAGATATTATCACAGAAATCAATGAAGTGCCCATACCCCGTGGCATTGATTTGTTCGACATTGCAAAAGAAGACTTTCCGAGCTGAAGACGGGACATATCACGACAGCAGGCATCTCTACATACATTGCGCACTGCACATTGCACTTGTAATATGAATATTTCAATATAATATTTGCGGAATTTATGTGAATAGTATAGAATGCGTCTATAAACCTTAGAGGAGTAGACAAATGAACTTTGAAAATATTTGGATCGATTGGGAGGACGCCGGAGATTTTTCCGGCGTGTTTTCGGTGAGCGATGCGCGAGGTGTGCTGTTTGAAAAATGTGGCGGGTTCCGTAACCGGAGCGAACAGCTTTTGAACAATCGGGATACCGCGTTTGGCATCGCTTCGGGTACCAAGCTCTTTACTGGTTTGGCAGTCTGTAAACTGATAGACGAAGGCAAGCTCTCGCTCAACGCCAAGCTCTGCGACATATTGCCGCATGATTTGGGACAGATAGACCCGCGCGTTACGGTCTTTCATCTCTTGACGCACAGCTCGGGCGTCGGGGATTATATTGATGAAGAAGGCGAGGACAGTTTGGAGCAATTGGAGGAACTGTATCGTAAATATCCCGTATATCTGTGGGACAGGCTCGATTACTATCTGCCGATGATCACGCCGCTGGCGCCGAAATTTCAGCCGGGCGAGCGCTTCGGGTATTCCAACGCGGGCTTTGTTTTGCTGGGTTTGGTGGTTGAAGCGGTCAGCGGGCTTTCGTATCAGCAATACGTAACGGACGCCATTATCACGCCCTGCAAGCTGAAGCATACGGGCTATTATCGCATGGACGCGCTGCCCTATAACACGGCGTTGGGGTATATGGACGATGGAGATACAGGCGAATGGCGCGCGAATATATTCAGCATGCCGATTATCGGCGGCGCGGACGGCGGTATCTTTACCTGTGCGGAAGATTTGGACAAGTTATGGCGCGCCGTGTTCCGCGGCGAAATTCTCGGCGAGGGGATGCTGCAGGCGTTTCTGCAAGCGCAGATTATCAGAGACGACTGCGAGAGCTATGGGTTGGGCGTATACCGTTTTCAGCGCGAAGGGCAATTGGCCTATTACGCCGTGGGCGGCGACTTCGGCGTGGAATTCTTCACGGTCTACTTCCTGGAGCAGGGTATTGTGGCTTCCGCGCTCGGCAACTCCGAGGTCAATGCGTATTCGCTATTGGAAGGACTGCTTTACAGTAAGAGAGAGGAACTGAATGAATCTAAACAAATCGATTGAATTTCTGTTGGAAAACGCCGGGGCGGTTATACAATACCGCCTGCGCAAAGAAATTTTGCATAACCTTTCCAAAACAGAGGAAGAAAATCTGCTGGAACAGATCTATCAAACACCGTATTTCCGGCTCGTGCAAAGCTATGTTAAGCCGAATGGCTATATCGGCAGCGGGATGCATAGCTTTAATAATTGGCGCGGTGTGCGCTTGCATGAAACTCCATTACAGGATGGAGAAACTGCGGCGCGACTGCTGTCGTATTACGCTATACCGAAAGTCAATCCGATTGTAGCGAATTTTATTGCGGCGATGCGAAATGAAGAAACGTTGCGCCATGAATTTTCCTATATTCCGCCGGAGATCGTGCGATATGAAGACAGATTATTAGGCATGAGCAGCGGCTTCTGTTTGATGATACTGCTGTGCGCGATGCAAGCCATGCTCAGTTATGGCGACGACCGGGAAATGGACGAGGTTTGCAAAGTTTCGTTTGAAGCGTTCAAGAGCATTTTACAGCTTCATTCATTTTCGGATATAACGAAAACCCCGAAAGGCAAATCGAAATATGACTATCCATATGTTGAAGAAGACACGTATTGCCCTTCTATATATCACTTAGCCATTCTCGCTTATACAAATAATTGGCGAACAGCCGAAAGCGTGCAATTATTGGCGGATGCACTCAACCACCGCAACGCCATACTTCCTGAAAACAATGATATGCGTGTTAAAATCAGGAGCAATTATTATTCGGTAGGTTTGTTGCACAGACCGATTCACCCGTTCCGTGCAGATACAATTCACTCAATATTATACCGCCGTGCTCTAACCGAAATCGCTATGCTTGGTGTCGGCGAGCGTGTCGAGGTGATCCGCGAATCTGTAGCCAATTTGCGGGAGGCCATCGGTAGTGATGGCATTTTGCGAATGCGTTTTGACTTGTCCCACAATAAGCGATATTCGCCAAAGGCCATCGACTATCCGACGCCATACGTTGACGTGCGCTTGGAACCCGATTATTCGCGCAAATATGCGCTCGAATGTGATTTGACATTTTGGGCGGTGCAATTTCTGTATCTTGTGCAAGGAAAAATCTGATTCACACATAACGGCCCAACTGCTTCAAAACCCCCTTCTCCAGACGCGATACCTGGGCCTGCGAAATGCCTATCTCCTCGCTGACCTCCATCTGCGTCTTGCCGAGGAAATAGCGCATACGCAGGATTTTCTGTTCGCGCTCGGTCAATTTGGAGATGCCCTCCTTGAGCGAGAGCGCGTCCACCCAATTGTCTTCCGAGATGCGCGCGTCCTTCACCTGATCGATGATATACACCGCGTCCCCGTCCTCGTGGAAGACCGGCTCATAGAGGGATACGGGGTCGCTGATGGCGTCCAATGCGAAGACGACCTCCTCCTCCCGAATCTGCAGTTCCCGCGCAATGTCGCCGATCGTCGGCTCCGCGCCGCGCTCGTCTAACAGGCGGTTCTTCACCTGCATGGCCTTATAGGCCGTGTCACGCAGGGAGCGGGAGACGCGCACCGCCGTATAGTCGCGCAGGTGACGCCGTATCTCGCCGATGATCATGGGGACGGCATAGGTGGAGAATTTGACTTCGTGCTTCATATCGAAGTTTTCCATCGCCTTGATGAGCCCGATGCAACCGACCTGAAAGAGATCGTCCGCGCTCTCGCCGCGCCCGGCGAAGCGCTGCACTACGGAGAGCACCAAGCGCAGGTTGCAGCGCAGGAATTCCTCCCGCGCCGATTCGTTGCCCGTCTTGACCTCTTTCAGCAATTCCAGCATCTCGCGGCTGTTTTTGGTGGGCAGTTTGCCCGTGTCCACGCCGCAAATCTCTACTTTGTGTATCATATGGCTTAGCTTTGCCGCGGGAGGGGTGCTTTAATCGGGTTCGACAATAGGCGTGCGAAAAGACGGATTTTCTTTCCCGTATTGCCTGAAGGAGAAAACGTTTAATCAATCTCATGCAAAGCTATTGACAGGCAAGTAAAAGCGTGGTATATCCTTTGTAAAGTGTAATTTACGGGGTGATATGCGTATGGCTTTTATCGGCGTGGAATTTGGCAGTACCAGAATCAAGGCGCTGCGCGTGGACGCGGGGGGGCGGGTTTTGGCCTCTGGGACACACGACTGGGAGAACCGCTTGGAGGACGGGGTTTGGACCTATGGTTTGGACACCGTTTGGGCGGGGCTCAGGAATGTGTTTGCACAGCTCGGGGCCGCCCTGCCCTTCGATGGGGTGGAGGGCGTGGGCGTTTCGGCGATGATGCACGGCTATCTTGCGTTTGACGCGGAGGGCGAGCTGCTCGTGCCGTTTCGAACCTGGCGCAATACGACAACGGGAGCGGCGGCGGCGGCGCTGACCGAACTGTTCGATTTCAATATTCCACAGCGCTGGAGCGTGGCGCATCTGTATCAGGCCATTCTGAACGGCGAAGAACATGTGGACAGGATTGCATTTATCACAACTTTGGCCGGTTATGTGCACTGGAAGCTGACGGGCGAAAAAGTGTTGGGGGTTGGCGACGCTTCGGGTATGTTCCCCGTGCGCGATGGGGCTTATGATCCTGTGATGGTCGAGAAATTCCGCGCGCTGACCGGGCTTGACTGGAATGCGATTGCACCCGCGATATTGCCTGCGGGGGCGCGCGCGGGGGTGTTGCGGGAACCGTTCTGCGGGCTGCCCGCAGGTACGCCGTTCTGCCCGCCCGAGGGAGATGCGGGGACGGGGATGGTGGCCACCAATTCCATTGCGGCGCGGACGGGCAATATTTCGGCGGGCACCTCCATTTTCGCGATGTCCGTGTTGGAAAAGCCGCTGTCCAAGCTATACCCTGAGATCGATATGGTGACGACGCCCGACGGACTGCCCGTGGCGATGGTGCACTGCAACAGCTGCACGGGCGATTTGGACGCGTGGGTGGGGCTGTTTGGCGAAGCCTGCGCGGCGTTGGGTTTGGACGTGCCGAAGTCTGCGCTCTATGGCGTACTCTATGGGCAAGCCCTTCAAAGCGACGCGGACGGCGGCGGACTTTTGGCCTACAATCTCTTCGCGGGGGAGCCCGTGGTGGGCTTGGAGGAAGGGCGGCTGCTGTTCGCGCGCAGGCCCGACAGCACTTTTACGTTGGCGAATTTTATGCGCACGCTGCTGTTTTCCGCCCTCGGGACGCTGGCCATCGGCATGGAACTGCTGGACGCCGAGGGCGTGTTTCCCGACAGCATGCTCGGGCATGGGGGGCTGTTCAAGACGCCCGTTGTGGGGCAGCGCCTGATGGCCGCGGCGCTGGGCATACCCGTTTCGGTGATGGAGACTGCGGGCGAGGGCGGCCCTTGGGGCATGGCCCTGCTGGCGGCCTATATGCTGCGCGCAGAAGGGCGGAGCCTTGCGTCGCATCTGAACGAAACGGTGTTTGCCGATGCGCAGACTGTTTCTGTTTCGCCCGATGCGGCGGACAGGGCGGGATTTTTGCGGTTTTTGGAACGCTATAAAAAGGGGCTGGCCGTGGAACGGGCGGCCATCGAAAATTTCTGAGAGAAGGAGCATCCATATGAAGTATCAATTTTGGTTTGTCGCCGGGAGCCAGTTCCTCTACGGCGAGGAGACACTGCGGCAGGTGGAGAAGAACTGCGCCGAGATCGTCGCCGCGCTGAACGCGGCGGAGGGCATCCCCTGCGAGATTCTGTTTAAGACGATCGTCGTGACGCACGAGAGCGCGGGGCGCGTCGTGAAGGAGGCGAACTATGACGACAGCTGCGCGGGGATTATCACCTTCTGCCATACTTTCTCGCCGTCCAAGATGTGGATCAACGCGCTGGCGAATTTGCAGAAGCCCTATCTGCATTTTCATACGCAGTTCAATGCTTCGATCCCGAACGAGGGCATCGATATGGACTATATGAATCTGCACCAGTCTGCGCACGGCGACCGGGAGCACGGCTTTATCGGCACGCGGCTGCGCTTGGCGCGCAAGATTGTGGTGGGCGATTGGCGCAGTGCCGAGGTACAGGCACGCATTGGCAAGTGGCAGCGCGCGGCGATCGGCGCGGCGTTTTCGCGCTCGCTGAAAGTCGTGCGCTTTGGCGACAATATGCGGGAGGTGGCCGTCACCGAGGGCGACAAGGTGGAGGCCCAGCTGCAATTTGGCTGGCAGGTCAATACCTTCCCCGTGGGCGAACTTGCGGCGCTGATGGAAGCGGTGACGGACGCCGAGATGGCCGGGATGCTGGCAGTTTACGGGCAGCGATATGATTTGGAGACGGATGACGCCGAATCGGTATGCTATCAGGCGCGGGAGGAGATTGCGATCCGCAAGATACTCGCGCGGGAGTGGGCTTGGGCTTTCAGCAACACTTTTGAGGATTTATACGGGATGCGCCAATTGCCCGGGCTCGCCACGCAGAATATCATGGCGGACGGGTTCGGCTACGGCGGCGAGGGGGACTGGAAGGTGGCCGCGCTGACCGCGATTGTGAAGGCGATGACTTTCGATATGGGCGGCGGCACTTCGTTTATGGAGGACTATACCTATGATTTGGCGGCGGGGCTGAGCCTGGGCGCGCATATGCTGGAGGTTTGCCCGAGTTTGGCGGTCGATCGGCCCCGCATTGAGGTGCATCCCTTGGGCATAGGCGGCAAGGATGCCCCGGCGCGGCTGGTGTTTGACGGGAAAGCCGGGTCGGCGACGGTCGCGAGTTTGGTCGATATGGGCGGGCGCATGCGCCTGATCGTGAACGACGTCGTGTGCGTGGAGCCGGTTGCGCCCTATCCCAACCTGCCCGTGGCACGCGTGATGTGGCGCAGCGAGCCGAGCTTGGAGCTTGGCGCCGAATGCTGGCTGCTGGCGGGCGGGGCGCACCATACCGTGCTCTCCTATGACGCCGACGCGGAACTGCTGCGGGACTGGGCGCGCATTATGGGCATCGAATTTGTGCATATCCACAAAGGCACGGAGCCCGCGCAGTTTGAGTTCGCGCTTTGGCAGGCGGACAGGTTGTGGAGCCATGTATAGCGCGTTGAAAGAGCGGGTTTGCGCGGCGAATCTGCTGCTGCCCGAATATAAACTGATTACCTTCACCTGGGGCAATGTCAGTGAGATTGACCGGGCGCGGGGCGTGGTCGCGATTAAACCGAGCGGGGTTTCGTATGACGCGCTTTGTCCCGAGGATATTGTTATTCTGGACTTGGACGGAAATGTTTTGGATGGGAAGTTAAGGCCCAGCAGCGACGCGGCTACGCATTTGGAGCTGTATAAGACTTTCCCGAACATAGGCGGCGTGGTGCATACGCACAGCCGCTGGGCGACGATTTTTGCGCAGTGCAAGCGGGGCATACCCGCGCTGGGGACCACGCATGCGGATTATTTCTATGGCGAGGTGCCGATCACGCGGGATATGCGGGTGGAGGAGATTGCCGAGGAGTATGAGCGGAATACGGGCAGGGTGATTGCCGAGACTTGCGCGCGACCCGACGAGGTGCCTGCCGTGCTGGTGGCCGGCCACGGGCCGTTCACCTGGGGCAAGGACGCGCCGGAGGCCGTGCACAACGCGGTTGTGCTGGAAGAGGTCGCGTTTATGGCTTGGCATTGCGGGGAGACGGATTCTATAGGGCAGGGGCTTTTGGACAAGCATTATCTGCGCAAGCATGGGACGGACGCGTATTATGGGCAAGCCGGAAATTGACGCGTTTGGCGCGGGGCGGCTGTTTACGCTGACGAATCGGAATGATATGCGGCTGGTGCTGACCGATATTGGGGCGGCCATTGTCGGTATCGTTGTGCGCGGGATTGACGTTGCCTTAGGCTATGATAGTGCCGAGGGCTATTTGCATAGCCCGGACGCGCACGGGGCGATTGTGGGGCGCATTGCCAACCGCATCGGCGGGGCGCGGATTACGATTGACGGCGTCTTCTATCAACTGGACAAGAATGACGGGGCGAATTCGCTGCACGGAGGCAACAGCAAGTATTTTCATCGGATTTGGGGCGCGGAAGTGTTGGATGATTCCAGCGTGAAGTTTACGCTGCATAGCCCGGACGGGGATCAGGGACTGTCGGGGAACGCCGAGATTGCGGTGACCTATACGCTGACGGATGCCAATGAGATTGTGATTGATTATCGGGCGCTGGCCGACCGGGCGACGGCGTTGAATTTGACGAATCATGTATATTTCAATCTGAACGGGCATAATGCGGGGGCGGTTGGGGGCCATTTTCTGCGCCTGGCCTGTTCCCGGTTTTCGGAGATTGACGGGGGTCTGATTCCCACGGGTGCGTGGCTGCCCGTGGCGGGGACGCCTATGGATTTTACGCGCGGCAAGAGCTTGGGCGCGGATGCGGATGATGATTTTGAACAGCTGCGCCTTGTAGGCGGCTATGACCATAATTATTTGATGGATACGCCGTCCTTGGATACGCCGTTTGCGGTGGTTGTCGGGGATATGAGCGGGATTCGATTGGAGGTTTATACCGATTTGCCGGGGGTGCAGTTGTATGGCGGCAATTTTTTGCGCGGATCGCACGGCGGGAAGGGCGGCGCGCGCTATGGATATCGCGAGGGGTTTTGTTTGGAAACGCAGTTTTTCCCAAACGCGCCGCGGATTTTGCGCGCGGGGGAGCTTTTTGACAGTCGGACGGTGTATCGGGTTTTGTAGCGATTTACGGATGCTCCCTTGTTTCGGCGTATTCATCCAGAATCCAGTTGGCGTAGCAGGTCGCTTGACGTTCCTCTCCTATTTCTGTCAGCTGAATGCCATTGATCCATTGGAAGTAATGGGTTAATTCATGCGCCAGTGAAAACAGATACGATGCCACGGCATTATCTTTTCCGCGTTTCTTTAGCTCCTTTTCGTAATCCCCCGTTGCAATTCGTATATACGGTTCATCTGTAAGGCTATACGGTTAAAAAAAAGTCCCAAATACCCTGTCGCCATCCATTGCTTTTATCCGTTCCTGTGCCTTAATGTAGACGGGAACTCTGACAGGGAAAAAGTATTCGCTTCTGAGCCATTTACAAAACTCTTGAATTGCCCGCTTTACCTCGGGATTGACATCTTTATCAAAGCGCAGGCGCAGACCCTTCCTGTATGGAACCGTATCATAGTGCAAATGCTTGATCCATTTTTCTATAGTCCAAAGATGCATACTTACCCCGGAATCGGCATGGCAAAGCGTATCATATTCCACGACGCTTTCGGGAGGGTGAAGGATATGGTTTCGCCGAGGGTTACAGGGGCGTTGTGGGTGCGGGGTTGCACGGGGGCGCTGTTGGCTGTGTTGGTGGCGTAGAGGGGGTGGCCGTTTAGGGTGATCCATTCTATGAGGGTTTTGCACGGGAGGCCGCTTAATTCGCAGGGGAGGGTCTCGTCGAGGTTTTTGTTTACCATGAACAGGGTGAGTTCGTCGTTTGAGAGCACGGCGGCGCAGTCTATATATGGTATTTCGGCGCCTGTTTTGCAGTTGTAGGTGGGTGCGTTTAGTTCAGCTTTCAGCGCCCTCCCCCGCCCCCTTTGCGAGGTGTAGAGGAAGGGATAGTAGGTGGTTTGCGCCCAGGCTTTACCGTTTGGCTCTGTCATAATGGGGGCCAGGGTGTTGACGAGCTGGGCGAGACAGGCGATTTTTACGAAGTCGGCGTTGTTGATGAGCGTGATTAACATGCTGCCGACGAGCAGGGCGTCGGCGAAGTCGTAGGCTTCCTCCTCTATCGGGCGGGCGACCGTCCATTTCGGCGGTTGCTTGCCGTCCTTTTGGAAGTGATACCATACATTCCATTCGTCGAACGAGAGGTAGATGTCCTTTTCTGAACCCTTTTCCGCTTTAATCTCTTCGCAGATGGCGCGGACTTCCTTTATGAAGCTGTCCATGCGGACATTGCTTGCGAGGAAGGAGGGGATGTCGCCTGTGAGGTTTTGATAGTAGGTATGCAGGGAGAGGTAGTCCACGTCGTCATAGGTATGGCGGAGGACCGTGCGTTCCCAGTCGCCGAAAGTGGGCATCTCGCGGAAGGAACTGCCGCAGACGACCAGCTCTATTTCGGGGTCCAAGAGTCGCATCATTTTGGCCGTTTCGTGCGCGAGACGCCCGTATTCCTCTGCGGTTTTGGCGCAGATTTGCCAGGGGCCGTCCATTTCGTTGCCCAAGCACCAGAGCTTGATATTGTGGGGCTGCGGATAGCCGTGCGCGATACGCAGGTCGCTGAGATAGGTGCCGCTCGGGAAGTTGCAGTATTCCAATAGATCCGCCGCTTCCTGCGCGCCGCGGGTGCCGAGGTTCACGGCGAACATGGGGCGCGCGCCGACCTGCGACAGGAAATCCATAAATTCATTGGTGCCGACTTGGTTGGGTTCTATGGCCTGCCAAGCCAGATCCGGGCGGACGGGGCGCGAAGACCCGACGCCATCCTCCCAGCGATAGCCCGAGACGAAGTTGCCGCCGGGATAGCGTATGACGGGGATTTTCAGGGGGCGGATCAGGTCTGTCACGTCTTGGCGGAAGCCGTTGGCATCAGCTGTCGGGTGCGTCGGTTCGTAGATGCCCGTATAGACGGCGCGGCCCATGTGCTCGATGAAGGAGCCATAGATGCGCTCGTCGATGGCGGCGATGGCGCTGTTTGCGTTTAAGGTGATTTTGGCTGTCATAACGCTCCCTTGCAGGCGGACGATGCCCGCTCAATGATATGGCAGTTCACCATGATTTTTTGCGCGGGCGGGGTTTGGCCGGACAGTATGTCCAACATAAGCTGCGCGGCCTTCTTGCCGATTTCGTAGAGGGGCAGTGCGACGGTGGACAATTTCGGGCGGCTGGTTTCGCTGACCCGTCGGTTGTCGAAGCCGATCAGGGCCAGATCCTGTCCGACGGCGATGCCGTTCTCGCTGCAATAATCCAATATGCCCGTCGCGATGATATCGTTGTGCGCGAAGATGGCCGTCACCTTGTTTGCCAGGAATCCGGCGCTGCAGTTGTATCCGGTCTCCCAAACCCAGTCGCCGCTCGTGACGATATCGGGGTTGAAGGCGATGCCATTGTCCCGCAGTGCGCTCAAATACCCTTGGCGGCGGTGGGCCGAGGCCTCGCTGTCCTTGTGGCCGCAGATCATGCCGATGTTCCGATGCCCCTGCGCAATCAGGCGGCTTACGGCGTCATAGGCGGCCCGCGTATCGTCATAGACGACGGACGCGATGCCCGGGAGATTGCTGTAGCAATAGGCGCAGACGAAGGGGATGCGGCTGTTTTGCGAGAAATAGGGGATCGCGTTCGTGTTGCAGCCGACATAGATGATGCCCTCCACCTGGCGGGACAGCATCGCGCTGATCATATCGTCGACCAGCTTGTGATAGGCGATGTTATAGGAAAAATCGTGGCCGAAGCGCTTGTTGATGCGCAGATTGCCCAGGATATAGTGATAGTTGTTCCGCTCGCAGATCTCGTCTATGCTGTCGACGATTTCGGGCGTGTTGAAGACGGTCAGATCCTCGGTGATAACGCCGAGGGTGCGCGACTCGCCGCTGACGAGGTTCTTCGCGTAGATATTGGGCGTATAGTTGAGCTCGCTGGCCAGCGCGAGTATATTGTCCACCGTCTTTTGACTGGCACCGCCCTTGCCGTTCAGAGCCTTGGAGACGGTTGCGGTGGACACATTGGCCCGTCTCGCGATTTCTTTGATGGTTGCCACGGGTTGGCCCCTTTCTTAGCAGTTAAGAGTTAATAGTGAATAGTGAAGAGTTATGGTAAGAATTGCAAGCGATTCTAATTTTAATTGGAAATTCCGAAGGAATTTCTACCGCAACTCTTAACTCTTCACTATTCACTATTCATTCTTCCCCTTAAAGCACTCCCGATTTTCTCGATTATACCACAAAACGCGGAAAAGTAAAGTTCTTATAAAAAAAACATAAAATACCTGCAAAATGAATCTTGACACGCGCAAAATAAAGTGATATTGTATGTATGCTGAGTGGTACATAAAGGATGTTAAACGTTTAACCAATCGCTTTACGCGGCACCCGGCGTTATGCATCTATGGTACAAGCAAGGTCCGGGATGTATAATTTTTAACCAAGTTAAACGTTTAGCTTGACGGAGGTTTCAATACAACGGGGGTTGTATAAAAATAAAAAAGGAAGGGTACTTATCATGAAACTCAGAAAAATCATTGCGATCCTGTTCGCGGCCATTATGGTCTTTGGCCTTGCCGCCTGCACAGCAGGATCCAAGGGACCGGTCGAAATCACCTTCTCGTTCTGGGGCTCCGAGGAAGAGAGGGCATCCACCGAAGCCGTGCTCGAACAGTACAACGCCTTGCAGGACAAGGTTGTTGTGAAACCCATGTATATCGGGCGCGATCAGTATGTTGAAAAGCTCAACACCATGGCCACGGGCGGCGGCATGCCGGACTGCGGCATGATCGCGGAAGACTCCGCCATCGGTATGGCGAGGAACGGCCTGATGAGCAATATCGATCTCTATGAGGGCCAGGAGAGCAAGCCGTTGGATTGCATCATATTCAAAGATGCGGGCAATCCTGTCGCGTACTCCACCGCGAACGAAATTCTCGCGCTGTGGTACAACAAGGAGCTGTTTGACAAGGCCGGCGTCGCGTATCCTCCCGCAACGCTGGACAAAGCATGGAGCTGGGATGAGTTCATCGAGGTTTCCAAACAGCTGACTTTTGACGCCAACGGCTTGCATCCCGGCGAAGAGGGCTTTGACAAGAACAATATCGTCCAGTATGGCTGCTATGTGAACCAGTATACCTGGCAGCTCGAAGTTTGGGCGCTGTCCAACGGCGGCAGGTGGTTCTCCGAGGACGGCACATCGATCGTATTTGACAATGCCGCCGTCGAAGCCATGCAGAAGGTCTTTGACCTCCACCTCGTGCACAACGTCGCGCCCTTCATCAACGGCACCGTGGACGCGGGCTTCTCCCTCTCGCTCGGCACGGGCAATGTCGCCATGTGCACGGAAGGCCAGTGGGCCACGGGCTTTGGCGGAGACATTGACTACGGCGTAGGCGTGCTGCCCTACATGAAGGAGAAGGCAAATATCTGCACGGGCGGCGCGATCGGCATGTTCGCCCAGACCAAGCATCCGACGGAGACCGCGGAGTTCCTGCGCTGGTATGGCAGTGAAGACTTCAACTTCGGCGCCATCGAAGCCGGCTGGTGGATGCCCACCAAGCTGAACTGGTATACGGATCCCGCTCTCCTGAATAAGTGGATCTTTGAAAACGAGCGCCGCACAACCATCGGTGCCGACAACTATAAGACCGCGTTCGTCGATGTCTGCCTGGCAGACGGCGTTGTACGGTCCACCGGTTGGTACTACACGCCGAACACCACCGAAGTCCTGTATCAGACCCTGCAGCCCGCACTGGTCGAGGCCATCAATGGCAGTAAGACAGCGGCACAGGTCATCGGTGAAATCCGGGCCGCCTTGGAAGCCGCGCTCGCGGGCGGTTAAAACGCGCGGTTTGCGGGTGCACGCCTGTGTTTCCGTGTAAAATAAGAGAGGGGCGTCCAAGTATTGGCGCCCCTTTCATTGAAGGAGGGCATAGATGGAGTCGAATAAGAAATTGCGGCTACACGCGGTCGCAAGGCGGGAACAGCGCGCGGCGTATCTGTTCCTGATCCCCGCCCTGCTCGGCCTGTCGCTCATCACCTACCTGCCCTTATTGGCCGCGTTCGGCATAGGCTTTACAGACTTGCGCGTCGCGCATTTCATGCCGAACAACCCGCCGCCGCTGCAGTTTGTCGGGTTCAAAAATTTTATCGATATATTTACAAACCCGAGCATCAACATACTCAACTCGATTAAAGTGACCATCTATTTCGCGCTGCTTGCCGTGGTGGGAAGCATCGTGTACTCGATGTTTATCGCAGTACTCCTGAACCGTAAAGTGCCGGGACGCGCGTTCTTCCGCGCCATCTTCTATGTGCCGCATATCCTGCCCGCCGCCTCGGTGATGATCAGCTGGTACTTCCTCTTGCTGGATAACGGCGTCATCAACTACATCATCTCTCAGTTCGGCTTTGAAAGGGTAAAGTTTCTGGACAATATCTATACGGTTATGCCGACCCTGGCTCTCATCTCCGTTTGGACCTGCGGGAACCTGATTGTCATCTTTTTGGCGGGACTGCAAAACGTGCCGCGGGTCTACCATGAGGCAGCCGAGATAGACGGCGCGAACAGCTGGCAGCGCTTTTGGCGCATCACCATACCCTGCATGACCCCCATCATCTTCTATAATCTGCTGATGAGCCTTGTCATCAATTTGCAGGTGGTCGTCCCCGCGCTGGCCATCACAAAGGGCGGGCCGGGCGGGCCGGGACAGGGCGCCACAAGGTTTATGTCCTATTCCATGTACCAGATCGCCTTTATCAACGGAGAATTCGGGCGGGCCGGGGCTGTCGCGTTTGTCTTCTTTGTCGTCGCCGCAGTTTTCGCATTCATACTGTTCGCCACGAGTAAGCGATGGATATTTTATCAGGGGGACGAGAAGAAGTGATGCAGGAAAATACAAGGAAGGGCGCACCACGCGTACAATATATCAAGAACAAGCGGCGCGGCGCGGCAGCGGCGAACGTCATTGCGTTTATTGTCATACTGTTCCTGGCTGCGGGCGCCGTCTTCCCGCTGTGGTGGATGTTGCGCTCCGCACTGATGGCGAATACGGATATCTTCTTAGCGCCGCCGCCCTTTTTCCCGAAAGACTGGCTCTGGACGAATTTCATTTTAGAGCCGCGCACCTTTGATTTTTGGTTGTACTTGGGGAATACCCTGACCATCGTCGTCCCCTGCGTGGTTTTCGGAACGATTACGGCGGTGTTTTGCGGCTATGCCTTCGCGCGGCTGCGCTTTCGCGGCAAGCAATTTCTGTTCGCGCTCTGCGTGGGCTCCATGCTGCTGCCGACCATGGTGACGCTGATCCCGCTCTATATCGTATGGTCGCGGTTGGGGTTGGTGGACACCTATTGGCCACTGATACTCCCCTATCTCTGCGGGGGCGGCGCGTTCAATATCTTCCTCGTACGCCAGTTTATGCTGACCATACCGAAGGAGTTGGACGAAGTGGCCAGTATCGACGGCGCGGGTTATTTCCGCACATTGGTGAGTATACTCGTACCCAATATCCTGCCCGCCATTATCGTTGTGGCTCTGCTGATCTTCATTACGACCTGGAACGATCTGCTGCAACAGACGATCTATATCAATTCACCGCACAAACTCACGATGGCGACCGGCCTGACCCAGTTTATGGGCTCATACAAGAACGACTATTCGGGGATGTTCGCCGCCACCTGCTTATCGTTTTTGCCGGGAGTGATCGTGTACCTCATAGGACAGCGGTACTTTGTCGAGGGTATTGTTATGACGGGGATGAAGAACTGATGTTCATGTCGACAAGCTATCGCTTGCCGACAGGGTTTCACCGGGTTTTCTTGTGTTTACCGATTCCCGCCTATGGCGGGAACCGATAAACACGGCCAGAAAATCCTCCAAGGAGTGCGCTGGCGGGCGCCCAGGTCGCCCTTGCGCACGAATTGAAAACTATTGTCCGCTCACGCGGGGATTTTACCAATAGGAGTAATTGTTGATGCGCTTTTCGGAATTTTTAAGAGAGAAACGCTTTGGGCCGGGGCGGGGCGTGACGGGGCCGCCGCCGGAAAAGGGGATTAAACGCTTCTTCTTTATACTCTGGAATCATTTTTGGAAGCTGATACTGCTGAACCTGCTGTTTCTGGCGTTCTGCATTCCGATTCTGACGATCCCCGCGGCGTTCTGCGGCATGAACCGGGTCTTGATTAAGCTGGTGCACGAGGGGCATTGCGATCTGTGGCAGGATTTCATCCGCGAGTTTAAGAGCAGCTTCTTCAAAAGCCTGCCCTTTGGGGTTCTTTATGCCTTTTTGCTGCTGGATATTCAGTATGCTGTCAGACTGAGCGCTGCCGGGGAGAGCTTGAACGTTTGGATCGCCGCGCTGGCCTTCTGCCTGCTGGGGGCCACCATCGTCTTCTTCAGCTATGCCTTTGTCTTTATCCCCGCGCTGCCGCTCAAGGGTTGGCCCGTGGCCAAGAACGCGTTTATCTTTATGCTGACCGAGTGGAAGACGAATATAATACTGCTGGTCTGCGCGGCCGTTTTGACGGGGGGATTGGCGGCCATCGCGTACTATGTCCCCGTGCCGGCCATGGCCCTGCTGCTTGTGATTTACTTTGCGTTCTGCCAGCTGCTCGTTTGCACGGCGATTATGGAACCCATGCGCAGGCGCATCATAGAGCCGTATGAGAAAACGCAGAATGAAACAGAGGTGTCTGTATGAACCGTTATGATATCACCTTTATCGGCCATATGTGCTACGATGAGGTTCTTCCCTTCGGGGGGGAGCCGATCATTGCGCCGGGCTCCGCCGTGCTCTGTGGCGCGATGGTCACCGCGCGCGTGGGGAAGAAGACGGCCGCCATCGTCCGCATGTCTTTGGATGAGGCGCGCATCAACCAACCCATGCGGGATTTGGGCGTGGATGTGCACGTGATACCCGCCCCCTGCACGACCTATTCGCGCGTGATTCACGAGTCGGAGAATGTGGACGAGCGGAAGATTACGCTGATTCGGACGGCCGGGCTGATTCGGATAGAGGATATCCCCGATTTTCAGTCGCACATGGTGCACCTCTGCGGCATTTCGGATTCCGAGTTCGATATAGCGCTGATCGACGGGCTGCGCGCGCGCGGCTACAGCCTGTCCACGGATATGCAGAGTTTTGTGCGCCAGATTACACCCATTACCCATGAAATCAACTTCGGGGATGTAGCCGATAAGGTTGAGATCATATCCAAAATGGACAGGGTGAAGCTCGACGTCGTCGAAGCGAGGGTGCTGACAGGCACGGACGATCTGGAGAAGGCCGCATTGATTGTGGAAAGCTGGGGTTGCCCCGAAGTGGTGATCACGCATTCCCGGGGCGTGCTGGCCAGGGTGGACGGGCAGACCTATTACGAGAAATTTTCGAACAGGAGCGTGGTTGGGCGCACGGGCAGGGGCGATACGACCTTCGCCGCCTACCTCGCCTGGCGCTTGGAACACAGTGTGGCCGAGTCCCTGCGATTCGCGGCGGCCCTCGTCTCCATCAAAATGGAGACCTATGGACCATTTCAGGGGAGCTTGGAGGATGTGCGCGAAAGAATACGGGAGAGCCATTAGGGAGTACCCATATGTATATTGACAATTTTCATATCGATCCCAACTGGTGCGTGGTTGAGGATGCCTTTGATATAGGCCGCGTGCGGCATATCGAGTCCGTAATGGCCTTGGGGACGGGCTATATGACGACGCGCGCGAGCTTTGACGAGGGTTTTGCCGACGATGCGCAGAATGCCGAGTATGACCGCATCCCGGGCAACGTCTCGCTCGAGGTCGTCCCCTGCAAAAAGAGCCGCTGGGGCAGTTATATCCAGCTCGTGCAGGGCAGGCATCCGTTTTGGCGGACGGGGATCGTCAATCTCCCCTATTATCTCGGGCTGGAAGTATGGGCGGACGGTGAGCGTTTGGATATGGAGAGTTCGCAGATTTCGGGTTACAGGATGTGGCTGAACCTGCGCAAAGCGACTCTCTATCGAACCTTTGTCTGGACGACAAGTTCGGGCAAGGTCTTGAATCTGCTCTTCAAGCGTTATATGGATCCCAAACTGAGATTTGTCTGCGTGCAGAAGCTCTGCGTGCGGGCGCTTTCGGGCGACGCGTCGCTTCTTGTGCAGAGTTATATTGACAACGACGTCCGCACGAACGGTTTTGATAAATACAGCGCCCGCGCCACCGGCGTCGCCGACGGCGGGGTCATCTGTTCCGATATAACGACCAATTTGGGCGACCGCGTGGTGACGGCAAGCAAGTTGGTCTGCGATGTACCCGCCGAATATTCGATCCTCCCCTTGGAGCGGCGCATTGTGTCAGGGGCCGCGTTCTCGCTTGCCGCGGGCAATGAAGCCGATATTTTCAAGGTTTCCGCGACGACCTGCAGCCTGTATTCGGAAAAGAATCCTCTGGACGAGGGCTTAAAACTGATACGCGACTGCATGCAAGCGGGCGAAGAGGAACTGCATCGCCGCCACACAGAGCAGTGGGCGAAATATTGGGCGGACTGTGACATTGCCGTTGCGGCGCGGGACGACGCGGGCTACAACAGTCAGCGCGCGATACGACAGGCCATCTATCATCTACTGCGCGCCCGCTCGAGCGACCCGCGCGCGCTCAACTGCGCCAAGGGTACGACCAGTGAGATGTATTTGGGTTCCGTCTGCTGGGATATGGAGCTGTTCTTCCAGCCCTTCTATATATATACGCGGCCCGAGCTCGCCAAAATGACGCATCTCTACCGCTACGGCATGTTGGACGGGGCGCGGCGGAGCGCGCAAAGCATGCACTATCTCGGCGCGCGCTACCCCTGGCAGACCGACCGCAACGGCGACGAGGTATGCCCGATGTTCGAGTATGCGGACCATGAGATCCATATCACAGCCGACGTCGTTATCGGGCTCTGGCATTATTATTGCAATACGCTCGATAAAGAGTATCTGTATAACTGCGGCTTGGAGATTATCATCGAGACCGCGCGCTACTGGACGAGCCGCGTCAACCGCATTCCGGGGCGGCCCGGCTACCAGCTGCTCGGCGTGATGGGGCCGGATGAATATAAGCCCTTCTCCAACAACAACGCGTATACGAATTTTGTGGTGCGGGAGAATTTGCGTTTGGCCGCAACCGTGGTGCGCATGTGTAAGGCGGACGCGCCCGAGCTGTATAAGCAGCTTTGTAAAAAGATTGCATTTCGCGAAAGCGAGTTGGCACTGTTTAATGAAATTGCGGACGGAATGTCCATCCCGCAAGACAGCGAACGCAATATCATCTGGCAGTGCGACGATTTTGAGACGGCCTACGCCGAGATCGATATCAAGGGGCTGTGGGCGGACAGGGACAAGCTGTTCGGGTTTTATACGACGCAGGAGCTCAGATACCGCAGTAAATGCCTGAAGCAGTCCGACGTGATCGCGCTGATGGGCGTATACACCGAGGCCTTCACGAAGGAGCAGATGGCCGCGTCCTTCGACTATTACAACCCCTATACGATACACGATTCCTCCAATTCCCTCTGTCACAATGCGATCGTCGCCGCGCTGATCGGGCGGCCCGAGACAGCGTACGCGAACTGGAAGAAGTCGATGGACATCGATTTCGGGGCGCGCCCGCGCGCGGCGGAGGGCATCCACTTTGCCAATGTGGGCGGCATGTGGCAGGAGCTTATCATGGGCTTTGCCGGGTTGGTCAGCGCGCTCAATAGCGACACCTTGACTTTCAAGCCCTGTATGCCGGAACAGATTGCGTCGATTGCTTTCCAAATGATATGGAAAGGGCAACGGGTGAAAGTCACCGTTGCCCGGCATGAGCTTGTATTGCAGAATCTGTCTGATAGCGAGCTTGTCTTTATGGTGTATGAGCGCGCGGTTAAGGTGATAGCCGGGTCTGAAATTACTGCGCAGCTTGGGGGGGAATGAGCAGCCCTTCCCATATGCGCTTCGTCAAAAGGAAGGGGCAAAGTGCCCCTCCCTTTTGAGTTGTTTCGATTTTAGTATTGAATATACTCGATTTGCTCTGGGGTAAACCAAACCATTGTGCCATCCATGTATTCAATATTCAAGCTAATGAGCTTAACAGAACTTATATCCCAATTGTAGAATTTGCCCCAGTACCATTTGGTTCCGCTTATTCCTTTCCCCTTTTCATACGGGCCTGTATCGGAGCAATAATTGACTGTATCTCGCTTGTATTTACAAGTCGCAACATCGCCTACGGCATTATAGAATGTGGCACCAAACGTTACATATTTTATGGCTTTTTCAGAGTTGTTGACAAAGTTGAAATAGAGCTTCACGCCGCCAGCTGAATCGGGACGGGAAACCCATATCCGCGTAACCCGAATAATAGAACGAGCTTCTGCTATTGCTAACTTCATGGCTTCTTCGGCAGCAAGTGCATCATATGTGTTCCGGCTGTCTGTCAATATTGAACGATTGGAAACCCTTTTCGCTTCATCAGCGGATAGTGCGCTGTATGCTTTCTCCGCAGAGACGATGGCACTCTCGCTTGATAGAGTGACACTGCCAATTGCGCTTATCAAAACCTCAGCGTTGCTCACTTTTAGTTGAGATAAGGTCTCCCTTGCCGACCCCAGCACAGGATAGTTATTGACCTGTTCTTTCAAACTTGCATCAAGACTGTTGTAAGCGCTTTCCGCTTCATGAATTTGCTTTTCACTGGTTATTGTTACTGCTCCGATCCTCTCGATAAGACCTATAACTGTTTCGATTTGCAGCTCGGGATACTCCTCCTCTGCTGTAGTCAGAATGGCATAGTTGCCGACCATTTCTTTTTGCGCTGTACTCAGCGCATCGTATGCGCTGCGCGCTTTCGTGATAGCTCCGAGACTCTCCAAGGCCACTTGTCCAATTTGACTGATTAATCCGTCTACCTCGTCTGCTTTTTCTTTATCCGCTTTCCATAAGTCAAAGGATGCTCTGGCTTCTGTCAGAATGGAATAACCCTCCACCTGCTCCTTTTCCTCATCACTTAGAGCGCCATATGCATTCTCTGCTTCCAAAATGGGCGCTTCATTACCCATAGAAATAGCAGGCAAGACCGCAATCAATTGCTCGACATTTTGCACTACTTGACTTTTTCCACATGCAGCTAAAATGAGTGCGAATCCAAGCAGCAACACTGATACTAAAACCTTCCTCATTCGGTTTACCCTCCGATATTTTTTGCGCAATGAGTATACCATGCGTGCTAAGAAAATGCAATGCGATTTGCATAACTTTTGTAATGCTGACTGCTTTGATCTATCGTTATATGATTTTTGCATAACATATGATATGCGAGGTGCAATATATGACGAAATTCAAAATACCCGTTATTCCATCCACTACAAACAAGTGTATACGGTTTCCCAGTAATTTGATTGAGGATATTGAAAAGGCTATTGAGGGGACAAACTGTACGTTTTCGGCATTCGTGCTTGAAGCTGTACGTGTTGCGTTAAGGGAGTTGGAAGAACCCGAAGAATAATTTTTGCGATTTTTTAAGGGTAAGACAGGGAATATTCTTGCGAAAACGGACGGCCAATGGCTGCCCCTACTGCTTCGCGACAAAAACGAGAAAGCGCGAAATATCCGTAGGGGCGATTGAATCGCGGGTTTCGGGCGGATACTATCCGCCCCTACTGCTTTACTCTTGGTAATACCCGTACCCGCGCCGCGCCATCTCCTCGCGGCGTTTTATTTCGGCTTGCTTGCGGCGGCGGCGCTGTTCCGCTTCCTCGCGGCGGCGCTTCATAATTATGGCGCGGCGCACCATGAGCAAGGCAAGCAACAGCAGGAAGACGCCGACTATGATGATAAGGGCGATCACCAAACGTCGGCCAACGTTAATGGGTTCATCGGCTCCGGGCGTTGGTAAGGGGGAATCGAAGATGTTGATGGGTGTTGCGCCCGGCTCGTCCGTTGCCATATTATTGATAACGGCCTCCTGAACCTCGCGCGTTGCGATGAGGTCCGCCGTGAGTATGACCACGCCGCCCGCGATATAGTCCACCCTGCCGATGATATTGCCCTTGTTGATGGGGGCCTTTTGCCCTTCCTCGTAATGCACGACGTTCGCGCTGGCCGCATAATCCACTTCCAAGGCCTCGCGCACGCTGCGCATCATCTGCACGTTCTTGCCGCTTGCATAGACGGCATCCACCACAAGCAGGCCCCGGGCCTCATCCTGCTCGGAAGCGTTCGCTATCTGCACGGTAAATTGGACGGGCAGACCGCGCTCGATCAATTGTTCGACCGTATAGGTCTCCATCAGCACGGAGTACACATGGTCGAAGAGCAACGCCGCGTCCTGGAAGCGGCGGGCATTGTATTTCTCCTTGGCGGGCGGCTTCATATTGTTTTGATTATTTGTATAATAGGAATCAAACAGGGTGCCGCCCATGAGCACCGCCACGAGACGCACGCCGCCGCGCTCCGCCGCCGCGACCAAACATTTGCCCGCGGGATTCGTATCGCCCGTCTTGACGCCGATGGCGGATTCATAGAGACAGGAGATCGGGTTGGGGTTATCATCCGTGGGCTCAACATCGGCGATCAGGCGATTGCTGTTGACCAGCCGGATGGGACGGTCGTTGCCGAGCTCCGTGGCAACATGCTCCGCCGCGCTGACGATTTGACAAAAATCCGGGTTTTGCAGGGCATAGGCCGTCAAAATACCCATATCGCGGGCCGTGCTGTAATGGTCGCTCTTATGCTTGCCGTGGACGGTGAGAAAACGTGAATTCTGCATGCCGATTGCGGCCGCCTTCTCGTTCATCAGCTTGGCAAATTCGTTCTCCGACCCGGCGATATGCTCCGCAATCGCGACGGCGGCATCGTTGCCCGAGACGAGCATCAGCCCGTACAGCATATCGCGCAGGGAAAAGGTCTCGCCCCGGAATACGCCCATCAGGGAATTACCCTGGCCCCAATCGGTCGCGGCTTCGCTGATTGTAATGACATCATCCAAACTATGACCGGCGCTGTAGGCATATTCCAGCGCGACAATGCAGGTCAGAATCTTGGTGGTACTGGCGGGATATATCTTGGCGTCCGCATTGCGCTCCAAGCCCAGGATGGACTGATGCGGGTTGCTCGCATCGAAGACATAGACATAGGGCTCCTCGATCATAGCCATATCAAAGCCCTCCGCGCGGGTAGGCGGCGCTATAAACGGGCAGAGCAAGAGTAGGGCAAACAGGAGGGAGAGGACTTTGCAGATATATTTGTGTTTCATGAAATGTATAAAACCCTTTCGTTATGCAACAAATATTCGAGGGTGAACGGTCTTTAGTCTATCGCTCCCCTCCCCCATTGTCAACCGGAAAAGTCTGCTTTTTGCACCCGATTTGCGTCGGTCACGGAAAATTTACAAAAACAGTTTCGGGGCTTTACGGGGTTAGCCGTTTCGGGCTGCGGAACAAAAACTCGGTCTCGTTGATATGCGTGCCGAGGAGCAGCATGGTGAGACGGTCTACGCCCAGGCCGAAGCCGCCGTGGGGCGGGCAGCCGTATTTGAAGAATTCCAAATAGAATTTGACGTCTTCGGCCAGACCGCGCTCCGCCGCCTGCGCTTTCAGGATGTCGTGGCGGTGTTCGCGCTGGGCGCCCGTTGTGATCTCGACGCCGCGCCAGATGAGGTCATAGCCCTGCGGGACGCCGTGCTCGTCCCGCATATGGTAGAATGCGCGCTTTTCTGCGCCAAAATCGGTGATGAAGAGGAACTCATGGCTGTATTTCTGCTGCACCCACTGATAGCTCAGGCGCTCGGCTTCGGTCGTCATATCGCCGCACTCGCCCTCCTCGGGGGTATAGTTGAACTCCTTTTTCAGCTCGGCATATAACTCTTGCAGGGTGATGACCGGGAAAGGCAGCGTGGGGATGATAACGGGCAAGCCGAAGCGCTTTTCTATCTCCTCGCCATACTGCGCTTGCAGCTTTTGGAGTGCATGGGTCAATAGCTCGGCCTGTAATTGCATCACGTCGCGATAGCTTTGGATATAGCTCAATTCCAGATCGAAGCCCGTGAACTCGGTGGCGTGCTTGCTGGTGAAGGATTTTTCGGCGCGGAAGACGGGGCCGACCTCAAAGACGCGCTCGAATCCGCCCGCCATCGCCATCTGCTTATAGAACTGCGGGCTTTGGGCGAGATAGGCCTTGCGCTCGAAATAGTCCACCGAGAAGACGTCTGCGCCGCTCTCGCTCGCCGCGCCGATCAGCTTGGGGGAATGGATTTCCAGGAAATTATTTTGCAACAGAAATTCGCGCATGGCGGCGACGACACAGCTCTGCACCTTGAACATCAACTGGTTGCGATCCGTGCGCAGGTCGACCCAGCGATAGTCGATGCGGAGGTCTATGCCGCTCTTCTCCACGGCGGCCTTCCTCTTTGTGGCGGGGATATCCTCGCGCGCGATGGGCAGGGCGGCGGCCAAGGACTCCACCGCAATGGCGGAGGGGATCATTTCGATGCCGTGCAGTTTGACAAACTCGTTGGCAACGGCTTTGCCTGTGACGGAAATGACGGAGTCGGGGGTCAGGCCCTCGAGCGCGGGCAGGAGTTGGGGCAGTTTTTCCTTTTCGATGGTGATCTGCACCTTGCCCGTGATATCTTTCAGCACGATAAAGGCCATGGATTTCCCGTCGCGGAAATTCTCCACAAAGCCCTGCAAGAGCAACTCGCTGCCCAAGTGCCGCGGTATGTCGCGGATATAGGTTCTGTTCATGTGCAATCCCTATTCCTTGACCACGGCGATATGCAGTTCTTTGAGCTGCTTTGCATCCACCTTGTCGGGCGCGTTGGTCAGGGGGCATGACGCGTTCTGCACTTTGGGGAAGGCAATCACGTCGCGTATGCTGCCCGCGCCGCAGATAAGCATGGCGATGCGGTCCAGCCCATAGGCCAGCCCGCCGTGGGGCGGGGTGCCATAGCGGAAGGCATCCAAGAGGAAGCCGAAGCGAAGCTGCGCCTCCTCCTGCGTAAAGCCCAGCAGGCGGAACATGGTCTCCTGCAGGGGGCGGGAGTGGATACGGATGGAACCGCCGCCCAGCTCGACGCCGTTCAGGATGATATCATAGGCCTTGGCGCGCACCCGGCCCGGGTCGCTCTCCAAGAAGGGCAAGTCCTCGTCCATGGGGCTGGTGAAGGGGTGGTGCTTGGCCACAAAGCGGTTCGCTTCGTCATTCCATTCCAAGAGCGGGAACTCCGTCACCCAGAGCAGGTTGTAGCTATTCTCGGGGATCAACTTTAACTTTTCCGCCAATTTCAGGCGCAGAGCCCCCAAGGCTGCCCAGACAACCTCGTTGCAGTCGGCGACGATAAAGAGGAGGTCTCCAGTCTCGGCGTTGGCTATGCGTTTGATTTCCTCGATCTCCATCTCGGATAGAAATTTGGCGATGGGGGATTGCAGACCCTCCGCCTTGAAATTCATCCAGGCCAAGCCCTTGGCGTGATAGGTCTTGGCCACCTCGCCCAATGCGTCAATCTCCTTGCGGGAGAAGGCGGCGGAATAGCCCTTGGCGTTGATGCAGCGCACGCTGCCGCCCGCGGCCAGCGCGCCCGCGAATACAGAGAAGGCGCTGTCCTTAACTGCTTCCGAAATATCGCAGAGCGTAAGGCCGAAGCGCGTGTCGGGCTTGTCGGAACCGTAGCTGTCCATCGCGTCCTGCCAGGTGATACGCGGCAGGGGGCGTTTTACCTCATAATTCAACGTTTCGGCGAAGAGCTCTTTCAAGAAACCCTCGTTGACGGCGATCACATCGTCGACATCGACAAAGGACAGCTCCAAGTCGATCTGGGTGAAATCCGGCTGGCGGTCGGCGCGCAGGTCCTCGTCGCGGAAGCAGCGCGCCAGTTGGATATAACGGTCATAGCCCGAGACCATCAGCAACTGTTTGAACAATTGCGGGCTCTGGGGCAGGGCGAAGAACTCGCCCGGGTGTACGCGGCTGGGTACCAAGTAGTCCCGCGCGCCCTCCGGCGTGCTCTTGGTGAGCATGGGGGTCTCTATCTCCAAAAAGCCCTGCTCGGCAAAGTAGCGGCGCGTGCAGAAGGCGATCTTATGGCGCATCAGCAGGTTGCGCTGCATAGCGGGGCGGCGCAGATCCAGATAGCGGTATTTCAGACGCAGGAGCTCGCCCGCGTTGCAGTTGTCGTCGACCTCGATGGGCGGCGTCTCGCTTCGGCTCAAAATCTTGAACGAAGAGACCCGCACCTCGACCTCGCCCGTCGCCATGTTCGGGTTGACCATACCCGGCGTACGCAAAATGAGCGTGCCGCGCACGGCAAGTACGAATTCGGCGCGTATCCCGCCCGCCAAAGCGAAGTCCGTCTCGGGCATATCGGCGGAATCGAAAACGATCTGCATCAGCCCCGTGCGATCCCGCAGCTGTACAAAGATGAGCGCGCCCAAGTCGCGGTGCGCATTGGTCCAGCCCATAAGCGTAACCTCGCGGCCTGCGTCCGCCGCGGTCAGTTCGGCGCAGTAAGAACTGCGTTTCCAGCCCCCCAATAGATCTTGCATGTGTAACCTCCGGTTTATTTATACAACAAACAGTTGTTTTACGCCGCCCGCCAGCCTGTGTATCATATCCTGCATTTCGCGGGTGACGGGTGTGTCGGTTTCGATGGTCATATAGGCGTCCTCGCCGCGCCCATGGCGGAAGACCTTCATAAAAGCGATGTTGACATCCATGACCGCCAATATGTTGCTGACCTCGGCGATGACGCCCGGCTGATCCGTATGGCGGATGATGAGGGTGGGGTATTCGCCCGTCAGCTCCACGCTCAGACCGTTGATTTCGGTGA
This sequence comes from Clostridiales bacterium, assembly GCA_009779405.1. GTDB lineage: Bacteria > Bacillota > Clostridia > Christensenellales > CAG-138 > WRCT01. The sequence goes on from WREI01000002.1 coordinate 62,319, forward strand.
TCAATATAGCCGCGCCACCCACGCTCTGCCCCACCACCTCGGTTTCCGTGCCGCTTGCGGATGTGACGCGTATGCGCGCGGTGTTCGGGTGGGGCATGGGCTCATCGGAATACTCGAACTGCACATACATATCCGCCTGCGCGGCCAACGCCGCCGCGTCCTTGATGCGCGGATCGTCGGCCAATAAGCCCAGCAACCCTGCGATCAACGCTTTATCCGTCCCGTGGCCCGGCCCCGTCTCGGCAAAGGAGCCATACAGCGTGATATACGCATCCGTCACGGAACCGCCCGCGATATGCCGCGCCGTATGCGCAAGCCGCACAGCCCCCGCTGTATGGGAGCTGGATGGCCCCGTCATGCGCGGGCCTATGATGTCGAAAACGGAGAAGGTTTCCACGTATTTATATCAATCCCAACAAACTTTCCTTTTGTTTCCCTGCATTGCAGTAGGCAGACTTGATTTATGGGGATTCCTAACCACCCAACCAAACTGCGTTTGGTCGGGACCCGGCTCCCCATAAATCATAAAAGAAACGGGAGTGCCGCCCAACGGGAGACGCAGTTCGTTTCTACATTGTGAACTGCTTTTGCGCCCCGCGCAAAAGTAAATCGAAGTGCCGTACACCCGTCCTTCGACGGCGGCGTACAAGCGGTATGCGCAGCGGTGGCTCCGGACAAACGTTCCCGCGGCACACATGAAAATCCGCTTAGTGCTGCTTCCGTCAGGACCTGACACGGTTCACGGCATCATGTTGCACGGGGCTCGCCCATCAACGCTCCGTCTGCGCGCCTGCCTTATACGCAGACGTCTCGGGACGGGGATTACACCTTGCTATGGCGGATTGCAAGTTCAGGGCACCGCCAGCTCCCCGCTTAGTACGGCATTGTTATTATATCACGAAATAGAAAACTTGCAAAGCCATGTTTCTGTGATATAATCGGTTTATGAAACGACGTTTTTTGATTTTGTTCGCCATAGGCGCCGCACTCCTCCTCTTTGCGGGCTGCGGGGTGGCGGAGGTTCCCGAAGCAACGGATACGCCCGAGCCGACGGGCACGCCCTTTGCGGTGGAAATTGCGCAAGTGACGCTCCCTCCGACCGCTACGCCTGCGCCGACCGATACGCCCGAGCCGACGCCAAGCCCGACGCCCACGCCGAAGCCCTTGGAGGGGAAGATTATTGGCATTGATCCGGGGCATCAGAGGAAGGGCAACCATGATACCGAGCCGCAAAGTCCCGATTCTCCCATTATGAAGGCCAAATGCAGCAGCGGAACGCGGGCGCTGGGCGGCGCGCATGAATATGAAGTCAATTTGGAAGTGGCACTGCGCCTGCGGGCGCTTTTGGAGGAATTGGGCGCGACGGTTATTATGACCCGAGAGAGCCACGCTGTGGATATTTCCAATATAGAACGCGCGCTGATATTCAATGCGGCGGGGACAGATTACGCGCTCAGATTGCACTGCAACGGCGTAGACAATACGAGCAGGGCAGGCGCCTTTATGCTGGTGCCGCAGACAAACCCGTTTCTGGAGGATTGTCAGCGGGCGGCGCGACTGCTGATTGACGCTTTTTGTGCAAAAACGGGCGCAAATAATCTCGGCATAGTCGCGCGCGATGACCAAACGGGCTTCAACTGGTGCGAACGCATGATTATCAATATTGAGATGGGGCATATGACCAATCCCGAAGAAGGCAAGCTGCTCTCAGACCTCGCCTATTGGGATTTGATGGCGGTGGGGCTTTGCGAGGGGATCTTGGCGTATTTTGAAGGAGCGGGATTGTAAGTAATAGGTAATAATGCAGAATGCAGAGAGCTTGGGTTCGGCTCTCTGCATTTTCTTTTTGTTCCATGGGGTTTATGTATTGTGGGGGGAGGGCGCGATTTTGGCGGCTCCCGCAGGAGACGCGGCGCCCCTACGGTTGCGTTTACGGATCCTCGGGGTGTTCTGGGTGGGACGGGCGCGGCATGTTTCGCCCCTACACCAAATTCTCCGGGTTCAGGTCGAACAGCTCGGGAAGGACGAAGCGGCCGTCTTTGCGAATGAGGATGCCGTCAAAATAGATCTCGCCGCCGCCATATTCGGGGGTTTGGATGAGCACGAGATCCCAATGCTTGGCGGAGCGGTTGCCGTTGTCCGCTTCGTCATAGGCGCGACCGGGCGTGAAGTGGATGCTGCCTGCGATTTTTTCATCGAAGAGGGTGTCCTTCATCGGCACATTGATATAGGGGTTGACGCCGATGGCGAACTCACCCACATAGCGCGCGCCCTCGTCGATGTCGAGCATCTCGTTGATGCGCGCCGTGTCGTTGGCAGTCGCGTGGATAATCTTGCCATCTTTGAATTCAAAGCGTATATCCTCATAAGTGAAGCCGCTTTCCAAGGAGGGTGTGTTGTAGTGGATGACGCCGTTTACGCTGTCGCGCACGGGCGCGGTGTAAATTTCGCCGTCGGGGATATTCTTCTGACCCGCGCATTTCTCGCTGGGTATGCCCTTGATGGAGAAACTCAGATCGGTGTCCGCAGGCCCGACGATACGCACGCGGTCGGTGTTCGCGAGGAGTGCGGCCATCGCGTCCATGGCGCGATCCATTTTGGAGTAATCTAAGTTGCAGACCTTGAAGTAGAAGTCCTCGAAGGCCTCTGTACTCTGTCCCGCCTGCTGCGCCATGCCGGGCGAAGGATAGCGCAATACGCACCAGCGGGTCTTCTTGACGCGGATATCCCCGTGCACCGGGTTCCAATAGTGGGTCATGTAGTCGTTCATGCGGTCGCTGGGCACGTCACTCGTCTCGCTGGAATTGGCGCCGCCGCGCACGCCGATATAGGCCTGCATCTGACCCATCAGCGCGGCATCGACCCCAGCACGGATTTGCAGCTGCTCGGGCGTGCAATGCATCCACAGCTCGCGGTCCATGGCCTTATCCCCTATCCATAAGAAGGGCTTGCCGCCGACGCGATAGACTTCCTTGATGATGGCGCGGGTGAGGTCGTCACAACCGCCTATGTTTTCGATGAGGATATTCTCGCCCGGTTGCAGAGCGACGGAAAAGTTGACGAGCCCGCAGGCGAGCTCTATGATGCGCGGATCGAACATGTGATTTGCTCCTTTTATTTGGTATGATGCTGTATTATAACAGATTGCGCGGGAAATGGGGGAATAAAATGCGATTTTCGCGAAATCTTAATTTGCCGCGAAAGAAGAAATTGGTTTGTCTTTTGCGCAGGATCGTGCTACAATATTCGAACATCCATCAGGAGGAATCGAAATGAAAAAGTTTTTAGCGCTCGCGCTGGTGCTGATGCTGGCGTTCTCACTCGCCGCCTGTACGGGTGATGGCGGCGATAGCCCCGGCGAAACAAGCACGCCAAACGGCGAAGACCCCTGCGCTTGCTGCCCGGATTGCAACCAGGAGGACTGCGTCTGCGCGGAATGCGGCGGCAGCGAAGCTTGTAAATGCGCCGCGCCCGACAGCGAAGCCAACTGGACGATAACGTTCGAGAATGCCATGGCGTCCTCGCCAAACAAAAACTTACCGGACTATTTCATTGAGAACTATACACTCAATTTTACAGCCACAAAACAGGGCGGCTACACGATGCTCGGGGCGTATACGGGCACAGGCTATCTGACAAATGAAATGGACCCCTCCGGCGCGTATGAAGTAAGCGGAGGCCGCCTGCTATACGATGAAATGGGCTGGGAAGGTCCGCTTGCAGATACCTCTTTTGAACTTTACAAACCCGAAGACATCGCGGCGCCGGCGGATGATCTCGGTGACCTAACGCTGTTGGCAGTCCCGTTCGGCGCATCAGCGAAAGAGCCGATGTCATGGAGTGTCACCGGAAGACACTATGTAGTGAGCACAGACGGCAGCGGCGTGAAGGATATGGAGGCAATCTATGAACCCACCTATCGCATCGTGGTATATTCGGACGGCACGGCGGAACTCTACCTGTACGATACGACTGCGTCGAGCGTTCTCTGCTTCCGGGGTACTATAAGCAAAAAACCAATCGGAAGCAGTTAAAACAGTTTTGACTGGTGAAAAAATAGCTTGCAATCGCGGGATATAAGTGCTATACTGCTATTTGTTCAAATATGCAATAAAATTTTTGGGGGTATATCCTTTGGCAAACATCAAATCCGCTATCAAGCGCGCGCAACTGACCGACGAGCAGAACCTGCGCAACCGTATGGATCGTTCCGAACTGAAAACCGCGATACGCCGCTTAGACGAAGCGCTGCGCGGGGACGATAAAGACGCCGTGCAGGCCACATATCTGCATGCCGTGAAGACCGTGGATCAGGCCGCCGCAAAAGGCGTCATCCACAAGAACAATGCCGCGCGCAAAAAGGCGCAGCTGGCAAAGAAGCTGAACGCCGGGGCGTAATTGCACCGCAGTTTGTGATTTTGAGAGCCCGCGCTATTGGTGCGGGTTTTTCGTTGGTGTGGGGTGCATTTGTAGGGATGAGGCATGCCTCGCCCGCGCGAGTGTGGAGTTGCGGTAAGAATTTATAAGGAGGTAAGCATCATGCAAAAAAGAAGATTAATCGTTTTGCTCGTATTTTTCGGAATTGGGTTTGTCCTCGCGATGGCCTGTGCCGATTCGGTACCGTGTGCTGTCACAACACCGCTTCCAACTGTTTCCATGCAACCCATACAGAGCGCAGAAACAGAAACGCCCAAACCTACACCCGAAGTTGAAATAACACCGGTTCCCATGCTGTGCGTAAATATAGAGAATGACGAGGAACTTACCGCATGGCTGGAATCGGATGAATCAAAGTATCCCGGTGCTATACAGCTTGTTTTGGGGGCGAATGTTTTGGATTGGGAAAGCATTGACATCCGCTTGTTTCCGAACTTAGAGTTATGGCTACCTGAGGGGTTGACTGAATTTGGTGGTCTTGGGAACACCATCGATTATTTGGCAGTCGGATTGCCTTCTACGGTGAAATCCATTGAACAAGGAGCGTTTTTCGATTGTTCGGCAGTCTTGCTTCACCCGGACAATAAATGGTTCGTTAAGAAAGACGGTGTGCTGTATGATGCAGAAATGCGAACGGTGTATCATTGTGACGTGGACGTTGAGCAGGTAACCTTACCCGATTCTGTGCGGGAGATAGGATATTCTGCATTTAGGGGATGCTCTGAGTTGCGTGAGATTATCCTCTCACCTAATTTGGAGTATGTACGTGATTTAGCCTTTGAGTTTTGCAGTTCATTGGAAGAACTGAATTTTCCTGTCAGCTTGAAAAGAGTGGGCTATTGCGCTTTTATAGACGGACTTTTTACCACCGTTCGCTTTAGCGGTGATACGGTCGACTTTGTTATCGGCAACTGGGAAGCTATCGCCCCGTTTGATGGTAGCGAAATCCGCACGATAATCTTTGATCAAAACACACAGCGTGATTGGTATTTTGGTGATCTTCCGAAATTGCAGCAAGTGGTGTTCCTTTGTGAACCTCCAAAGTACGCGCCGGTAGATGTTATTTTTCAGATAGCTTTTAGGACGGATCCGGAACAGATTACTGTTTACTATCTGTCTGAATTTGCGGCGTTTTGGGCGCCTAATGGAGAAACCACGTGGCGCGGGGTGTCTCTTGTTGCGATTGATTCGCTGGATGAACTGCCGCCGTTGGAACCGTGAGTATTGGTAAGGGGAATTTTACATGTCCATGAACGGGCTGGCTCTGCGGATGATGGTTGAGGAGCTTGCGACAATTGAGGGTGGGAAAATCGATAAGGTGCAGCAGCCGGATAAGGATACTGTGGTGCTGCATGTGTTTGCCGCGCTTCATCGAAGCGCCGAAAAGCGGCGCTTGCTGATTAATATCAACCATGAGAATGGGCGCGTGCAGCTGACGGAGACAGGTGTGGAAAACCCTGCTATGCCGCCCGCTTTTTGCATGGTGCTGCGCAAGCATCTTATCGGCGCGCGCATCATTGGCATCGTGCAGGAGGGCTGGGACCGCGTGCTGCGCATCGCCCTGCGCGGAAAGGATGCGCTGGGGGATGCCGTTTCGCTGGAACTGGTTGTGGAGCTGACCGGGCGGCACGGGAACATATTATTGCTGCGCGAGGGGCGGATTCTGGACTGCATACGGCATATCGGATTGGGCGACAGCGTGACGCGGCCCGCCCTGCCGGGGCTGCGCTATGTGCCTGTGCCGCCGCGCGAGGGCAAACGCAACCCCTTTGATTTGACGGAGACCGAAATTGCCGCATATGGCGCCGAGCGGCTCTATACGATTGCCGAGGGGCTGGACGCGAAGAGCTGTGCGCGCATGGGGGACAGCCCGTTTGCGTTGTTGAAAGCGATGCGAGCTGGGGCGCGGGATGTATATTTGCATCCGCAGTTTGGCGTGCTGCTCTTTCCTACGGAGGGGGCGGCGCGGCGGGACAACCTGTCGGCGGCCTATGACGAATGGTTTGCGGGGCGCGATCATGCCCTGCGTATGCGGTCATCCGAGGCTGCGCTGCGTTCTACCTTGGAGAGCGCGAAGAAGCGGGTGGAACGCAAGCTGGCGCTTTGTTTAGAGAATATGGAAAACGCGGCGCGGGCGGAGGAGTGGCGCCGTTGGGGCGAGTTACTGGCCTCTTGCGGGAAGGAGGCCCCGCGGGGCGCGGATCGGTTGGCGATCTTGGATTATTATTGTGATCCGCCTGCGGACGCGCTGGTGCCCATCGACCCCGCCAAGAGCGCGCGGGAGAACGCGAAGGCGTATTTCAAGAAGTACCGCAAGGCCAAGGCGGCGCGGGAATACGCGGAGCGGGCCCTGGACGGGCTGCGGACGGAGCTGCGCTACTTAGAGGAGCTGCTCTTTCAGCTCTCCGTCGCCGATTCCGCCGCCGATTTGGCGGAGCTGCGGGCCGAGATGGTTGCGCAGGGGTACGTGAAGGCGGATGCGACGGGCAAGCGTAAAGATAAGCCCCCCTCCCCCGCCCGGCCCCTGTCCTTTGTTGCGCCGGACGGGACTTGCGTCTCTGTCGGGAAGAATAATCTGCAAAACGAGGGCCTCACGCGGGCAGCGAAGCCCTCGGAATGGTGGCTGCACGCCAAGGACATGCCCGGCTCGCATGTGATTATCCACGCGGAGGCACCCACAGCGGAGACCCTGCACTTTGCGGCGCGCTTGGCGGCGCACTTTTCGGCGGGGCGGCAAGGGGCCCGCGTAGCGGTGGATTGCACGCAGCGGAAGTATGTCAAAAAGCCTGCGGGCGCGAAGCCCGGCTTTGTCATTTACACAAACCAGCAGACCTATTATGTGGAACCGATGGAGGCGCTATGAGACTCTTGCTTGCGACGAACAACCCGCACAAGGCGGCGGAGCTGCGCGCCGTGCTGGCCCCCTATTTCGCGGAGATGTGCACGCTGCGGGAGGCGGGTATCGACTTGGACGTGGTGGAGGACGGGGCGACCTTTGCCGAGAACGCGATGAAGAAGGCCGTAGAGACCTTTGCTTTGGCAGCGGATTTCGACGCGGTGCTGGCGGATGATTCGGGGCTTTGCGTGGACGCACTGGGCGGCGCGCCGGGGATTTATTCGGCGCGGTTCTCGGGCGTGGCCCACGCAGTGGCGAACAACAACGCCAAGCTGATGGAAGTGATGCGCGATGTACCCGATGGGGCGCGCGGGGCACATTTTGTCTGCTATGTTGTGCTGCTGCGGCGCGGCTTGCCGCCCGTCTGCGTGGAGGGGATTTGCGAGGGCAGCATACTGCGCGCGCCGCGCGGGACGGGCGGCTTTGGCTATGACCCCTATTTCTTCTATCCGCCCCTGGGCAAAGGCTTTGCCGAGTTGACGGCGGATGAGAAGAACGAGGTGAGCCATCGGGCGCGGGCTGTGCGGGGGTTGATTGCCGTTTTGGGGGCGGAGGGGGATGGTTGATCAATGCGCTGTAGGGCGCGATATATCGCGCCCCTACATTGAACATTGCGCGTTGAACATTGCATATTTTATTTCCTCTCCTTAAAATCTTTATCGATTTTCTGCTTCCAATCGGCGCAGATGGGGGCGGCTTGGCGGGCGCAGTGGACGGCTTCGCCGATGGCGTCGTACATGTGGGCGGTGCCTATTGGGTCTGCGCGGTAGTTTGCCGCGCGGTCGGGCGCGATGCCGAAGCGGCCTGCCGTTTCCACGGCGTCGATGTTTGCGCCGATGAATAGGAATTCCCATCCGTATTTTTCCTTTTGGCGCTCGATCATGGATTTGATTTTATCATAGCGATATTCGCGGCTGGCGTTTTCCATGCCGTCCGTGGTGATGACGATCATCACCTTCTCCGCCCGCTCCGTCTCGGCTGTGTGCTTCCGGGCGTTGCCTATCTTGTCGATCGTGCGGCCTATGGCGTCCAACAGGGCCGTGCAGCCGCGGACATAATACTCCCTGTCCGTGATGGGCGCGATGCCCACGAGGGGGATACGGTCGTGCAGGAGCTCGTAGCGGTCGTCGAAGAGTACCGTTGTGATAATGGCTTCGCCCGGTTCGTTTTTTTGCTTTTCCAGCAGGGCGTTATAGCCGCCGATGGTATCCTGCTCCAGCCCCGACATAGAGCCGCTGCGGTCGAGGATGAAGACCAGTTCTGTCAATCCTTTTTTCATGGGGTTGATCCTCCTGTGTTGTGATGCATAGAGGATACTTGTTTTTGCAGACGGATTGGTCGCTTGGCGGGCGACAAAAGCATTTACCGTTGCGACAGAATATGATAAAATGCTGCATCCTTATTTCGGAGGTTTCCATGCGGCGTGTATTATCTGCGATTCTCGGCATCCTTCTGGCATTCGCCTTTTTGGGTATAGGCACCGTTCCGGCTGAGATCGAGATCATTTCCATCACGGATCGGGCGGGTTTGGAAGCCATCCGGGACTATCCCGGCGCCGCGTATCGTTTGGATGCGGATATTGACCTCAGCGACGCGCCCTGGATACCCATTCCGCTGTTTAGCGGTGTTTTGGACGGAAACGGGTACAGCCTGTACAACATATACATTGAGAGCGCCGGGGAAGCGCTGCGCTCGGTATACTCTTCCGGGCAGCGACATACGGAGTTTCCCTCCGTATTTTCCGGTTTTTTTGCATGCATAGAAGACGCCGAGATTCGGGATCTGGCTCTGCTGAACCTATGCATCGATTTGCAGATTGACAACAGCTGTTTTGCGGGCGGATTGGCGGGCTATGCATGGCAGTCCACGGTCAGCGGCTGCCTAATCGAAGCGCGGGTTCGCTTAGTGAGCTCGGGCAAGGCTGCCGGAGCGGCGGGCCTGATCGGATGCGGGTTTGCCGATCTGACAAACAATACGGTATATGCGGACGTAACCCTCTTGGATACGGGCGGCGAGACGCATAGCGGGGCGCATGCGGGCGTCCTGTTGAGCGAGGGGGGCTGCGAACAGTATGGCGGCGGGCTCATGGCCTATGGATACGGACGCATACGCGATAACCGTGTCCATGCCCAACTTTGGACGGCCGTTGACGGCTTTGCGCACAATGGGCTGCTCATGGGCATCTGGTTTGTCTATACCTTTGATCCGGGCGTCACAAACATCGATATAGAGGGCAATGTGACCGGCGGCGATATCTATTACCTTGAACGGGTTCCGCCGGGGCATACGGGGCATGCCTATACCAGTGCGTTTTGCGGGGAGCCGCATCCCCCGAGGGGCTCTAAATATACCGTTGCGGAATGGGCGAATAAGATACGTTACAGGAATAGCTTCGAAAACTATCAACGCCATCGGCTCACGGAGATAGCCGAGCCCTTTGGGCCGGAGCAATGTGCCGCGCCGGATTACAGCGCCGAGATTTTCGAGTCGAGCTGCACGGAATTCGGGTATACACAATATACCTGCACGGGATGCGCATACAGCTACAAGACATATATGCGCCCGCGGCACAGTTTTGCGGAGAGCAGGGTCGAGACCAGCTATACGGAGGGCGGATACGTCAGCGGCGTTTGTACCCTGTGCGGGTATAGCGCGATTTTAAGCGAGTGGCCCGCCCTGACGCCCGCGCCGACTGCACCGGCGCCCACGGAGGAACCGGATAGCGGGGGTGAGGAGACGGATGATATTGGTGGGGGGACGTGGAACCCGGTGCTGCTGTGGCTACTGGTTTTGATACCTGTGGCGCTGTTGGCGGGTGGGTGGTTAATTTATAGGCCGCTCACCGTTGAAAGACTGTTCAACAAACTGCGCCGGCTCTCCGTTTACGATTGGCCATTCGGGCTCTTGCACCCAATCGGGCTTTTTCCCGTTCATGTGAAAGGCCTTTTTTAATCTTCGTTTTGCTTCACGTTTATATTGTTTTCCGTCGAATGTATCGGGGATTCCTTCCAGCACAGAGATAACCACAGTATCAGCATCTTTTCTACCAATGCAGTCTAAACCTATGCTATCAAGCAGCTCCATTTCATGCAACTCGGAGGGGCGTTTTCGCTTAAAATCTGGGAAAGCTGTTTCCAATAATGCGCTTGCAATATTATGCAAGGCTGTTTGCCCATAAATAGATTCTATACCAACGGCCATTATAGCGCTGTGTATTTTGAATGCATTCGTTTCCAGAAGTTGATAGCAACCACATTTCCCCCAGATCGGATGCCGAGGGGTGTATTTCATTTCTTCGCTCAGAAATGCTTGTAAGGTATTCCAAATCTCCGGCTGCAAGTAAAGTTCGACGCAAAACTCTGAATGGAGCAGCTTTCCGGTTACAAATCGCTTTATTGTTTCTATGGCTCTGTTTTCCATTGCGAATATTCTGAGACGCTAATATTTCTTCCCCAACAGCTCCGGGCGTGTTTGTTGGGTTTTTTTCTTGGATTCGGCGAGACGCCAGGCCTGGATGCGGACGTGGTGGCCGTTTAATAGGATTTCGGGGACGGGGCGGCCGCGGAAGTCCGCCGGGCGGGTATATTGGGGGTATTCGAGGAGACCGTTGGTGAACGATTCCTCCTCGGCGCTGGCGGCGTCACCCAGCACGCCGGGGATAAAGCGGGCGAGACAATCGATCAGCACCATGGCGGGCAGCTCGCCGCCCGTTAAGATATAGTCGCCGATGGAGATTTCCTCGTCTATCAACTCCATGACGCGCTCGTCCACACCCTCATAGTGGCCGCAGAGCAGGAGGAGATTCTCTTCCTGCGCTAAATCTCGCGCGATTGCGGTCGAGAGAGGTTTGCCTCGCGGGGTCAGGAGTATACGCGTCGTGCGTCTCTCCCCCGCTACCTCGGTAATCGCATCGAATATGGGCTGAACCATCATAACGAGACCCGCACCGCCGCCGAAGGGGTAGTCGTCCGCCTTTTTGTGCTTATTGTCCGCCCAGTCGCGGATATTGTGGGTGCGTATATCCAAGAGACCCGCGGTTGTGGCGCGGCCCAGCATGCTGGCTGTGAATACGCTTTCGAACATTTCGGGGAAGAGGGTTAAAATATCAATCCGCAAAGCAGCCTACCTCCCGCAAGATTTCGGCATGCAGTACCATGCGCTTATTTTTTGTGTCCACTTCCGATAGAACTTTTTTCAACGCGGGGACGAGGAGTTTGCCGCCTTCGATCTCGTAGATGTCGTTTGCGCCCGTGACCAATACGTCGGTGATTTTGCCGTAGTGCTTGCCGCCTGTGTCGGAGACTTCACAGCCTATGAGGTCGGCGACGAAATAGGTGAAGGCGGGCAGAGGGACGGCTTTCTCGCGTGGGACGCAGAGATAGGCGTTGCGCAGGGTTTCGGCCTGTTCGATGCTATCATAGCCATCCAGCTTCAGTAATACCGCGTTGGGGGCGACGGAAAGCACAGAAAGCGACACGGGAACATGATCCCCATGCCGCTCTAAGATTGCTTCGCGCAGTTTGGCGTAGCGATTGCTGTCATCCGTCAGCGGCGTAACGCGAACCGCGCCGCGCACGCCGTGCGGGCGGGTGACCACGCCGATGCGCAAGGTTTCATTCGCCATTACAGGATATCGACCACGACTTTCTTGTCGCTGTTGATCGACGCGGCCTTGACAACCGTGCGGATCGCCTTCGCGATGCGGCCGCCGCGACCTATGACCTTGCCGATATCCTCCTGGTTGACGGCGAGGGTGACGCGGATGCAGTCCGTTTCCTCGGTGCGGGTGACGACCACATCCTCCGGGTGCTGGACCAGGCTTTCGGCGATATATTGAACCAGCTTATCCATTGGCTTCGGCCTTTCTCAGCAGGGCGCGAACGGTATCCGTGGGCTGCGCGCCCTTGCGCATCCATTCCGCGGCCTTTTCGGTGTCGATTTTCAATTCGATGGGGTCTTTGATGGGGTTGTAATAGCCGAGTTCCTCGACAAATGCGCCGTCGCGCGGGGCGCGGGAGTCCGCGACCACGATGCGGTAGAAGGGGGCCTTTTTCGCGCCCATGCGGCGCAGTCTGATTTTGAGCATTTTTTGTTTTCCTCCATTTTTGTTTGATACGACTGGCGGATGATATCCGCCCCTACGGGTTGTTTTACAATCGGCGGGGTAAGCGATTGCCTGCAATCGCTTGCGATTCGCAATCGTCCCCTGCGAGTGTTTATATGCAAACGGTTGGCCGTTTTACATCAGAATCCGAACGGGTTGCGATGGCCCTTTTTGCCCGGTTTGCCGCCGCCCATTTGCTTCATCATCTTTTGCGAAGCTTCGAACTGGTTCATTAGGCGGTTGACGTCCTGTACCGTGGTGCCGCTGCCCTTGGCGATGCGCTTGCGGCGGCCCGCGTTTAGGAGGGAGGGTTTAGCCCGTTCGCGTGGGGTCATGGACTGGATGATGGCGCGGGTGCGCTTCATCTGTTTTTCATCCACCTGCAGGTTGCCCATCTTCGCCTTCATACCGGGGATCATGGACAATATTTCGTCCATGGAGCCCATCTCGGCCATCTGATCCATCTGTTCGAGGAAGTCGTCCAGGGTAAAGCTGTCGGTGCGTATCTTCTTTTCCAAGGCGGCGGCCTGCTTCTCGTCAAAGGTCTTTTGCGCCTTTTCGATGAGGGTCAGCACGTCGCCCATGCCCAAGATGCGGCTGGCCATGCGATCGGGATGGAAGGGCTCTATGGCGTCCAATTTCTCGCCGATACCCGCGAATTTGATGGGCTTGCCCGTCACCGCGCGCACCGAGAGGGCCGCGCCGCCGCGCGCGTCGCCGTCCAACTTGGTCAGGATGACGCCCGAGAGGGGGACGGTCTCCGAAAACGCCTTGGCGGCGTTCACCGCGTCCTGCCCTGTCATCGCATCGACGACCAAGAGGACTTCGTTGGGGTGCACGGCCTTTTCGATTTCGGCCAGCTCGCTCATCATATCGGCGTCGATATGCAGGCGGCCCGCCGTATCGAGGATCACGACGTCGCGGAAGGTGTGGCGCGCGTGCTCGATGGCTTCCTTCGCGGTCTTGACGGGGTTCTGCGTGCCGCGCTCGAAGACGGGTACCTCCGCCTGCGCGCCGACGATTTGCAGCTGGCCGATCGCGGCGGGGCGGTAGATATCGCAGGCGACCAACAACGGCGATTTGCCATACTGCTTTTTCAAGAGCTTGGCCAGCTTGCCGCACATCGTGGTCTTGCCCGCGCCCTGCAGGCCTGCCATCAGGATGACGGCGGGTTTGACGTTGCCGAAGTCGAGCTTGGCGTTCTCCCCGCCCATCAGGGCCGTCAGCTCCTCGTGGACGATTTTGATGACCTGCTGGCCGGGGGTCAGGCTTTCGAGGATATCGGCACGGACGGCGCGCTCGGTGACGCGCGCGATAAAATCGCGCACGACGTGGAAGTTGACGTCCGCTTCGAGCAACGCCATCTTCACCTCGCGCATGGCTTCGCGCACATCTTTCTCACTCAGGCGCCCGCGGCCCGTCAGTTTTCTGAACGTGGCCTGCAGGCGTTCGGCGATGCCCTCAAACGCCAATTGGTTCCTCCCAAAGTCTGTGTATGTTTTGTATGGCTTGCAGCGCCTTTTCTATATCCTGCTCTTGCAGGGCGCGTTCCGCGCGCTCCAGCAGGATGTCCTGCTTGCGCAGGGTTTCGGCAAAGTGCAGGGCGGCTTCCATGCGCTCCAGCTCCTCGTGGGCGCGACGGAGCGCATCCTGCACGCCCTGACGGCTGATGCCCTCGACCTCCGCGATCTCGGCCAGTGAGCAATCCTCATCGACACTTTGACGCAGCATGCGCTGCGCGCGGGGGGGCAGGGCGGCCGCATACAGGTCGGTCAGTTGGGCGCGCCTTAACAGATCTTCCGTGGCTTTGTCCTCCCGCTTTCCTGTAAAGTTTCTAGCTTGACAGGTGCATTATAGCAGGGGTTTTGGGGCGTGTCAAGTGTTTTTCTTTACAGGCGAGGATCCACGGGTTCGCTCTCCATGGCCAAGACGCCGAACACGCATTCATGCACGCGATAGAGCGGTTCACCCTGCGCGAAACGTTCCAGCGCTTCCATGCCGAGCGCGAATTCGCTCAGCGCCAGATTGCGCTTCTTGGAGAGGGAGCGCTTTTTGAGACGCGGCAGGTGGTCGGCCAGCAGGTATTCGGGGCCATAGATGATACGCAGATATTCGCGGCCCCGGCACTTGACGGCGGGCTGCAGGAGTTCAGCGCCCTGCGTGGCGATGAAGTCATAGGGCTTGACGACCATGCCCTCGCCGCCCGCGGCGGTCAGCTCCTCCCACCATTTTACGCCATTGGCGACGCTGTTTTCATCGAGCAGATCGACGAGGAGGTGGGACGTCGCCATAAAGATGGGGTCGCGGCCTGTCATATATTGCGCGATGCTCTCCATGTGCCAGATGTGGTTTTCACTGCACCAGGTCTTGCCCTCCGTCGCGAGGATGTGGAAGGGGGCGATGCGATAGTCGTCCAAACACTTGACGTCCCAGCAATAGCGGCGGTAGGCGTCCGTATACAGGTTCAAAGCTTCGGCACGGGCCCGGTATTGCGCCAACAATTCGGGCTGTGCGATATTTGACTGCCCGATCGCGTCTATGGCGGCTGCCAGCGCGCTACGCCCGGCGCGGCCCACGGGGGCATATTGCTCCTCGAGCAGCTTCTGCGCCTTGGCCGACCAGGGCATCAGCTCCGTATCGAGACAGACCCAATCGGTTTCGAAATCGTTCCAGAAGTCGGAGGAGGTCAGAACCGTTTGCAGACGCGTCAGGATGGCGGTCTCCGTATCCCGATCCTCAAAGAAGCGGCGCCCGGTTCTTGTATAAATGATGCCAAAGCCGCCGTCCTCCGCCTTGAAGCGGCGCGCCGCGGTCTCGGCGTCCCGGCACAGCACGATCACCGCGCGGGAGCCCATGTGCTTCTGTTCGCAGACCACCTTGCCGACGCCTCGCGTCTTATAATAATCGAAAGCTTCTGTCGGGTATTCCAAATAGTCCGCCAGCTTGCTGGTCTCGCAGGGGGACATGGTGGGCGGCAGGTATATGAGCCAATGCGGGTCGGCGGCGAAGCGGCTCATCACTTCTAATGCGGCGGCGGCGTTTTCCGCGTTGATTTTGATGTTGCGGCGCAGTCGGGTGGAGAGGTATCTCTGTCCTATGACGTCATCGATATTCAGCATATCGTCGTATGCTACGGGCTTGTCAAGGAAGGGTTTTGCGGGCGCATAATATTCCCGCGCGGCTTCCACCTGCACGATCTCCTTTTCGGGATAGCGGAACGCGCTCAGCTGGCCGCCGAAGACGCAACCCGTGTCGATGCAATACGTATTGTTGATCATCTCGACGCGCGGCGTGGGCGTGTGGCCATAGATGACCATCGCCTTGCCGCGATATTCGTTCGCCCAGGGCAGGCGCACGGGCAGGCCGTAGGCGTCGGTTTCGCCCGTCGTGTCGCCATAGAGACAGAAGTCGCGCACGCGCGCGCTGCCGCGGCCCTGCAACTTTTCTTTCAGGCCCGCGTGGGCGGCGACCAATTTGCCACCGTCGAATACATAGTTGCTGATCAGACTGTCCAGGAAGTCTTTGACCTCCGCGATAAACGCGTCGCTTTGGGCATACAGCTGCTCGACCGTGGTGGCGAGCCCGTGCGTCAGTTTCACATAGGCGCCGCGCAGTTTTTTCAACAGTTTGGCGTCGTGGTTGCCCGCGGCGCAAAAAGCGGCACCGGACTGCACCATGCCCATCACAAGGCGCAACACCTCTACATTGTTCGGGCCGCGGTCACAGAGGTCGCCGAGGAAGACGGCCTTGCGGCCCTCGGGCGGGGTGGCTATGCAGTTTTCTTTGTCGACCGCATAGCCGAGCTTTATGAGCAGTTCGCAGAGCTCATCATAGCAGCCGTGGATATCGCCTATGATATCGAAGGGCCCCGTTTCCTGCTTTTTATTGTTCCAGAGCGGTACGCGGACGATTTCGACTTCGGCGATTTCGGCTTCGCTTTTCAGCACGTATACGTAGCGGAAGCCGTCCTTCTGCAAGAAGCGCAGGGAGCGGCGCAGTTGTTCGCTCTGGCGCGCGATGACGTGGCCGCTAAAGTTGCGGTCGGTGCGCGCTTCGTTGCGCTCCCTGCACAGCTTCTCGGGCATATCGAGGACGATCGCGACCGCGTGGCAATTCTGGTCCTTCGCGAGTCGCAATACGCCCGCACGGGCTTCCTTTTGTACGTTGGTGGCGTCTATGACCGTGAGCAGGCCAAGCTCCAAGCGCTTGTTCGCCACATAATAGAGCGTGTCAAAGGCCTGCGCAGACACAGCCTGGTTGTTTTCGTCGTCCGAAATGAGGGCGCGGAAATAGTCGGAGGACAGGACCTCCGTTGGCTTGAAAAAGCGCTTGGCGAAAGTGGATTTGCCGCTGCCGGATACGCCCATGAGACCGACGACGGCTATTTCGGGTACCTCAACGCGCATACAAGCCTGCCTCCTCGCTCCTTGGAATTTCGTTATGCGCGTGCGCACTCAATGTAAACACCCCCATCTGGGTCGGCGCGCCGCAAACTGCGTCCGCATCGCCGATTTCGGAAAAGTGCACCGTATAGCCGAAGTTTTGGGCGATTTTTGCCGCCCATGTTCGAAATTCGGCACGCGTCCACTCGAAGCGGTGGTCGCCGTGGCGCAGGTCTCCCGCATACAGGTTCTCGTAATGCGCGTTATACTCGCGGTTCGGCGTGGTCAATATGACGAGCGGCGGTTTGGTGAATTCGAAGAGGACGCGCTCGAAGGCCGTCAGTCGCGGGAGATCCAGATGCTCTATCACCTCCACAACGCAGGCGGCATCATAGCCCGCAAAGCGCGCGTCCTTATAGGTGAGCGAACCCTGCATCAGCTGTACGCGCGCGCGCTGGGCATCGCCCGCGTGCTCCAATTTCAGTTTATCGACGGCTCGCTGCAGGGCGACATGCGAGACGTCTACGCCCGCAATCTGCGTGAATTGGCGCTCACGGGCGAGCAATTGCAGCAGGTTCCCCTCCCCACAGCCGAGGTCGATAACGCGCGCGACATTGCTACTCTTCAGCGCGGCGACCACGCTGCCGAGACGCTGCGCGTTCAGGGTCTGCTTTTTTTCGGGCTTTTCCGCCGGTTCTTCCGCTTCATCCGGCGCGTCGTCCGCCGCCAAGCGCGCGAAGGCCATATTGACAAGGGCGCGGCGGCGGTTCAGGTAACGGTTCATGATATAGGCGCGCTCCGGGTGCTCGGGCAGCCAGTCCGACCCCAGACGCAGCAGTTTCTCCACTTCATCCTCGCCGACCCAATAATGCTTTTGCCTATCGAAGACGGGGATCAGCACATATAAATGTTTGAGCAGGTCGCGCAGGCGCAGGGTGCCGCGTATTGTCAGGTTGACATATTTGCTCTCGCCCCAGTCGGGAAAGCTTTCATCGGAGATGAAAGTTTCATAACTGACCGCATAGCCCAGCGGCTCGAAGACGCTGTGCAGTTTCCCCTGCTCACCGCGGCAGGGGAGCATGGTGAGCGTGGCCGTCAGGTCTATCGGGGTATCGGACAGGGCCTGGTGGGCGTCCGCGCGACCCGTTATCGCGGTGCCGAAGACCTTTGAGATGGCCGTGCTCAAAAACGACGAGGACACATAGGGCCTGTCGTTGACATAGTCAAACAGACCGCCGCCCGTGCTGCCCACCTTGCCGCGCGCCAGATCGATGGGGTCCAGGTCCAAGAGCAGGGCCGCCGTGGTGCGCTCAAATGTGACTTCCGGGTAGAAGACATAGGCCCTGCCGTGGTTCAGTTCGAACACTTGCGCGCGGTTGGGGTTTTTATAGAGCAGGTAGCCGAGCTCTGCTGTGTTTTGGCCTGTGTAGGTGATTGTTAAGAGCATGCGTTTATTGTAACAGATTGCTCCTGCGCCCGCAAGCGGGTACAGCAAAAGCCCCGGCGTTTGCCGGGGCTTTGGGGTTGTTTCGTCTCAATTGCCGAGCATGATATCGAGGATGGAGCTGGGTTTTCCCGAATCGGTCGGCCAACCGGGGTAGGTGCCGTCGCCGGGGGGTTTTTTGCCGCCGTCGTCGCCGAGCCAGTATGAGGAGTCCTCCAAGATATCCAAGGGTTTGAACCTCAGTATCTCTATGATCGGTGTGCTGTAATGCAACATGTTCATCTCCTCCTTCCGCTTACGATAAGTGGGCATCGTTATAGGATTCGTTGTACAAATGGCCGCTCACAAATGGATACGAAATGCGCTTGGAGGATTTGCCTTGCGGCCCCACCAGATCCACCGAATCGATGATGTTCTTAATGGAGTTATGCTTCATCATAGGCGCGATTGCGGTTTGCGTAGAGTCCGTATACACCCATGCCAAGGTGTCGTTCGCGGGACTGCCGCTGAACTTGGCATTGCTTGTCAGATTCGGATCATCCTTGCTTATCACCTGTACGAAGGGCATGAACACGACACGCGCAAGCTGCATCGCACCTACGGCGCCGTCCAGAACCACGCAGTAGTCGATGAACTGCTGACCCTTAGGGGCGGAGAAGATCATGACGTCCGTGCGACCCGCCGCGCGCAGGGCTTGCAGCCAAGCGTCGGCATCCACCGCATCCTCCATCGCCTGCGTCCAAGTGATGTTGGTACCCGAATTGTCGTTCGTGCCGTCGGAGCAGATGACGCGGCGCAGGTTGGAACCGGTGCCGCCCGTTACCAAATGCTGTTGACCGTTCATATAAGTAGTCAGCATCATATCATATATACCGAAGACGAGGACATCGCCCACTTCGAGGTTGGCCTGCAGCAGTTTCAGATCAAGCCTTGCGCCATAGCGGAGCGCGGAATAGTCCGTCTTCGCCTGCGCGCCGAGGTTTTGGACGTTCAGTTCTGCCGGGATTGTCCTGCGCGCCAAGATGGCTACATCATCGTATTGATTCCCGGGTATATAGAAGGTGAAGTAGTCCGTATTGCCGTTGCCGCCAGTTGCCGGATCGTTAAGCGGATAGTGGTCGCTCAGCGAAAAATAGCGAGTTTTGTTGCGCGCATCGGTCATACCAATGTTGAAGGTGTTCAGGGCGGTGCCTTGCGTGATCGTGAATTCCAGCGGCGGACCCCAAAGCGCAGTGTTGCGCCTGTAGTCGGAATCCGTGACCGGTTGAGGTGGGTTGACAGGTTCGTATTCGCTATAATTGATGCAGAATCCGCTCTGCGTCTTCAAGGCATAGCCACCGTTGGGCATCCTAATGAGATTGAACACGCGGATATCCGCCGGGTTCCAGACGTCCGGGATATTGGTGATATCGAAGCCATACATCGGATCCGCATATTCCGCTTTCATGCGCCTGACGATTGGCGAACCGGCGTTATTGATTTCCTGCCCGGTCGCGAAGAGGAGGGTGTTGTCGCCCGACGATGCACTTGTTCTCTTGCCCATGATGAGAATTTCCTCGCCGTCATCCAGCGCTGCGAGGTCAGCCAGCGTGTGGATTTGCCGGAAGAGATAATCGCCGGGTTCGCGCACGCGCTCGTTGACGGCGGCAACAGCGATGACTACGATGTCATACACGCCGAACTTGACCCAAACCACACCTGATGTGGGGTTATAGGTCCAGCCAATACCCTCTTCACCTTCCGTACCCGGCGCGCCCTGCACACCCGCAGCGCCGAGGACAGTGATGGTGGCGGGCAGGCTATAGGTGGTATCGGGGGTCAGGGTGAAGGTGACTTCCGTACCCGAACCGGGCATATATTTGCCTGCGGTCACGGGAACCGGGTCTGCCACGTCAGCCGAAGATGTCAGGCAGGTGAGGTACTTAGTCAGGGTCAGTGCGCCCGGATCGTCCACGCGCTGCATGATGACGAGGTCTTTGCGCATACTGCTGCCGTAGAAACAGTAGTAATCATTGCCCATGGTGCTGTTCAAAGCCAAATATCTGTCCTCATTGGGAGTGAAGCTGTCAGTGGACAGGCACGGATGGATATGGAAGGTCTTCTCTATGGTTGTTTTGCGGTTCACACTGGTAGAATAGTCGTCTATCACCAAGTTGAAGGGTGTATCTGACAGGTTTGCCGTGTTCGCAGTTCCGCTAAATGAAATCCATTTTCCCGACAGCGAGCGCAATTGCCAGAGACTGTTGCCGTCATCTTCGCCCATATCGTGTACGGTGAACACGCGGTCATCCATTGGGATATAGACATCTGGCACGGCGCTGAGGTTTCTGCCCAGCAAGGAACCGGCGTGCGTGGCAAGAAGACGGTCGGCATTTCCGGGAACAGTTGCACCATTCAGATAGTAAAAATCATTTGTATTATTGTGCGTGGTTAAGATTAATACCTCTCTGCCATCGATCAAATCATCCAAATCATTCACCTGCACATAGCGGTAGAGTTTGCCGTCATCCGCGACTTGGAGATAGTAGAGACGGGTCAGCGTGGGGCAATTGTACAAACCCTTGCGCGAACAATCGCACTTCTCTATGCCCGGCGTGGTTGCTGTGGCAATCGTTTGGACTGTCCAAGCGCCATAATCGTGGCCGAGGGCGGGGCTGGATTGCTGTATCGTATCCGTACAGGCGCTGCACTTTAAGGTCACCTGACCGGGGGCTGTACAGGTTGCCGTGTCCGAAACTACGACAGTGTGGTTGTGCGCGCCCATTGCTATAGGCTGCGTTTCAAAATGCGTGCAGCCCTGTCGCTGGCAATCGCGCTGCTCCAGACCGTCCGCGATGCAGGTTGCGGGAGTGACGACATACCACTCGGCATTCGTCCAGTCGTGGCCGAGGGGACCTGTTATGCCGTCCGGCTCCTCGTATCCGCAGACTGTGCAGACCTTTTTCGAGCCTTCCAAGCAAGTCGCGGGAATCGGGGTACCCCAGGTATGCCCTTGGGGCAGACCATGCAGGGGCGCACGCGAGTCGTTATAATTGGCCGGGAACCAGCCGAGACCGTAGTACTCAGAATTTTTATCAGCTCGGTCAGCCCCCCAATTCTCAGTTTTGTTAGAATTGGTATCGCGGCGGATGAACTTGAACTCATTGTCCCAATTGCCGCAGGGATAAACCACGGTTTCCTGCCAAACGGTTCTTGTACCCATGCTCTCGGAACCGCTTTCGTTTTCGGGGATGAGGGCGCCGAAGTTGGCGCTGTTCTTTTGCGTCAAGAGGAACGGATGGCGATCTGTCGGATCCGCCACGGTCATCGGAATGTTATAGGAATAGATTTCAATATCCAACCTGTCATCCTGCGTGAGGACGGTATAAGTTACCTCATTGCCGTTGGCAGAATTGTTGTTATAACTGACATAGACGGTGGAATAGGGATGATAATCGCCGCCCAAATTGGGGTTGCCGCCGCCGAAGATATAGACATTCGGGAACTCCGGCGTGAGCGTGAAGGAACCGGGCCATTTGCCGTCCGCACCGCCGCTCCCCCAGAAGGCGGTTCTTGCGTCCGAACCGCACATCAACTGCAAGCTCAGCTTTTCACTGGGACTGGTGAACTCGGCGCGATACCAGTTGTAAGCATCTGTCGCATTCCAGAATGTGCTTTCGTTATTGGGGTTAAAGTCGATATAGCCGCCGTTGGCAAGGTCAGTGGGGATGTTTAACCAATCGTTCGCGTCCTTAATGACAATCCCGGAATCCCAGTCGTTTGCGTAGGCCGCGTTGCCTTGGCCATCGAAGGTGCTGCCGCCGTAGACGTAGATGTTGTAGGTGTATTCTACCGGGACTTCTTTGAAGAAGTCTAAGCAGAAGGTGTAGGGAGCGGTATTGATCGTATTGGTTGCCCCCGAGACATTATTAAATCTCGGATCGTTAGAGTTATCATTATAAGCTATATGTCGATCCGTCGCTCCCTGTCCGATGGAAACATGAAAACCTTCATAATCGCTACCACCACGAATCTTTGTGGTTTCTCTGTGAATATACCATGGCACCCCGGTTGGTGAAAGTGTAATGCCCGTAGTAGTCCCAGTAGTAACAAGCTTGTTATTAGAGTTCCCAGCTGTTAGGGTATAACCCGACCCCGATGTATTGAACACCCAATAGTAATCACCTATAGCGCTTGTTATGCTGGAGGGAAGCTTGTGCGTCCCTGCGCTGATGACGGCAGACGGAGAGGGGAGCTTTTGCTGCTGCGCACCGGCGACATCGGCAGTAAACGCAGTCATGCCCGCATAATTATTGCCCCCGCTTCCGGGATTATTTCGCATAGCGTTGTATGATGTCGCCGTTGTTGAATCCACCCGCGCCGCTATGACGATTTTCGAGCCGTCAGTTACTTCGCTCATATTCGTTATGCGCACCCACTCGGTCGCGGTGATTTTAGGAAGAACCTTCTGCTCAAAGCCGCCGCAGGTTGCGAAGTGCGTGCACTCCCGCCGCTCCAACCCGGTTGTTGCGGTTGTGGGAGGGGTAATTTCAACCCAAGCGCCCCATACGTGGGCGGTGGGCTCTATCGGCAAGGTGGTGACATTTACGTGGTTGCAGACGGAGCAGGTTTCTGTGCTGCTGCCCGTTGCTACGCAGGTGGCGGCAACCACGACGGGCGTGCCGTAGGTGTGTCCTGCGGCGGCTACGTTTATGGGGGCACCGTCGTTTTCACTCGATGAGCCGGGAAACAATTGGGGGGTAGTGCCGTTTGCGTCACGAACCATTCTGAATTCACCCGTATGGGGTGTTCCCGCAGCAGAATACTGGAAGGTACCTTGCCAGAATACTCTGGTACTGCCGTCTGTGGTGCTGCCCCAATTTGCATCCGGTATCAATATGGCGGGTACGCCTGTATTCACTTTTGTCAGGTGCTTGCGTGTCCAAACATTCCCTGAGGCGCGATACAGCCCGACGGCAAAATCTTCATTGCCCTCATGTCCGATTACGCTAATCTGTACCTGCCCACAACCGAGATCCGTGGCATAGGCGGTGAGCGCAGATTCACTAATGCCGTTGCCGGATCCACCATATCTAAATATGTACACGTTCGGGTAATCGGGCGTCAGCACAAAGCTGCCGGTGCCATATGCTGTTCTGTAATCATTCCCATCTGCCCATTGCAGGCTCATATAATCCGGCGCATTTGTGATGGTGTACTTGCGCCAACCTGCACCGGCATCGGTGAAATCAGCGTTATTGTTTGCAATGGAGACATAGCCGTTCAGCGCATCCTTAAGCGGTACATTGGCGCTGCTACCATAGCCGTAGACGTAGATGTTGTAGGTGTATTCGGAAGGGGTGGAGGTGGTTTTAGTGCCATTGATGGTGAGGGATGTACCGATGTAGAAGTTGCCGGTATTAAAGTACGTGGTCGTACTATTTGGAATATACGGCCGCGTAATGATGCAACGGAATTGCGCATTTGCTTGACCCGCCATTGCATCCGGCGCTGTTGCGGTGATGAGGTGGGTCGGCTGACTGGTTGCAAGGGGAGCAGAGATTTCATATCCCGAAGCCGCATCACCGATAATGAAAGTGGCGGGGTTCGTGGTCGTGACATTCTTCATGGGCACCCAACTGCCGCCAACCAACGCTTCAAAGCGGAAATAGCCGGGACCAGCAGCCGTGTTGCGAATGCTGGTTGTAATTTCAAGCTGCTCAAATTCGCTTGCATCGCACGAGAAATAGAATCCCTCTTTATCGTCTACCACGCGCTGCGCTTCAAGCTGGTAAGCTGCGCCCGGGGTAGCGGTGGGGGCTACGTTTGTTGCAATACCCCAATTACCGCCGCCATACCATGAGATTGCTCCTGTAATACCTGAAGTAGCCGGATTACCATTTTTGCTTACTCTACCGATGCTAAGCGTGGTTCCTTCTGTAGCAATAGGTGGCTGTGGGGACTGTGTCCAGTTCGGAAAGCTCCACTTGGCAACAACTTCGGCAGCCTGTGCTTTAAGAAGTGCACGTTCCGAGACCGGGATGAGGGCCAGTACCATTACCAAGGCAATGATTAGGGATAAAAATTTCTTCATGTTCTCTCTCCTGTGTTGTTTGGTTCTTACCGACACACTATGCGTTCTGTCGGGGTTCATGGGAGTGGGGTTGGCGGGCGAGGCATGCCTTGCCCCTACGCTGTGTTGTTTGGTTGGTGTTCGGCGGGCGGATGGTATCCGCCCTACGCTCCTTTTGTTTGTTTCTAACCGACGGGCGCTGTGTCCTCCCTGCCTGTCGGCGATGAATGGGGGGAACCGCAATGCACAATGTTCAACGCGCAATGTGCAATGACGGGGGGTGCTGATGAACGTAATTATATGCGGGGGGATGGGTCTCCCTCGATATAAATTACCCCATATAACATATATGTCGAGTATTATGCCATAAAGTATTGGCGTTGTAAAGGGCTTTGTTCATGAAAAATTTTATTTTTTGGCGCTTTTTGGCCGTGGGGGGGTGCCGCGAATGAAACGTGTCGGGGCGCAACGTCTCCTGCGGAGCCGTCTGCAATCGCGCCCCTACGGGTTATACCGCATTCGCGACGCAAAAACGCAAACAGCCACCTTGTGGGTGGCTGTTTGCAAAGGTCTCCGGCGGCTGCCTATCTTCCCGGGCCGTCTCCAGCCAAGTATTGTCGGTGTTTGTGGGCTTAACTTCTGTGTTCGGGATGGGAACAGGTGGGGCCCCACAGCTTAACCACCGGAAATGGTAAGTTGGCTTAGCAACTTGAAA
>WREI01000003.1 GCA_009779405.1 Clostridiales bacterium
CCTTATCCGAAATATCATGCCTATGTTGTTCTCTGCTCATAATACCCGTCCTTGCACTTGTGATTATGGGGCTACTTTATCATTATTATGTCACCGCGTCAATCTTGTGTCGACACTGTCTAGGTACAGCTAACATCAAAACAAAAAAGGATGCAGCTGCAAATGAAGCTGCATCCTTGGTTGCGTGTGCGCTAACGACATGTTTGTACCGATCTTGTTACCGTACCACCAACCCATCCGGCAGTTCCACCATCGGTCCGACGACCGAGAGCAGATCCCCCTCGTCACTTGCACAGAGTATCATACCGCGGCTTTCCACGCCGCAGATCGTCGCGGGCTTGAGGTTGGCCACGAGCACCACGGTCTTGCCCACCAGATCGGTGGGGGCATACCATTTCTTGATGCCCGAGACCACGGTGCGCGTCTCGCCGCCCACGGCAAGCTGCAATTTGAGCAATTTCTTTGCCTTGGGTACCTCCTCGCAGGCCAGTACCTTTGCCAAGCGGAAATCCACCTTTGAAAAGTCGTCATAGCCGATCTCTTCCTTGATGGGCGGAATTTCACAGGCGGGCGCAATCTCCTTGGGCGCGCCGGCCGCTCCCAATTCCGCCAGTTCCTTTTCCAGATCGATGCGCGGGAAGAGTGCTTCGCCTTTCTCCACTTTTGCACCCGGACGGCCCTGCCCGAACGCCACGGCGGCTATATCACGCAGATCTTGGGGCGTACCCAACTGCGCAAATATCTTGCCGGGCGTTTGGGTGAGGAAGGGGATGAGCAGGATGGCCGCCACGCGCAGGCATTCCGCGAGGTTATAGAGCACCGTGGCCAGGCGCCGCTTCCCCTCCTCGGTCTTGGCCAGCAGCCAGGGTGCGGTCACGTCGATATATTTGTTACAGGCGGAGACAAGGCGATTGATCTCCGCAATCGCATCGGGGATATGCCAGGTATCCATCCGCGCATCCAATTCGCTCGGGATACGCGCGGCCAAACTGAACAAGCTGTCGTCCACCTCGATGTTGATCGCATCCGGCGCGGGAATCTCCCCGCCGAAATATTTGTCGATCATCGCCACGGTGCGCGATAAGAGATTCCCCAAATCGTTCGCGAGATCGTTGTTGATGCGATAGATGAGGGTCTCGTTGCTGAACACGCCGTCGCTCCCGAACGGCACTTCGCGCAACAGGAAATAGCGCAGGGCGTCCACCCCGTAGCGGGCGCAGAGCTGCACGGGGTCGACTACGTTCCCCTTGCTCTTGCTCATCTTGCCGCCGTCGAGCACCAGCCAGCCGTGTCCGAAGACCTGTTTGGGCAGGGGTTGCCCCAGCGCCATCAGGAGTATGGGCCATATGATGGTATGGAAGCGCACGATCTCCTTGCCCACGATCTGCACATCTGCGGGCCAGTATTTTTGATACAGCGTATCGTCCTCCGTCCCATAGCCCAGCGCGGAGATATAGTTCGAGAGCGCGTCCACCCAGACATAGACCACGTGCTTCTCGTCAAAATCGACAGGCACGCCCCATTGAAAGCTCGTGCGGCTTACGCACAGATCCTCCAAGCCGGGCAGCAGGAAGTTTTGAAGCATCTCGTTCGCGCGGGAGGGGGGCTGGATAAAGTCCGGGTTCTTGCGGATATGCGCGATCAGGCGGTCGGCATACTTGGAGAGCCGGAAATAATAGCTCTCTTCCTGCACCAGTTCCACGGGGCGGTTGCAATCGGGGCAGCAACCATCTTTCAGTTGCCGCTCGAGCCAAAAGCTCTCGCAGGGCGTGCAGTAATGTCCCTCATACGCGTCCTTATAGATATCCCCCTGTTCATAGAGCTGCTTGAAGATGCGCTGCACGCAGGCCACGTGCAAGGGATCCGTTGTGCGGATAAATCCGTCATAGGAAACGTCCATCAGCTTCCACAACGAGACAAAGCCGTCGACGATGTGATCCACATACTCCTGCGGTGTCACGCCGCGCTCCTTGGCCTTGCGCTCGATCTTCTGCCCATGCTCGTCCGCGCCGGTCAGAAAATACACGTCAAAGCCGCGCTGCCGCTTATAGCGCGCAATCGCGTCCGTCGCAACGGTGCAATAGGCATGCCCGATATGCAGCTTGTCGCTCGGGTAGTAAATCGGAGTGGTGATGTAGAAGGGTTTGTTGTTCATGGGGGTGTTTCCTTTCTGTGGTAAGCAATAGGCAGCAGGCAGTAGGCAGCAGTGGCGGATCATACAGGCAGGATTGACGTGCAATCCCTATTGCCTACTGCCTGCTGCCTATTGCCTAATAAAAACGCGGCACCATATAACATGACGCCGCGCAAATTGCTTTCCACCTTACGTCCGCCATCTTAGCTGGTAAGTTCACGCGATATCGTGCGTTACCCGCGACGGCTCTTCGCGAATGGAACGTTTGCCGCCGAATTATGGAGTTGTTACGCACAGGATATCACAGAATCCGTGCGTTGTCAAATATCTTTTTTCTTTGCTTTGGTTTTTTTAGAGATCAATACAACGGCGACAGCAATCGCGACTGCAATGCCCGCACCCACGCCGATAATCCAATCCCAGCGCAGCGGGTTAATCTCTGACGGAATGTCCGGATTGTCGTCAATCTCGGGAAGTTCCTCATACGGCAAGGCATCGGTCTTATCATTGCCGAGCACTATGCAGGAGATCGGAGCCACCGCGACAGTGCCTGTCACAGTATCCAGCACCCGGAAGCCCGCGCGGTTCTCGTTCACGAAGACATACCACTCGCCCTCGGGCAGTTCAACCTCTATGGCTTCGCGATTCGGGTTGTAAACAACGAAGAGCGCATCGTCGGTGCCGCCGTCGATGGTGAACGCGATCACGCCCGTCGCGATCTCTTCTGACAGTTCGATTCTGGATGTGGCTTCCTCGGGCGTCATCATGCGGAACGCCGCCTTGGCCTTGCGCAGTTCGATCAGGCCCTTGTAGAAGGCATGCACTTGTTGATAATTCCTGTCGTTCAAATCATCCCACTTGATGCTGTTCATATCGCTGCTGCTGGCATAGCTGTTGTGTTCGAAGCTGCCGTTCTCACGCACCTTCGTGCGCAATAACTCCTCGCCCGCGTGCATCAGCGGGATACCCTGCGCGGTGAACACGATGGCCGCCGCGAGCTTGTTCTGGAGCACCCTGTCCTCGAAGCTGTCATCCGGGTTGGACGAGGCGATCTTATCCCACAGGGTCAGGTTATCGTGGCAGGAGGTGTAGTTGATAACCTGGCTCGGGGTCACCGCCCAACTCGGCGCGCCGAAGATGCCCTTGCGAATTTCGGAGATGCGACCGTTGCTGCCGTTGACATAGCCCTTTTCCATCGCGTTGAATACGCTGCCCTTGAGGGCGTCGCGGATATTGTCGCTGAAATAGGCGATGCCCGGGGTCTTGCTTGAATTCGGCTGCGTGGAAAGGGTGACGCCCGCCTTTGTCACGGTCGTACCCATGGTCCAGCCCTCACCGTAGATTATGATGGAGGGGTCAATCTTATTGACCTCCGCGCGAATCTCGTTCATCGTGTCAATATCGATCAGCCCGACCAGGTCAAAGCGGAATCCGTCAATGTGGTATTCATTGACCCAGTAGAGCACCGAATCAACGATGAATTTGCGCACCATCGCGCGTTCGCTGGCGACATCGTTGCCACAGCCCGAGCCGCTGGAATACGAGCCGTTCTCGTTGATTCGATAGAAGTAACCCGGCACGATCTTGTTGAAGCAATACTGCGTGTTGTAGGTGTGGTTATACACGACGTCCATTACGACACTGATGCCGTTGTTGTGCAGGGACTGCACCATCTGTTTGAACTCGTTAATGCGCACCTCGCCGTTGAAGGGGTCCGTGGAATAGGAACCGTCGGGCGCATTGTAGTTCTTCGGATCATAGCCCCAGTTGAACTGATCGGTGTCCAGCTTGGATTCATCAATGGAACCGAAGTCGAAGACGGGCAGCAGATGCAGGTGCGTAATCCCCAAATCTCTAAGGTAATCGACACCCGTAGACCTCCCCGCGACATTCTTGGTGCCAAGCTCTGTGAAGGCGAGATATTTCCCCTTATTCACCATGCCCGAGCTTTCGTCAAACGAAAAATCTCTGACATGCAGCTCATAGATAACCATATCTGTCACATTCATTCCGGCGTTGGGGTTCACATCATGCTCCCAACCCTCGGGGTTGGTGGATGCCAGGTTTATGACCATGGCCCGTTCGCCGTTCACGCCGACCGCTCTGGCATAGGGGTCGCAGGCTTCGTTCATGGTTCCGTCCACCTCCACCTCATAGGTGTAATAGACGCCGTTCAAGTCCCCCTCTTTTTCCGCCACCCAGGTTCCGTTTACATCGGGCGTCATTGCGACGGATGTAATAAAATCGTCTGCGGTTACATCGCCCGACTCGTAAAGCTTTACCCGTACAGAGATTGCCGTGGGCGCCCATATGCGGAACAGGGTCTTGTCCACCGTCCAGGTCGCGCCCAGATCATCGCCTGTGTAGGTGAACGCTTCTTCAAATGAAGCGGTGGAGAACGGATTTGGCATATTGACGTTATACGTCACGTCCTCAAATGTGAGTGTGTATTTCTTCGTCAAATCCAATGCCCCCTCCATCTTGATCCTGGCAATCGTCCCGGCCAGCTCCAAGTCGATTATTTTCAGCGCGGCACCGGACGCGTCCGCAACCGCAAACAGCGCCCGCTCCTCTGTCAGCGCCGCCGTCGTTTCGACGATGATCACATCGCCGTCCGCCTTCGCAGATTTGACGACGATCCCCTGTACAACGTCATCACCCATCACAAGCTCCGCGCCCTCGATGCCCGATGTGACAAAGGCATGCACGGTTCCGGCAACGATTCCGGTCAAGTCCAAAAACTGGTCTATTTCGATATCCTTCTCCGCCCAGTTGCCGCGTCGGACGATATAGCCTACCTGCTCCGTTCCGGCGTTGAAGTTTGCCGTGGCGACCATCTTGCCGTCTTCCTCCGTGAAGCTATAGGATGCGCCCTCCGCGCCCAAAGCCCACATCCAGACCGTCCAGTCGGCATACTCCCCGTCTTCACGCTCGTAGTATAGTTTGATCGTAATCCCGCCCTGCGCCCGCACCGTGGCGGGTACGACAACAAACATTGCCGCCAGCATAATGAGCACCAACAGCCACGATAAGAATCTTTTTTTCATTCGTATATATCCCCGTTCCTGCCGCGATTGCGGCATAGTATTCTGCAACACCGCGCTATTTACGCACAAGCATTTTCAGACAATTTATCATAGCATATCTTCTTTTCCGAAACAAGCCACGAGAACTGTTTTTATGGCTGTATATCCGCAATCGCCCCATGATACGCCACCGCAAAACTCAACTGTAAATATTTCAATGCGGCCGAGAATTCCGTATAACCCAAGCCCGCTCCCCGCGCTGTCAGTGACGCAAGCTCCGTATTGCAGAAGGAGAGATAGCTCGCGAGCGGCTGCAATTCCGCATAGCGCGCGGCAGCGGCGTAGTCTGCGGTCAATTCCGTCTGCAACTGCGCCAACGCGGAGAGTATCGCCCCCTGATCCTTCTCCCGCTTGTCAAAGGCATAGCTTAAAGTCAGCACCCTTTCGGACAGACCGCCGCAATCCGCCAGATCGCCCAGGCTTGTATCCGCGCCGCTTGCCGTCAGCTCTGCGGCATTCGTCTGCAAAAGATAGGTCGCCGCTTCATAGCCATCCGCCTGAATCTGCGAGATCACCTTATCCGCGCTGGCCAAATCGCCATAGGCGGCGGCAAACACGCGGTATTTCTGCCCGTCAAAGTAGACATAGCCCGCGCCGCCCATCGCCTTGAGGGAGCTCGCCTGTATGTTTGCCGAGACGGCATCGTTATAATAGCCCATCTGCAGGCAATACTGCATCCTTGCCGCCAATGTAACGACAAGCTCCGGCGCGGCTGTACCCGCGGGCTCGGGCGTATTTTGCGAAAACACCGGTTCCGCGGGCAGGTCCGCCTTCGCCCCAATGCCAAAAAAGCCTTGCACGGGCGCAACGATATGCACGCTGATCCACGCCGCTGCGTCGGAGGATACGATAAAAAGTACCAGAACCGCACAGCCCAAGAGCAGGACCAACAACGCTCCGTGCGATTTTCCCCTCCTGCCGCGCCTGCGTGGTGCGGGTATGTATCGTGGTTCCGTTTCCCGCGCCGCTTCCTCATATCCTTCCAATGCTTCCCGTTCTTTCGTAGCTTCCATGGAATGCCTCCTTTATCTATGGGCAAAGAGATCGCCCTTGGCATAGAATATGAGCAAGCCTGGCCGAATATTATTCGGTGAATATTTAAGAAAAAGCAAAGACGCGCGCGTCTTTTTTTGATATAATAAAATTTAGTAACCATCACAAAAACAAGGGGTGCATATGGAGAACCAAAAACTACGCGTAGCCGTAGTCACAGGTGCCAGCTCGGGCATGGGCGCGGAATTCGCGCGGCGCATCTGCATGGACGCAAGCTTTGATTTTGATGAGATTTGGCTGATCGCAAGGCGCGAAGTGCGGCTTGCGGACTTGGCCAAGGAACTGCCCAAGCCTACGCGCACCCTGACGCTGGATTTGACCGATTCCATCAGCTATAAGGCGTTCGCCTTGGCGCTGGAGATCAATCATGCGGAAGTGACGTTGCTTATCAAAGCGGCGGGCTTCGGTATCTTTGCGCATGCGACGGAGATCGATTTCCAAACCCAGTTAGATATGATCGACGTGAACACCAAGGCTCTGACGGCCCTCACGGCCCTCTGTATTCCGTGTATGGAAAAGGGCGCGGCCATCCTCAATATGTGCTCCCTCAGCAGCTTTCAGCCCGTACCCTATATCAACGTATACGCCGCGACCAAGGCCTATGTCCTGTCCTATTCCCGCGCCTTGGGTGTGGAACTGCGTCCGCGGGGTGTACGCGTAATGGCCGTTTGCCCCGGTTGGGTGGCGACGGAATTCTTCGACATCGCGGAAAAGGATCATCCGGGCGCCGTCCCGAACAAAAAACCGCTTTGGACAGCGGCGCAGGTGATCACAAAGGCTCTGAAGGACTTCAAGAGGGGCAGGGAACTCAGCATACTCGGCTTCGGCGTGCGCGCGCAGGCGCTCTTGGTCAAACTCCTGCCCTATCGCTTGGTTATGCGCATCTGGATGGCGCAGCAGGGCATGGCAAGGAATAGGTAATATGTAATAATGCAGAGAGCATACACTTGTCCGAGGTGTTAGCATATGCGCCACTACGAAAGAGCAAAAAGAGAACGTGTCCGTCCGGGCTTTTTCGGGCGGCTTCTTATATTGGCTTTTTGGTCGCTTGTTCTATTTTTCGGCATCGTCTTGGTGTTGCACTATTCCTTGGATACGATTCTGCCCGTGTATCACGCAACAGAAACTACGCCCGCACCAACGCCAAACCCCACGCCGATACCCGCGCCGCGGGTCTCCCTGCGTCTCGCAGGGGCGGATATCATCCGCCCGTCGTGTATCCTCATCTACCATACCCATACCCGCGAAGCGTATGTCGACAGCCCCGACTGGCGAAGCACTGACCAAACCAAGAGCGTCGTCGCCGTGGGCGCGGCACTGGCAGAGCGATTGCGAGACTGCTATGGATTCACCGTGTTCCACGATACCACAGATCATGAACCGCCCTCGCTGTCCACCGCCTATACCCGCTCCGAGCAAACCCTGTCCGCCTGCCTTGCAGAATACCCCGATATCCTGCTCGCCATCGACCTGCACCGCGATTCATTTTATGTAACGGGCGAGCCCACCACCGACTTCGCGCTTGTCGGCGACCGGGAATGCGCCCGCCTGATGTTTGTGGTGGGGGAGGGGGAGGGCTTCACGCAAAAGCCGGACTTCGTAACGAACCTCGCCTTGGCGGAAAGCATATGCGATTACCTGCTCGCCGTTTCGCCCAAGCTCGCCCGCCCCAACCGCATCAAGGCGGGCCGCTACAACCAACACCTCGCGCCCCTGTCCCTACTGATCGAGATGGGACACAACGCCAACAGCTTGGAGCAGGCACTGTCCTCCATACCCTATCTGGCCGAGGGCGTCGCGCGGGTGTTCTATACGAATCATGTTTCATCAAAAGACGCAGTGCAGACACTTTCTTTGGTCCCGCAAGATTGACAATCCGCCCTCATACGAATAGAATATATTTGTGAGAAGATTCATTTCAGGGGGTAATTATGCAACGGCTCAAGATTGCAATCGTTGGCGCGACCGGCATGGTCGGCAGAGCTTTTTTGAAAGTATTGGAGGAGCGGGTTCTTGACGCGGATTATACCCTCTTTTCCTCCGCCAGAAGTGCGGGGACAGAGATTATCTTTATGGGCAAGCCCCATGTTGTGCAAGAACTGACGGAGCAAAGCCCTGCAGAGACCCGCGCGGATATCGCCCTCTTTTCGGCGGGCGGCGGCAACTCCGCGCGCTATGCTCCTCTGTTCTCGGCGGCGGGAACGGTCGTGATCGACAATTCCAGCCAATGGCGTATGGACAAAGATGTTCCTCTCATTGTGCCGGAGGTCAACGCGGACGCCCTGCCCGATTATCAAAAGAAAAATATTATCGCTAATCCCAACTGCTCCACCATTCAGGCCGTGGTTGCCTTGAAGCCGCTTGCCGACCGCTTTGGCCTGAAGCGCGTGGTCTATTCCACCTATCAGGCGGTCTCCGGCGCGGGTTTGGGCGGTTATATGGATTTGGAAAACGGTTTGAAAGGTCTGCCGCCCCAAAAATTTCAGTACCCGATCGCGGGTAACTGCATCCCGCATATCGACGTGCTCTTGGACAACGGCTATTTCAAGGAAGAGCAGAAGATGATTGATGAGACGCGGAAGATACTCAGTCTGCCCGACCTGCCGGTCACTGCGACCTGCGTCCGCGTCCCCGTCTTCCATGGACACAGCGAGAGCATCAATATT
The DNA here is from genome assembly GCA_009779405.1 of Clostridiales bacterium. Taxonomy (GTDB): domain Bacteria; phylum Bacillota; class Clostridia; order Christensenellales; family CAG-138; genus WRCT01. The sequence goes on from WREI01000003.1 coordinate 8,940, forward strand.
GAACTGAACACGCCCTTTGAGATGGACGAGATATTCGACGCCCTGCGCAATGCGCCAGGTCTCGTTGTACAGGATGACCCGAAAAACAATCTGTATCCCCTCGCGATCACCGCCGCCGACACGGATCCCGTCTATGTCGGTCGCATACGCCGCGACTTTTCCGTTGCGAACGGCATCAACCTCTGGTGCGTGTCGGATAATATCCGCAAAGGCGCCGCGACCAATGCGGTGCAAATCGCGCAAGCACTAATCAAATATTGGGAGGAAAGAACATGAGCATATTTCAAGGCTGCGGAACTGCAATTGTCACGCCGTTCCGAAACGGCGAAGTGGACTTCAATGCCCTCGGCAGGCTGATAGACTTCCAGATCGCAGAGGGCATCGACGCCATCGTCGCCTGCGGTTCCACGGGCGAGGGAGCCACTCTTTCGCCCGCCGAAAAGAAAGCTGTCATCGCTTTCATGGTACAGTGTGCTGCCGGGCGCGTCCCCGTCATCGCGGGCACGGGCGGCAATGACACCGCCGCCGTCATCGCCCAGAGCATCGCCGCCCAAAACGCGGGCGCGGACGCCCTGCTGGTGGTAACACCATACTATAACAAGACCTCCCAGCGTGGCCTTGTGGCGCACTATGCGGCGGTTGCGGCCACGGTGACTATCCCCATCATCATCTACAACGTACCCTCCCGCACGGGGCTGAACGTCCTGCCCGCCACCATGCGCGAGCTGATGCAGATTCCCAACGTCGTTGGCACCAAGGAGGCCTCAGGCAATATAGAGCAGATCGTCAACCTCGCGGCCCTCTGCCCCGACTGCGAGCTCTATGCGGGCAATGACGACCATGTGCTGCCCATACTCTCGGTCGGCGGCAAGGGCGTAATCAGTACGGTTTCCAACCTTATCCCGCGCGATATGCACCAGCTTTGCACCGCATTCTTTGCGGGCGACATAGAAAAAGCCCGCGCCCTGCAATTCAAGATACTGCCGATTTGGAAGGCGGCGTTTTCCGATGTCAACCCCATTCCTCTCAAGGCTATGATGGAAATGGCTGGCCATTGCACAGGTGAATTGCGCCTACCGCTGATTCCCGCCGACGCGGCGAATATGGCGAAGATCAAAGCAGCGTTGCAAAACTATGACTTAATACTAGGAGCGTAATATGAAAAGATTATTGATCAACGGCATAGCGGGCCAAATGGGGCAGGCGCTCCTGCGCGCCATCACCGAGCAGAACCAGGGCTTTACGGTCGTCGCCGGTGTCGATATCCGCCCCATCAGCGCCAGCGTCCCCGTCTACGCATCCGCCCAGCGGGTGGACGTTCCCTACGATATGGTCATAGATTTCTCCACCCCCAAGGCCTGCGTGGACACCTTGCGCCACTGCGAGAGCATAGGCTGTCCCATAGTGATTGGCACGACGGGGCTCTCCAAGGACGATCTGCTGGAAATCCATAAGGCGTCCATCCAAATCCCCGTCTTCCACTCCTCGAATATGTCGCTGGGCGTCAACTTGCAGATCGCATTGGTGAAGACAGTCGCCCGCGCACTGGGTCTGGACGCGGATATAGAAATCATCGAAAAGCACCACAACCAAAAGGTGGACGCGCCCAGCGGCACCGCGTGGATGCTGGCGAATGAAATCGCGCAGAGCATGCCCGAGCCCATGCATTTTGAGCTGGCGCGTTGCGAAAACGCGCATAAGCGCGACCCGCACGAGATAGGCATCCACTCCATACGCGGCGGCACCATTGCGGGCGAGCACGAGGTGATGTTTATGTGCCGCGATGAGGCCATCACCATCAAGCACGAGGCCTTCAGCAAGCGTGTGTTCGCTACGGGCGCGCTGCGGGCGGCCATCTATCTGGCGGAGAAGCCTGCCGGGCTCTACACTATGCAGGATTTGGTCAGTGACACGGAGTAGCATGCAAACCGCCTTTACACATCTGCACGTCCATACCCAGTTTTCCCTGCTGGACGGTGCGGCGCGCATCAACGACCTTGTGGCGCGGGCCAAGGCCCTGGGGCAGACGGCCCTCGCTATCACCGACCACGGCGTTATGTACGGCACCGTGGATTTTTATCGCGCCTGCGTCGCCGCCGGTATCAAGCCCATTCTGGGTATGGAAGCCTATGTCGCGGCGCAGGGTATGACGCAGAAGACGGGTGCCGACCGCGAGAATGCGCACTTAATACTCCTCGCAAAAAACGAAGCCGGTTGGCGCAATTTAATGTTCCTATCTTCCGAAGCGTTTATTCGCGGTTTCTATTACAAGCCCCGCATTGACTATAATCTATTGGAACAGCACGCGGAGGGGCTTATTTGCCTGTCCGCCTGTCTGGCGGGCGATATACCCCAACACCTATTGCACGGGCGGGATGAACAGGCGCGCGCCATCGCCATACGCTTACAACGCCTGTTTGGCGAGGATTTTTATATCGAACTGCAGAACCACGGCATCCCCGAGCAGCTGGAAGTTTTACCGAAGTTGGCCGCGCTGGCGAACGAACTGCAAATCAAAACCGTCGCCACAAACGATATTCATTATGTCAACAAGGACGATGCGGAGGCACAGGACGTCCTGCTCTGCATCCAAACCCTCACCACCGTAGATGAGCCGAATCGCATGCGTATGTCCGCGGAGGAGTTCTATCTCAAATCTTACGACGAAATGCTTATAGCCCTGCCCGATTATCCCGAATCGCTGGCAAACACGCAGGAAGTTGCCGATAAATGCGATTTTGATATCGAATTCGGTGTGCGCCGTATGCCGGAGTTCAGCATGCCCGCTGACGCCGCTGGCACGGATAAGCCCGCCTATCTCCGCGCCCTCTGCACGCAGGGTCTTCTGCGCAAAATGCCCTGGGCGGGGCAGGAGGAATGGGAACGACTAAAATTCGAACTTTCCATCATTGAGCGCATGGGCTTTGTGGATTATTTCCTCATCGTATGGGATTTTATCCGCTTCGCAAAGACGAATGATATTATGGTCGGTCCGGGCCGCGGCAGCGGCGCGGGCAGCATAGCGGCATACGCGCTGGATATCACGGACGTAGACCCCATCGCGAACAACCTGCTCTTTGAGCGTTTTCTCAATCCCGAGCGCGTGTCCATGCCGGATTTCGATATCGATTTCTGCTATGAACGCCGTCAGGAAGTTATCGATTATGTCGCCGAAAAGTATGGCGAAGGGCATGTGGCGCAAATTATCACGTTCGGAACCATGGCGGCGCGCGCTGTCATACGCGATGTGGGCCGCGCGCTGCGTATGCCCTATGCGGATGCGGACAAGCTGGCCAAGGCAGTGCCCTCCATGCTGAAAATCACCCTCGCGGACGCCCTTCGCATCTCGCCCGAACTGCGCAAGCTGTATGAGGAGGATGAAAACTGTAAGAAGGTCATAGACCTTTCCATGAAGTTAGAAGGGCTCCCGCGCCATTCCTCCACCCATGCGGCGGGCGTTGTTATCTCCGGCCAGCCACTCGTCCATGTCGTACCCCTGCAAAGCACAGAGGGACAGCTGACCACCCAATACCCCATGACAACCCTGGAAAAACTGGGGCTGTTGAAGATGGATTTTCTCGGCTTGCGCACCCTCACTGTCATCCGCGACGCCCTCGATTTCATCCACGCGAGCGGGCAAACGCCGCCCGATTTCTCCGGCAACGATTTCTCGGATCCCGAGGTATACAAAATGATCGCCCGCGGCGAGACGGAGGGTGTGTTCCAATTGGAAAGTGCGGGCATGACCCAGTTCATGACCCAATTGGTGCCGGACTGTTTTGAAGACTTGATGGCGGGCATCGCCCTGTATCGCCCCGGCCCCATGGGTTCCATCCCCAAATATATCCGCTGCAAGCACCACCCAGAGGAAGTGCGCTATGCACATCCGCTCTTGGAGCCCATTTTGAAAAGCACCCACGGCTGTATGATTTATCAGGAGCAGGTGATGCAAATCGTGCGCGATCTGGCAGGCTATTCCTACGGGCGCTCCGATATTGTGCGCCGCGCTATGAGCCATAAGGAGCATGATGTCATGCAGCGGGAGCGCGCCGCCTTCGTACACGGCATCGAGGGCGTGCCCGGTGCCTTTGTGCACGGTGTCCCCATACCGGTCGCTGAAAGAATCTTCGATGAGATGATGGACTTCGCGTCCTACGCGTTCCCCAAGCCGCATGCCGCCGCCTATGCCGTGCTGGCCTATCGCACAGCTTATCTGCGCCGCTATTTCCCCACGGCCTTCTTTGCCGCCATGATCAACAGCTATATGGGCAGCTTGGAAAGTGTGGCGAACTATGTCTCCACCGCCCGTCGGCTGGGGATAACCGTCCTGCCGCCGGATGTAAACAAGAGCGCGCCGCGCTTCTCCGTCGAGGGCAAGGCCATACGCTTCGGTCTCTCCGCCGTCAAAAATGTCGGCACGGCGGTGATGCGCCAATTGGTGGAGGAGCGCACGTGCAACGGCCCCTTTACAAGCTTTTCGGACTTTACCGAACGCACGGATGGCCTGAATAAGCGCATGATGGAAAATATGATCTATGCGGGTTGCTTCGACGCTTTCGGCGAGACGCGCTGCACGCTCTTTGCCAATTTCGAACGCGTGATGGATGCGGCGGCAAGCCGCAAAAAGGCCGCAGCTGCGGGGCAAATGTCCCTCTTCGACTTCGGCGATACCGCTCTCCCCACGCAGGCAGCGCAACCCCCTTGGGACAGGTTAGCCGAATATCCGCCCAAGCAGCTCCTGCAATATGAGCGCGAAGCGACAGGTCTCTACCTCTCCGGGCATCCGTTGGACGCGTATGGGATGGCGCTTCGCGCCCTGCCGCATCAGGTGACGGAGCTGGCCGAAGCGGACGGTGAGAGCGGCACACGGGACAATGCTGTCGTCCTCGTGGGCGGTATGCTCACGCAGTGCAAGCAGCGCCCCACCAAGAACGGCAGCGGCATCATGGGCTATGCCATGCTGGAGGGCATCGCGGGCAGTGTGGAGACCGTCCTCTTCCCGCGCGCATTAGAAAACTGCAACCGCCATTTCCACGAGGACGCGGTCGTCTCCGTGCGCGGCCGCCTGAATATACGCGAGGACAGAGCCAATTCGATAGTAGTGGACGAGCTAACCTCGCTGGCGGCGGATGGCAAATCCCTGTATATCAAAATGCCCCGGGACGACCTCATCGCCATGGGCCGCCTGCGCAATATCTTGACGCGCTTCCCCGGCGCGGCACCCGTCATACTGGTAGATCCCCAAACCCGCAAGGCCAGAAAAGCCCCGGAAGCCTGGAACATCACTTGGAGCGAGAGCTTAATGGGTCTGCTCACACAGGAATTCGGCGTGGAGAACGTGTTGTATAAATGAAAAAGATGCCTGCTATTCTGATAGTTGTTTTCTTCATCGTCTGTGGCTGTATGCCCGCGCCCTCGGAGCAGCCACTACCCGACACCCCGCTGCCAATGCCGACGGAAGCACCCATATCCCAATACCTCTGCTTCATTGCAGCAAACGAAAGCGAATTCGAGCAATATCTTTATCATGGAATGCTTGCATTTTGCGGGATGCATGAACTCCGCCACGGCTACTATCACGAACCGATACCCATGGATGCTGTCCATGCAGCGGCTTCCGACGGTGCAACTGTGATTGTGGCGGGCGGATTATGGTTTGAAGATGTTTTCCAATACGCGCAAGGCTTATACCCCCATATCCAATTCCTCCTGATGGATGCCGAGCCGTATACGTTCGAATTGCCGTTCCACATAACGCAGAACACCCACGCCGTATTATTTTGGGAGGAGCAGGCGGGATTCCTGGCGGGCTATGCGGCGGTGCAGACCGGGTACACGCAGTTGGGCTTCTTGGGCGGCATGGCGGTACCCGATGTCGTCCGCTATGGATATGGCTTTGTGATGGGTGCGGATGCGGCGGCGGTGGAGTTGGGGATTACTGCGGACGTCTCCATCCGATACTGGTATGCAGGTAGTTTTCAGCCAAACGATGCAACAGAAGCGAGGATGGCCGAGTGGTATGCGACGGGTACAGAGCTGGTGTTCTGTTGCGGCTTGGATATCTATGATTCCTGTCTCGCCGCGGCGGATGTCACAGGCGGCAGAATTATAGGGGTTATGGGTACGGAGTTTGTTCGTGCGGCAAACGGCATCTCCGCTGTCGGCAACGCAATCCTGCACACGCCGCAGGCCTTGATCCAAGCCCTCACGACATTAATGCAGAACGATTGGCGCTGGCCGGAGACACACGCGGGCAAAACCGCAGTACTCGGCGTGGTGGAGGGTGCTGTTGCGCTTGCCGTAACGGAAGACGGGTGGCGCTGGCGCGACATCACGGCCGAAGCGTATGACGCGCTGCTGTCCAAGCTGGCATCGGGTGAGCTACATGTAGATTACAATGACTGTGGCCATTTTGCCACCATACATGTAGATTATCAGGATTAACGGTTTTCAAAATACACATTCTATGCTACAATCAGCTTGTACATTATTGTAAGGAGATTTGCTTATGAAACCCGCCAATATCACGCCGCACATCGGCTGCAGCCCCGAAGATTTTGCGAAAACTGTCTTGATGCCGGGGGACCCCCTCCGCGCGAAGATGATTGCAGAGACCTATCTGACCGATGCCGAACTGGTGAACAATATACGCGGCATACACGGCTACACGGGCTTCTATAAGGGCAAGCGCGTATCCGTTATGGCCAGCGGCATGGGCATGCCGAGTATCGGCATATATTCCTATGAGCTCTACAACATGTTCGGCGTGGAGAATATCATCCGCGTCGGCTCGGCGGGTTCCATACACCCCGATCTGAATGTGTATGACATCGTCATCGGCGCGGGCGCTTGCACGAACTCGGCCTTTGTCTCGCAGTATCGTCTGCCCGGCAGCTTCGCGCCCATCGCGGATTACGGGCTGTTGCGCAAGGCGGCGGACGAGTGCGCGAAGCGTGGCCTAAAGCATATGGTCGGCAACGTGCTCTCCTCCGATACCTTCTATGACGATTCCCTCTCGACGCTGGAATGGCGCAAGATGGGCGTGCTGGCCGTGGAGATGGAAGCGGCGGCCCTTTATTGCAATGCCGCGCGCGCGGGCAAAAAAGCGCTCTGCATCTGCACGATCTCTGACACCATCGAGGGCGGCGGCGTCACCACGGCGGAGGAGCGGCAGAACGCCTTCCACGCTATGATGCAGGTCGCGCTCGAAATTGCGGAATAGTATGCGCATTGCGATTATCGGATGCAAGGGGCAATTGGGTTCCGCACTGATTAAGCTCTTGCGGGAGGGCAACTGCCGTTTGGGAACCTTGCCCGAAGTGTATACCAACGCGGAACTGTCCTGCGCGGATCTGCCCGAACTGGATATCACAGACGCCGCGCAAGTCTCTGCTTTCGCACAGGCAGCGCGCCCCCATCTGCTGATCAACTGCGCGGCCTATACGGCGGTGGATGTGGCGGAGAGTAACGAGAACACCGCCTATGCCATCAACGCCACGGCGGTCGAAAACCTCGCCCGCGCGGCGCAGACAGTGGGCGCTAAGTTCGTGCATATCTCCACCGACTATGTGTTTGACGGCAGGGGAGACAGGCCCTACACCGAAGCGGATACCCCAAACCCACAAACCGCGTACGGCCGCGGCAAGATAGCGGGGGAGGGACTGGTGTTCTCGGCATGTGATAAAGCGTTTGTCCTACGCACCGCGTGGCTCTACGGGGAGACGGGCAGCAATTTTGTCAAAACCATGCTGAAAAAAGGGCGCGAATTGGGCGCGTTGCGCGTGGTTTCGGATCAGCACGGTTGTCCCACCAACGCCGCGGATCTGGCCTTTTTCCTCCTGCTGCTGGCAGCGACGGAGAACTATGGACTCTATCACTGCACGGGTGCTGGCGAGACCACATGGTACGATTTTGCGCGGGAGATACTGCGCCTTGGCAAAGTTGCGGCAACACTCACACCCTGCACCACGGCGGAATACAGGACAGCCGCCGCGCGTCCCGCATATTCCGCCTTGGATTGCGGGAAATTGGAAAAAACACTGGATCGGCGCATGCCCTGCTGGAAAGAAGCGTTGGCGGCATTCCTGCAAATGAATCAATAACAGGAGGAAACAACCATGATCAAACTCGCACTGATTATCTTTTTTGTCGTCATCGGCTTCGCGCTCTTGATTGAGCTTGCCGTTTGGATTTGCCAGGCGATAGGCATGCAGGCCATCGCGAAACGGCGCGGCGTCAAGGGACATGCCGCGGTTTGGGATATCGTCTTCGGCGTCGGACAGGCCTATGTTGCGGGCGCCATCGCGGACGATTACAGCCGCCGCGTGGAGGGAAAGGAGACCGCGCGCCGCAAACTGCTGCTGGGTCTCGGCATTCCCATCATCATCTTGACCCTCGCCATTTCCGTTCTTGGCTTTGGCATGGTCGTGAACAGCGTCGATATCGTGCATGAGGAAGCCTGCATTTGTGACATAGACGATGATTGGCACATCGATATCTGCGACGATATGTTTCTCATTGATAACGGCGGGCAGTTGTCTGTGCACAATTCCCTGGGCAGTATGAGTCTCCGCAGTCTCCCCGATGTTGTGGCCAACATTGTGATATGCAGCCTTGTCATCACTCTCCTGACCGCACTGCTGATGCCGCTGGTCATCGTATTTACTGTGTTCTACTATATCTCGCTGTATAAACTCTATAAATCCTGCGACGCCAAAAACGCGGCGCTCTATATCGTGTTGAGCATTTTCATTCCCATCTGCGTCCCCATTTTTCTGCTTATGCTGCGCGGCAAAGATGATCCGAGTCTCGCGGCACTGACACCCGATCCCTAAAAAAACAGGAGGTAAAAATGGAATACTACTCCATATACATCATCATTTATGCGATCTGCATTGGCTACTCGTTCCTTCTATCCCTCGCTATCGGGGTCTGCAAGGCCGTGGGCTTCCAGAGCATCGCCAAGCGGCGCGGCATCGAACAGCATGCCGTGGCTTGGGATATCCTTTTCGGCATAGGTCCGGCCTATGTGCTCGGCGCGATTTCGGACGACTATTCCCGACGCATGGGTGAGCGGGAAACGAATCATCGCAAGTGGCTGCTGGGTCTCTCCGTTGCGGCAAACGTGGTGGCGACTGCGATGCTGCTGCTTTCGCTTATTCTGATGAGCAGAGTATTAAGCTCTCTCCGTTTCAACATTCCCTTTGCTGTCTCGTCCCTCATAATAATATTTGTCGGCACTTACCTCGTGCTCCTTCCGCTGGTGGTTGCGCAAAGTGTCTTCTTTTACATTGCTCTGTATAAGCTGTACAAATCCTGTGACTCGAAAAACGCGCTGCTCTATCTGCTGCTGAGCATTTTTGTATCCGTCTGCATGCCTGTTTTCCTGCTTATACTGCGCAACAAAGATGACAAGCGCCTTACGGCACCGGACGAATGCACATTAAATGCGTAATTAGAAAAAACTTCGCGCGTTATTCTTGCGTACAAGCTATGTTTTTAGTATACTGATAAAGGTATAGTTTAAGGGAGGTTACATATGAGAAAAGTACTTGTTACTATTTTGACCGCGGTACTCTGCATCGCGTTCGCGTCGTTTTCATTTGCCGCGCTTTCGCCTGCGTTTACGGACGATCCCATCCCCGGCATAATGGGAGATGCTAACGGCGACGGAGGCATAGGCGCAGCGGATGCCGCCGCGGTGCTGCGCATTCTGGCTGGTCTGTCAGTCGCGGATGAGGTGACGAAGGTGCTGGGCGATGTCAACCACGACAACCAGCTCACCGCTGCGGACGCGGCACAGATACTGCGCTATTTGGCCGGTCTGTCGAGTTCGGTAGAAAGCGTAATTGAAAAGCGGGTCGGAGACCTGTCCTTTATCGCGGAAGACAATGAGGCAACGCTCACAATCTATCACAGCGACTGCCCGGTCGTCTTTGTACCCCGCGCCATGGAGGGGCATCGTGTCACCGCGCTGGCGGCGGACCTGTTTGCAGGCGTGGATATCGAGATCATCGTTTTCTTTGACGGACCGCCGGAGGGCATTGGCGGCGCCGGTCTCGGCGACGCGGAAATCCTTGTCCCGGCCGAGTTCATGGAGGATTGGGATCCGATTGCCGTGTCCGAGCTTGTAGACATTCCCGTCTACTTCACCGTCTCCGCCCCGGATACGGTCTATAACGGCGTTGCACAACCCATCGTCGTCACACCCTCCATCGATGTTGCCTACGCAGTCAGCTATGAGCGGAACAGCAGCCCGGAGGCATCACCCATCAATGCAGGCGCATATACTTATACCATCACCATAACGGAACCGGGCTATGTTGCCGTCGGCAACATTGCGGGCGGTTTCAATATGGATAGGGCGACGATCGATATGAGCGGTGTCAGCTTTGTAGATAAGGAAGTGAAAGTTGCGGAAAAGCCGGACAATCAACCCGTACCGATCTTTATAACCATTACGGGCGCTTTGCCTGAGGGAGTTATCGGCGAAAGTTATTGGTATAAATTTGATCCCAAAATTCCGGGGGCTGATTGGGAACCTTTCTTGGGCGAAAAAAGAGGCGGAAAACACCTCGTTAAAGCGGTGTTCACCGTGGACACGGAGAACTACTATCCCGTCGCGGATATGTTTGCAACACTGACACTGGATGACGGCTATAGTGAATGGAACGGCAAGGGGAATCAAAATTCTTAGGAGCAAAATTGCGTAGGCTATTACTGACAATCTCAATCGCAATCATCGGGACAACGTTCGCGTTCGCCCCGATTGCGCACGCCGCCGAAACGTTCACCTTGGGCGATGCGGACGGCAACGGCGTGGTCAACGCCGCGGACGCGGATTACATAATCAATTTCATCCAATCCGGAAAAGAGCCGACGACGGAATTCCTCTGCCGCGCGGATGTGGACGGTGACGGGCGCATTACCTCTGCCGATGCCGAATGGATATACCGCTATCTTGCGGGTACGCCCTTTCCGCAGCGCGAAGCGTATATAACCATACTCATCACGGGAAATCTGCGCGGCGCGATTTTGGAAACCGATCCCGTCACGGGCAGCGCGCGGCAAGCTTCGTTTATGCGTCTCTTTCCCATGGTGGAACGCTATCGCGCCCAGGGCAAACTGCTGCTGCTGGATGCGGGCAGCAGCTTGTTTGGCAGTGCGGAGACGCAGGCCTTTCGGCATCTCTACGGAAACAGGGACGCGCTTCCCGGTACGGAAATATTCAAGAAGCTTCAATACGACGCGATATTTTTGAGCGCGGCGGATTTTGCGCAAGGTCTGTCCGCTCTGCGCGTACAGCTCGATGCGCTGAAAAGTGTGGAACCGAGCGTGCAGGTAAACGAGGAGGAGGAAGCGCCGCATCCCGTTCCGGCGGTTTGCGCGAATTTTGTGAAAGTGGATCCGACCAGCGCGGACAAGGCGCATACGCCCTGGAACCGGAACCTCGCGTATTTTTCGCATACCATGGTCGTGCGGGGGAGACCGGTTCCCATTGCCGCCATAGGTCTGGCCGCCGCGGAAGGGCTTGCCGCCGCCGATATGGTCGGGGTCCTGGGCGCAAGCACGGAGCGGATGGTAGACGTCTTTCAATTTTACCAACGCGAACTGCGCGCAAATTATGAATACACCATCGCAATAGTGAACGCTCCCATGGAGGCCGATGAAGCAACGGGCCGGGACGAGGAGAACAGCGTGCGCTTCTTTGCGGAAAATACCTCGGGGATACAACTGATCGTTTGCGCGCAGGGAGAATTTTCAGGCGTCAGAACCTTCACAAACGCGGCAGGGCGCCCCGTGCTCGTCACCACGCTTGGGAGCGATGGCAGCAATGCGCTGGTGCTGGATCTCGTTTGGGATTCGGAAAATGAACGCATGGACAGCTGGATTCATACGGAACCCCTGCCGAGTGCGGCCACGCCTGCGGGAGCCTATGCCTATGCGGCGGAGATTTTGCAGGAAGCGGAGGATTTGTTCGCGAGTCGACTTTCAGCCGTCCCCGCGCCGATTGCGCGCATGGAGGATGCGCGGGAGGATTCGGATTGGATGCGTTTCGTGCACGACGCGCATATTTGGAACGTCTTGAAATGGGGCAAGGCCACAAAGGCCGATTTGCCCGTACATATACTCTCCCTTTCCTATCCCTATCTGCAGATTCCCGAGGAAATGGCCCACTTTTCGGGGCGGGCCTCCCTGCGCGACATATTGCAATGTATACAGGATGAACCCTCTTTCTCGCTGGTTCTGCTCTCCGGCGCAGAGTTGCGCGCATACTTGCAGGATTTGGCAAATAATATCCGCGAAGCTGAGCCCGTCTACTCCCTGCGCGGCATCAACTATACGCTCGACCCCAGCGCCGCCTATGGCAGCACGATTACCAGACTCAGCTATCCCGACGGAACGCCCGTGCGGGACGGCGATACCCTCGCGGTCTTTGTCGCGGAAGCGGGGGAGCGGGGCAGCCAACTGTCTCCCTACTTTGATTCCGAGTGGCTCTCCGCGGAATACCGCTTTCTCTATTTTTCCTTCGTCGTTCCCAATGGGTTCACCGTGCCGGGGGGCTATGCCGCCGCCGCGCCGCTGGTATATTTCCTGGGACAAATGACAGTTCCGCCTATAGCCGACAACGGAGAGTGGAAGATCATCAATAGATAGTATGCAGGATTTCAGATATCTTCGCCCCTGCCCCCAAACGCCCCAACCCCAAAAGAATCGCGTTCTCGTCCAACTCGCCGATCTTTCGCATACGCCCGTCTATCACGAGCACGCGGTTATAGCAATGCGGCCGCATTTCACGCAGGAGTTCCCGCGCCTGCGTTTTTTCATGTGCGGCAATCGTATGCACGCGCAGCGCTTCGCCCCGTGCCAGCGTTTCGCCGCGCCGCGCCATTGCCGCCAATTGCGCGTGGGGCAGCTGCACAAACTCCTTGGCCGCCGCCAGCAGCAGAAAGGCGGACACCATATATAGCTGCCAAAGATGCGTTCCCGCCGCGCTCTGCCAAACGCAGACGGCCAGCAGCGCCGCGCCCAAGACCAGGCCCAACGCCGCCGCAATCCCCGCCGCCGTCCGCGGACGCAAATGTCGGGACAGCAGGCAGCGCAAGAGCCGCCCTCCGTCCGCCGGATAGGCGGGCAGCAGGTTGAATATGCCGAGGAACAGATTGTATTGCACAAAGGGCAATAGCGCGCTCTCCAATGTGGGAAAGATGTGCAGCAGCAGGGTCGTCAGTCCCGCCGCCGTAAAGCTGCACAGCGGCCCCATCAGCACATAGACCGCTTCGGCCTGCGGCAGTGCGGCATAGGTATCGATACTCGCTTCCGCGCCAAAGGGCAGCAGGGTGACGGCATACACGGGCAGGCCCATGCGCGCGGCGCAAACTGCGTGCGCCCCTTCATGCAGGAGCAGGGCCAAGAGGGGGAGCGGGAGCATACCCAGTCGCCCCGTCACGGCGAGAAACAGGATCACCAAAAAAAGACCGGGATGCACGCGCAGCTCGGTCTTGCCAAGGCAAAATAACAGCATGCTTAATCGCCTATGGACAGCAAGATATAGTCCTGCGGGTTCTGCGGCGCGCCGTTTTTCAGTACCTGCACATAGATGCTGTGTCCCGCTTCCACCGTACCCAACGCGTCATACTGTTGCACTACCTGCCCCTGTTTCACGGTCACCTCGAGTAATCCGTAATAGATGGTCTCTACCCCGTCGGCATGGGTCAGCCGCACATAGCGCCCCAACAGGGAGTCTTCGCTGATGCTGAGCACCTGACCCGCCGCACAGGCCGCAACGACATTGCCCGCCGCCGTGAAGCGTACGGTGCCGCGCTCGGCCAAAAGTTCCATGTCCGCGCTCTGCACGGGCGCCCTCCATTTCTGCGGCGCGGCTAGGGTCGTGTCGTGGCTGGCGTCCACAAAATGCAGCGCGCCCAAATCTTCCCCCTCCTGCGTTTCGCCCGACTGCGCGGAGACCTCCCGGGCATCCTGTCCGGGCTCGCCGCGCCCCGCAAAACTGCGCAGGGCCAGCGCAAGCAGCAGCGCCACCCCGCAGAGCCCTATCTTCACAAACATGCTTTCCCCGCGGCTCGGCGCGTCTTTCTTTTTCTCGGCAACCGGCTCCGCGAGCTCCGTAACAACGACCGTCGTCTCCGGTTCCCGCCGCGCGCTGCTCTCGGTTATCTTAATCCCCTTAATATCCATATAGAAAAACCCTCCGTTGCCGCATTGTATGCGGGCGGAGGGCAGGTTTATGTGCAATATCCTATCGAAATTAGAAGATAACCTAATTCCAGTACACCTGATACTTCTCCACATTTTTCTGATGCTCCGACTCTGTTTTGGAGAAAATCAGGGCGAGGGACTCGGCGGGATTGCCGTTGCAGAAGAACAGATATTTATCCTTGATAAAGTCCTGATCGGGGTAGAGCGCCGCGCGGATGGCGCGCAGGCCGGGGTTGCTGATGGGGCCAAGGGGCAGGCCCTTGTTGCGGTAGGTATTATAGAGCGAAACGGTGTCCATCTCGTCCCTTGTGAACGTAAATTTGTTCACGCCCAACGCATAGGACAGCGTGGCACAGCTCTGCAGGGCCATGCCGTCATCGAGACGGTTGTGGAACACGGCGGAAACGCGCGGGAAGTCCTCGGGTACGGCCGCTTCGCGCTCGATGATGGAGGCCAGCACCATCACCTGGTTGCGCGAAAGTCCCAACTCCTCCGCTCGCTCCACGAATTCATCCGTGTATTGCGTATAATAACGGGTCAGCATTTTGAGGATGATATCCTCCGCGCCGCCCTCCGTATATACCTCATAGGTGTCGGGGAAAAGATAGCCCTCGAGCAGATATTTCCGTCCCTCCGGCGCGCCCAAATCCTTGATAAAGGCGTAATGGGAAAAGAGACTGGCATCGTTGCAGAGCCGCAGGAAGTCTATTTCCTCTTCAATCAGCCCCTGCTTTTTCAGCTCGGCGGCGATATCTTCGCAATTATAGCCCTCCGGTATGACAAAGCGCGTGGTATGCTGGGGCGGCGCGCCCTCGCAGAGTATATCCACAATCTCCGCGATATTCATGTTTTTGGAGAGGATATAGGTACCGGCCCGCAGGCTGTTCGCCTTGCCGACAAAGTCCACATAGACCTTAAACGACGCGGTGGAAACGATCAGCCCCTCGTTGCCCTCGCCGCAGGCGTTATACAAGAGCGAAGCGACGGAGCTGGCCGAAGCGCCGTTCGGGATCACCACTTCAATGGGCGTGGCGTCGTTTGTGTTGACCGCGCCGATAAAGTGCGAATGCACATATTCCACGGCGAACAAGATGACAAGAAAAACCACCACCGCGCTCAACACAAAGGTTACCACCGGTCGCAACGCTTTCCATATTTTTTTGCCGCGCTGGCTCTTTTTGCGGTCGCGCGGTTTATGCATCAATCCCATAAGTGAATTATAGCAGAATGCAGTGGAAAGTCAAACGGGAGAAAACTACAACTCCCGCGCAATTTCCAAGAACCTATCAAACCGCACCGCTCCGGGTATCCTTAAATCTTTATCTCGAAAAACCATATAATAGCGGTACTGACTGCCCGCCATATTCTGCCAAACGCGCCCGATCTCCACTTTCTGTTTGGATTCGGTGTTCTCCAAATGGTCGCCCTTTGGCTCGATCATTAGAATTTTACCGCTTTCCGTCATTGCGATAATATCGGGGTAGGCATTGATATAGCCGTTGATGTTAAAGCCTGTCCGCGCAATATTCCTGTGCCACCACTTGATATTAGGCAAATTGGCAAGCGCCCAAGCCACATCAAATTCCAAACCGTTCATCTCTTCTTCTGCAGTATAGAGTGTTTTGGGCAGTATGGTCGTCACCTTCAGCGGTGATATGGACTGTTTCAAACCATAGATCGGCTCGCAAGTGATCTTTCCCTGCTCCACCCACAAATCGAAGGTTCGCGCATGGTGCGCATCAACGAGACTCTCTATTTTTTGTTTGATTTTTGCAAGGTAAATATGCGGCGAATTCTGCAAATCATCCAATTGATCTGCACTTAGGCTCTCGATGATACGACTGACATATTTCTCGATGTCCTTGTCGCTTATCGCGTTCATTTTAGAAAGCTGCCCCAATATGATTCTTTTGCAGTATTTGATACGCTTTTCTGGCGGCTGTGAATGGAAGTATTCGCGGAAGAACCGATTGTCCGCGCCCGTCAGTTTCCATGCCTTCGGCGTAGCGGCGGCGGTATCCGCAATATCCACGCGGGCAATCTCACCCTCCACGGTGGAAAAATCAATCACCATATCCTTGTCATGCAACGTGAAGCCTGCGGTTAATTCCTCTTTCGTGAGCAACGAGGTACTGCATTCCTCAAACAACGGTATGTTCCGGGGAATTACGAACTGCGGCAAGCGCAATGCCGCTATTTGTTCTCTGTGTTCCTCGTAGATTTGAAATACATTCATATATTGTCTCACCTCCTGCGGCGCGGCATCGAATTGCGGATTTTCGGCTGCCATTGCCGTTTCTTCATACTGTTCTGCCTGCGCAACAGCCTGTCGGAACATCTCATCGGTGACAGCATCGCTTGCGTCTCCGCTTTGTGCCGCGACCGTCCTTTTCAGAGCGGCGCTATCAATCTCTATTTCATCTGCGGGCGGCTCTGCAACGGACGGCGGGAATATGAGCAACTGCTCCGCGACAGGGCTTGTCGGCGGCGGGGTGAATTCCTCTATTCTCCCAACGCGGTAATCCTTATCGGAAAATCCCGCGTTGTTCAGTCCCGCAACAACCCTGTCCAGTGTAGCGCGGAAGTCATTTGACGAAGTGATTGCATAGGAGATATTCAGCACGTTGGCTTCATTTTTCTGTGTATAGGACAGGCGCAGAACGCGTCCCAATATCTGCTCCACATCCACGGAAGATGTGCGGTTGGCAATCGTCGCAAGAATATAGGCAAAGGGGCAATCCCAACCCTCTTTCAACGCGTTAATTGTAATGATATAGCGCACGGGGCAATCCTCCGCCAACAAATCAATGCCCTTTAGCTCGTTCTTCTCGGCGGTCTTTATCTTGATATACGCTTCGGGTATGCCCGCTTCGATCAGGCTCTTCTTGATTTTATCGAAAGTGGTGGCGTCGTTGCCCCTTGCTTCCGCCTGGAACAAAACGATGGGACGGATATATCGTTTCGACTTTTTCCGTTCCTGTATCGCTTCCGCTTCCAATCTGTTCCGCAAGGTGATCGCGTCGTTAAGCACATCGTTGTGGTTGCGGCGGTTGTAGACGATGACGGGCAGCTTGACCATGTTTTCTCGTTTCAGTTGGAGCGCGTCCACAAAGGAAATGATATTCGCGTCCATCTTTGGTGTAGCAGTCAAGTCCAGCACAAAGGAGGGATTGAAATTCGTGAGCATTTCCTTCGACAGTGCCGTTGTCGCATGATGGCTCTCGTCGACAATAACCACAGGGTAAAGGCAGCGTATTACTTGGATGAGCGCCGTTTCATCCGTATCGGCCAGCAGCATATCGGGGTTGTTGAAGTATTTTGCAAATTCCGCAAGGCTGCCGTTCTGCTGATATGCCTTACGCCCCTCCTTGTTTTTGGTGCGGAACGAATCATAGGACAGCACGAATACGGACAGATTCTCATTGACAGTGCCGGGACTGAATAATTGCCCGTTCAACAGTTGATCCTTGGAATACACCATAACCTTGTGCGTAAAGTCAACATTCATCCGCTCCCTGTATGGATGACGCGGATTGGATAAAGCCTTGAGCGTCTGCTCCAATATCGCATCGGACGGCACGAGCCAAACCACGGCTTTGGATTTGGTGAAGGGCAGCGCGTCAAATATCGGCTTCAGCGCCGCTGCGGCAATAAAGGTCTTGCCGCCGCCCGTAGGCACTTTCAGGCAGACATTCGGAACCCCCGGAATATTGTTCTGATACGGCAACAACCCGCCGAAGCCCACGGGTACTTCCTTTTCCGTCCACAACTCGGTATATGCCTTGCCTATATCGCCCGTCTCACCAAGCAGGGCGAGATAGCGGGTCAGGTCGTTGATGGTGGCTCTTTGGTATCTTTTCAACTCCACGCTTCATTCCTCCCTTACAGCCTTGTGATATCTCGCGGTATTTTCTTGAATGTGATATTGTATCGCTTCAACATTTCCTCGGGCAGAGCGCATTGATCGACATAGATGATATATCGCTCCGCTTTGATATTGATTTTGGCGAGAAAATCCGTATCAAGCGTCGTCACCATATCTTTATCATAGTAGAAATAATATGCGGCATTGCCCACCTCACCCAAAAGATATGGATTCTCCGTCAAATTAATGCTCTGAACGGGTTGCTTTGTCTCCATGTACCACACATATTCGCGTATTTTTGCCGTGTCCACATTCTCATTGAGGTTGCCGTTTGCATACATCAACGCTTCGCCGAGTTCGTAATAGGCAAATCCGCCACCTGTGCCTTCCACGCTGCTATAGCCATCTATCACGCGGCGCACGCGCTCCGCAGTGATGCTTTCCGCATAGTCCATCATTTCAACAAGGATAAATTGGCGCTTGCCGCCCTCCTTGTTCATATTTAGCACTGCGTGCGCGGTTGTGCCGGAACCTGCAAAACTGTCGAGGATGATACTGTCGCGGTCAGTGGCGATTTGAAGAATACGGCGAATTAATGTTGTAGGTTTAGGTGTAGTGAATACAGCTTCTCCGTCAAATATTCCGACAATTTCTCTTTTAGCTGTATCATTCGTTCCAACATCATCAGCTTTCCATAGGCTTTCTGGGGTTAACCCTTGTTTTCCCTCATTAAGAAATTTCTTGATACGTGGTACCCCTTTGCCGTCACTCCCAAACCAAATGCGATTATGAGAAATCGCTTCGTTCATTCTCTCCTTAGTTAACCTCCAACAAGATCCTGAAGGCGGGTTAAGTTCCCTGCCTGCGGGTGTCGTAAGCGTGTAAAACTGGTTCGGTGTAGCATGGCCAGCCTGTGCAATACAAGGTACGGAAGTCCATACACCTCTCGGGTCATTATCTGGATTTTTATAACGCTCAATAGCTTCATCGTTCATTTCAAGAAGCTTTATTATCTCTGTTCTTCTATCGAAGTTTTTAACGTAACATACAATATAGTCGTGTCGATTAGATATTAGCTTTCTGTTTTCTCGTGTAACTCGCTTTTCCCATATGAATACAGCTGCAAAATTTCTTGCCCCCAGTATTTCATCACAAAGCAGCCTTAAATTTGCGAGTTCATTATCATCAATACTAATAAAAACCGCACCGTCATCGGCAAGAAGACGTTGTAATAACCGTAGCCGGGGATACATCATACACAGCCATTTGTCATGTCGGCTCAAGTCCTCACCCTCTTTGCCAACCACTTCACCAAACCATTTTCTGATTCTCGGATCATTCAAGTTATCGTTATATATCCAGTTTTCCTCCCCCGTATTATAGGGAGGATCAATATACACAAGTTTCACCCTGCCCTCATATTGCGGCAAAAGAGCTTTCAGCGCGTCAAGATTATCGCCGTGGATAATCATATTGCCGCTGTCCGGCGTTCCAAATTCATAGCGGCGCTCCAGGACGCGAAACGACACATCCTGATGATGGTTGATCACCTTGTCTTTTCCTATCCAGTTCAGCGTGGGCATGGGGTCTCCTTCCCTATGTTCCGTATGTCAGTGCATCGCTCTTCGCAACATATCCAGCGCGTGTAGCACGCTCAGCTCCCGGTTCTTTGCGCGGTCGTAGCGCAGGCGCAACTCTTTGACCTGCGTGTTATTCTCCGATGCCAGCGCGATATAGACGAGACCTACGGGTTTCGTTGCCGTGCCGCCGCCGGGACCGGCTATGCCCGTGGTGGCGAGAGCCAGGTCTGCGCCACTGCGCGCGCGCATCCCCTCCGCCATCTCCTGCGCGCACTGCGCACTGACCGCGCCGTGTTCGCGAATGGTATCCTCGGAGACGCCGAGCATACAGACCTTCGCGGCATTGCTGTATGGAATTGTCCCGCCCAGCATATAGGCCGAGCTGCCGGGCATATCGACGAACGCCGAGCATAGCAACCCGCCCGTACAGCTCTCCGCCGTGGCGAGGGTCAGACCCCGCTCCAAGAGCAGGGCGTGGCAGACTTCGGGCAAACCCATATCGCAGTCGGAGTATACGATATCGCCCAGTATGCTCCTGATCTCCGCGATAACGGGCGCCAGCAGGGCTTCGCCCTCCGTTGCGTCCTTGCAATTCGCGGTTACGCGCAGGGTCACTTCGCCCGTTTTCACATAGGGCGCGACGCGCACGCCGTTTTGCCGCGCAAACAGATCCGTCAATCTGTGCGCCACATCCGATTCCCCCATGCCGAAGACGTGCAGCACGCGGGTATGGAAATAACCCCCGCTTCGTTCCCGCAGATAGGGGAGCACGGACGCTTCAAACATGGGTTCCAGTTCGCGCGGCGGCCCGGGCAGACAAATCGCTATTTTGCCGCCCACTTCCAAAATGCAGCCCGGCGCGGTACCGTGCTTGTTGGGCAATACAATACAGGAATCCGGGAACATCGCCTGTTTGATATTCTCCGGCGGCGCAAGCTTGCCGCCCGCCGCAAAAATGCCTTGAATACGTTCCCAAATCTCGGGATACAGGCGCAGTGGCAGGCCCATCACCTCGCAGGCAATTTCCTTGGTGATATCGTCATAGGTGGGTCCCAGCCCGCCGCAGAGTATCACCAAATCCGCCCGCGTCAGCGCCGCGCGCAGGCATTCCGCCAGTTGCCCGGCATCGTCGCCGACCACATCCTGATGGCGCTGCACAATGCCCAACTCCGCCAGATGCGCGGCAATATATCCGGCGTGCGTGTTCTGCGTCTGCCCGCAGAGCAGTTCTTCTCCTACACAAATGGTTTCGGCGATCATGGAGCCTCCTAATTGGAATTTCAGAATAAAAAGAAGAAGAATAAAGCCACAGCGATTACAAGGTATAATACTTGTGGCAAGCATTTTTTCCACATATGCATTGAGAATTTGCGTTTAGTCCAAAATGGTTTATCAGCGGTGCATCTTTCAGTTATGAAAGTCATGAAATCCCCAGATGCACCCACGGTGAAGGCATGCTTTTTAATTATCATGCACGACAACACATCGATCCACAGATGAAAAGCTTCGTCTGTTTCCTCAATAAAACAGATTTGGTCATATCGAAAAACATCTGTGTTGGATCCGATTTCCCTTTCGATTCTGTCACCAAATTGGAAGGTATCTTGCATAATATCCAATCCTGTAAAAGTTTTGAATTGCTTGAAAGCCTTTCGAGTACGAAGTGACGGTGCCATGAATGAAAGTAAGGATATACAGAAAAAGAGTGCAGCAAGCACGATAGCCTTCGCATCAATTTCCCCATCAATGCAAATAAGCAGGGCATAGATGATGCCAAGAAAAGCATATAAGCCACCAAACAAAGCATTCAGCCAAAGCTGCAACTTGCCACTCCGTTTCTGTGAAAGCCTATACCAGCTCTTCATCATCTGTTTTGTTACCTCATAGCGATTCTCAAACAAAACATTCTCCATTTTCCCATCCTCCAGTTTTTATTTTAGTGAAATCATCTTCCGGTTCTTCCAAACATACTCCGCGCAACTCCACAGCGACGCCACCAGCGCCGCGCCTGTGACGATCCAATCCATGCGGAAATTCGCATGGATCAGGCGGAATATCGGGTTGTCCAACATCAGCATAACGATGGCCACGCATTGCAGGGTGGTTTTCAGCTTGCCCATAATGCCCGCCGCGATCACCTTGCCGCCGCCCGCCGCCACCAGACGGAAGCCGGAGATCACGAATTCCCGCGCGATAAACAGAATGGTGAACACGGCGTGCAGCCTGCCCGTTTCCGTCAAGAGTATAAACGCGGAACAGGTGAGCAGCTTGTCGGCTATGGGGTCGAGGAAGCGACCGAAATCCGAGCATTGGTTGTGCTTGCGCGCCCACTGCCCGTCCAGGATATCCGTCACCGCCGCGAGGATAAACACGCCCGCCGCCAGCCACATGTTCAGAGCGTTCGGCAGGGGTATATAGAAGAACGCGATAAAAACGGGGATCAGGAACACCCGCAATATGGTCAGTCTGTTTGCTATATTCATTTCATCTCTATTCCTTCCAGATTGTAGATATCCGCCTCCGTCACCCGCACGGGCAAATATTGCCCCGATGTATGCCCATTGCCGCGCGGCACGCGCAACACCCCGTCCACATCCGGCGCGTGCCAAGGTGTGCGGCCTATGCTATGTGTATCCGTCACGCGCTCGACCAGCATTTCCGTCTCCTGCCCCACGCGCCGCGCATTGCGTGCTTGCGAGATTCCCTGCTGCTGTATCATCAGGCGGTGCAGTCTGTCCTGCTTTATTTCCTCGGAAATATGCCCCGGCATCACGACCGCAGGGGTATCCTCCTCGGGCGAAAAGGCGAACGCGCCCACGCGGTCGAAGGGGTAGTCCCGCAAAAACTGCAACAGCTCCGCAAACTGCACTTCCGTTTCGCCGGGGAAGCCCACCATCATCGTGGTGCGCAACGTGAAGTCGGGATACTCTGCATATATTTTGTCCAACAGGCGGCAAATATCCGCCTTACGCCCGCGCCGCCGCATGTCGGCGAGCACTTCGTCGTTGATATGCTGCAAGGGCATATCCAGATAGGGGATGAGCCGGGTTCCGCCCGCCAGCGTGTCGAGCAGCTCGGAACTTACCGTATCGGGATAGGTATACAGCACGCGTATCCATTTCAGCGCATCGATGCCGTCCAGCGCGCGCAACAATGGGACAAGGCGCGGTTCGCCGTAGAGATCCCGCCCGTAGCCGCTCGTATCCTGTGCAATCAGGGTCAGTTCCGTCACGCCCGCGTTCGCCAGCTGTTTAGTCTCGTTTATCAGCGTTTCCATAGGCACGCTTCGCAAGTCGCCGCGTATCAGCGGGATGGCACAATAGGCACAGCGGTTGTTGCAGCCGTCGCCTATACGCAGATAGGCGCGGTAAGGCGGGGTGGTCAGTACGCGGTTTGGCGCGCAAACCTGCGGGGCGTTCAGATCGAGCTTTGACGCAATCAAACCCGGAAGCCGTTCATATTCCCGCACGCCGAGGAAGATATCCACCTCGGGCAGTTCTTCCGCGAGTTGCTCCCGATATCTCTGCACCAAGCAGCCCGTCGCAACCAGCAGTTTACAGCTTCCATTCGCCTTATATTGCGCCATATCCAAGATATTCGCAATCGACTCCTCCTTGGCGGGCAGGATAAAGCCACAGGTATTGACGATCAGAATCTCCGCTTCTGCGGGGTCGTTCACCACGGCATGCCCTGCCGCGCGCAGATATCCGAGCATAGTCTCGGTATCTACCGCATTCTTGGAACAACCGAGGGAAATAACACCCGCTTTCATTCCCCGGCGTCCTCGGGTGGCAGTATGTCCCCGCCCTCGCCGAAGAGACGATAGTATTCCGCGCGGGTAATCAGGACTTTGCGCGGTTTGCTGCCCTCGCCCTCGGAAACGTACTTGTTCTGCTCCATAATATCCACCAATCGCGCGGCGCGGGCATAGCCCACGCGCAGACGGCGCTGCAGCATGGAGATGCTCGCTTCGCCCTTTTCCAACACTACGCGCACCGCTTCGCCCAGCAGATCATCCTCCTGCTTGCCCTGTCCGTACGCGCCCTCGGCGTCGGGATTCCCGGCGCTCTCCATCGCGGAGATGACGTTGGCGTCAAACTGCACGGGCTCCGTATTGCGGAAATGCTTCATGATCTTCTCCACCTCTTCGTCGCCCACAAACGCTCCCTGCAAGCGCATCGGTTCGCCCGCGCCGTTGGGATGGAAGAGCATATCGCCGCGCCCCAATAACTTCTCCGCGCCCGCGCGGTCGAGTATGATGCGCGAATCGATAGCGGAGCTGACCGCGAACGCACAGCGGGAGGGGATATTGGCCTTGATCAGCCCCGTGATGATATCCGCCGAAGGCCTCTGTGTGGCAACGAGCAGGTGTATGCCGCAGGCGCGCCCGAGTTGCGCGATACGGCAGATGCTGTCTTCCACGTCCTGGGGCGAGACCATCATCAAGTCCGCCAGCTCGTCGATGACGACCACCAATTTGGGCAATTGGTTCAGCTCGTCCGTCTGCATGGCGTTATAGCGCGCCAAATCTTTCGCGCCCACATCCTTGAATTTTTGATAGCGGTTCATCATCTCGTTCACCGCCCAATGCAGCGCGCCCGCCGCCTTCTTCGGCTCCGTCACCACGGGTACCATCAAGTGGGGCAGCGTGGCATATACGCTCAGCTCGACCATCTTGGGGTCGATCAGAATCAGGCGCAGGTCTTTGGGCGCGGATTTATAGATCATCGAGATAATCAGCGCGTTGATGCAGACGCTCTTGCCCGAGCCGGTCGCGCCTGCAATCAACATATGCGGCATCTTCGCCAGGTCGGCGACCATAATCTTGCCGGATATCCCCTTGCCGAGCGCCATGGTCAGCGGGGAAGTGGATTCGCGGAACTCCTTGCTGTCTATGATATCGCGCAGCACGACGGATACCGTGTTCTTGTTCGGAATCTCAATCCCCACCGCCGCCTTGCCCGGTATGGGTGCCTCGATGCGCACGGTCTGGGCCGCCAGCGCGAGGGCTATGTCGTTGTGGAGCGCGGTGATGCGATTGACGCGCACACCCGGCGCGGGCTGCAATTCAAAGCGCGTGACGGAGGGGCCGACCTCCCAGCGCAACACGCGCGCCTGAATGCCGAAACTGTCGAGGGTCTCCTCCAACAGTTTGGCGGAGGTCTCGGGCGTCTCGCCGCCCTTGGCGCGCCGCGCGCCCGGCGCTGTGAGATATTCCACGGCGGGTGGGATATAGAGACGCTGTTGCTCCGCGTTCGCGGGTATGACGGGCAGCTCGTCCTCTTTCTTTTTCTTCACGGGCGCGGGCAGCGGCCCGTCAAAGGTCTTCGGCGGAGACGGGGGAGGGAGCATATCAAAGGGTGGCGCGGGATCGGGTGCAAAGGGTTCCGGTACGCCCTTCTTCTCCAAGCGCCCGGACTGCGGAAAGGGTTTCGGTCCCTCACGCGGCGGCGCGCTCTCGTCCCGCGGCGGGACGACAAAGGCTTCGTCAAAGGGGATATGCTTGCGCGTTGCCCGCTGCGACTTCAGCGACTGCGTATCCTCCTCTGCGGCTTTTTCTTTCGGTTTCAAGGTGACAAAGGCATCCTGCTTCGGTTTTTGTTTTGACACTTGGGTCGGCGGCTCTGCCTTCGCGCCCCGTCTGGGCCTTTCGTATACTTCCTCTTCTTCATCCTCGTCGTCCTCGTCCGCGCGATCCCGCGATGCACGCCACTTCTCGGACATGTTCGCGGCGAACGCATGGATGGAAATGCGCGTGCTCAGCATCAAGCAAACCAAAAGCCCCACGCAGATTAGGAATCCGGCGACCGCGCCGCCGCCAAATATCATATGCAGCAGATAGTACAGGCAACCGCCCAGAATGCCGCCGCCTAAGCCGAGGCCCTGCTCCGAGCCGAGCTTCCAAAGGGATACCACATAGTCCCAGAACTTTGCGCGCGAGGTGTCTGCCAAAACAATCGGCGCGCCCGCTTCGGCCAAGGCGCCGATGCAGAGCATATGCACAAAAGCCATCAGCAGCCAGACCGTGAACACCGCGACCACGCGCTCGACCGTGGAGCGATCCTCCTTGCGCCGCAAGAAGCACATGATGCCGATATACACGAACACAAAGGGCAGCAGATAGCCCACCGTGCCGCAGGAAACGAACATGGCCTCGCGCAACACTTTCGCGGCGCCCGCGCTCTCCTTGCTGAACACAAAGGTGGCGGTCAGCACCGCCAGAGCCCACCAAAGTATGGCGAACACTTCGGAGCGTATCTGTTCCGCGCGGCTTGCCATCGCGTTCGCCTTCTTCTTTTTTCCGGTTGATTTCTTTTTCGTTGCCAAGTTGCACCTCATAACAGGGTTTAGGGATCAGGTTACAGGGATCTGAAATATTTATATTATTATATAGGAAAGTTTCGCTCTTGACAAGAAAGAACAGGGGTGATATAAATAGCGCAACGCGATGACGGGGAGTGCACGTACCAAGGTCTGTCAGAATAGCGAGTTCCGGGTGGTGGAAGCGGAACCTGAAGCGGTGCGGCGCGTTTCGCCCCTGAGCTGTGGAGGTCAACGGATATATCCCAGTAGCCCCCGCCGGGTCCGCCCGATACAGCGGCAGAGAGCCGTGGCATAGCCATGGAAACTTGGGTGGTACCGCGTTTTACGACGCCCCTTGCTTTTGCGAGGGGCTATTTTTTAGTGAATAGTTAACAGTTGTGTTAGAAATATCTGCGGTATTTCAATCAAATTGTAAAGAATCGCTTGCGGTTCTTACCATAACTATTCACTCTTAACTCTTAACTGTCAACAGGAGGTCATCATGGAACAAACCTTACAGGAAATTCGCAGCAAAGCCCTGGCCGCCCTCGCGGATGTCCTAACGGAAACGGAACTCGAAGTCCTGCGCCAAAGCGTGTTCGGCAAAAGCGGCTCGCTGGGCCTGCTGTTGCGCGGCATGGGTAAACTGACGCCCGAGGAACGCGCCGCGATGGGCAAGATCATCAACGAGACCAAGGCCGAGCTGGAAGCCGCGATGGGTGCCCTGCGCGATACGCTGCAAACCGAAGCGCGCGAGCGCCGCTTTGCCGCGGAAGCGCTGGATGTCACCGAGCCGGGCAAAAATCCGCTCCCCAAGGGCGCACTGCACCCTATGACGCAGACTTACCGCACCATACGCGATACGCTGATCGGTATGGGCTTTACGATGTTCGACGGGCCGGAGATAGAATGGGATGATAACAACTTCACCCTGCTGAACCTGCCGAAAGACCATCCCGCGCGGGATATGCAGGATACGTTTTATATCAACGAGGATGTGGTGCTCAGAACCCATACCTCCCCCTTGGAGATACGCGCCCTGCAAAATCTGACGCCGCCGTTTCGGCTCATTATGCCGGGCCGCGTGTTCCGCGTGGATGAATTGGACGCCAGTCACAGCCCCGTCTTTATGCAGATGGAGGGCTTTGTGGTGGATAAGGGGCTCAGCATGGCACACCTGAAAGGCACGCTGGAGACCTTTATCCACGCGCTGTTCGGCAATGATGTACAGGTGCGCCTACGCCCCTCCTATTTCCCGTTCACCGAGCCCTCCGCCGAGGTGGATATGAGCTGCACCATCTGCGGCGGCACAGGCGCGGGCTGCCGTGTCTGCAAGGGTACGGGCTGGATTGAGATTCTGGGCTGTGGTATGACCAACCCCCACGAGCTGAAAAACTGCGGCCTCGATCCGAACGAATGGAGCGCGTTTGCGTTCGGCGTAGGCGTCGACCGTGTGACCAGCCTGAAATACGGCATCACGGATATACGCCATCAGTATGAGAACGACGCGCGCTTTCTGCGCCAGTTTTAGGAGCATGCTTTGACCATCAAACTCCCGGACGCGGTGCAATATATCCTCCATACCCTGCAAGCGGCGGGCTATGACGCGTATGTAGTCGGCGGTTGTGTACGCGACGGCGCTTTGGGGAAGGCCCCGAAGGATTGGGACATATGCACGCCTGCC
Source organism: Clostridiales bacterium (assembly GCA_009779405.1). Taxonomy (GTDB): domain Bacteria; phylum Bacillota; class Clostridia; order Christensenellales; family CAG-138; genus WRCT01. The sequence goes on from WREI01000003.1 coordinate 36,589, forward strand.
CCGCCGAACAAGACAATGCAGTGCTTTGACGGCCAGCATATCATCGAGACGGGTCTGCAGCACGGCACGGTCACGTTGATGCTGCACCATGCGCCGTATGAGATCACGACTTACCGCGTCGATGGCAGCTATTCCGACCACCGCCGCCCCGACAACGTGGAGTTCGTCAGCAGCTTGAAAACCGACTTGTCCCGACGTGACTTCACAATCAACGCGATGGCATATCATCCCGATACGGGCATCGTCGATTATTTCGGCGGGATGAAGGATATAAGCGCCGGGATAATCCGCTGCGTAGGCGACGCCAATCGGCGATTTCGGGAAGACGCCCTACGCATTATGCGGGCCATGCGGTTTGCTTCGGCGCTAAGCTTTGCCATTGATGAGAAAACCGCAACGGCGATGCACGATAACCGCGCTCTGCTGCAAAACATAGCCGTCGAGCGCATAGCAAACGAACTGAACAGGATGTTGCTTGGCGATGGTGCAGGCGATATTATGCGAAATCACCTGTCGGTGCTTGCCGAAATCCTCCCCGAACTCGTGCCGACGATCGGGCTTTCGCACAACAACCCGTATCACAGCCACGATGTGTTGAATCACATCCTGTGCAGCGTAGAGCATGCGCCAAAGGAGCCCGTTATTCGCCTGACCATGCTGTTTCATGATCTGGGCAAGCCGTACTGCTATACGGAAGAGGATGGCATAGGCCACTTTTACGGGCATCCCAAGGTGAGTGCCGAACTGGCGGAAGCCATACTTGCACGGCTGAAATATGACAACGAAACGAAACGGGCAGTAACGGAACTGGTATTGTACCATGATGCGCCGATGCTGCCGGACAGGAAGCATATCAAGCGTTGGCTGTGCAGAATCGGCGAAGAGCGTTTCAGGCAACTGATAGAGGTGAAAAGAGCGGACGCGCTGGCGCAATCCGTATTGGGCCGGAGGGAAAAGCTTGATACATTAGATGCAATTGCCAAACTGGCAGACGAAATCGTCGCGCAACAGGAATGCTTCTCTCTGAAAGACCTGGCCGTGAACGGCAACGATTTACTCTCGCTTGGCTTCACGGCGGGCGCGGCGCTTGGCGAAATGCTGAACCGATTGATGGATATGGTTATAGACGAACAAGTGAAAAACGACAAGGCGGCACTGTTGACGTTTGCCGCAAAAAACAAATAGGAGGAAAGTATGAAACTTCCGAAATCCTGGTTAACCGAATATGTAAACTTCGACATTTCCGATGCGGAATTCATCGAGCGCATGATGCACCGCGGCTTTGAGCCGGAGGGCGTAGAGCGGGAATTGGAGCAGGCGCGCGGCGTACTGACCGGGCGCATCATGCGCATGGAAGCCCACCCCAATGCCGCCCGACTGCGAGTCTGTCAGGTGGATATGGGTACGCACAGCGTCCAAATCGTCACCAACGCCACCAATGTCCGGGAGGGCGCAATCGTGCCTGTCGCGGTCGTGGGTGCGGAGATAGGGGAGACCACCTTCACTGCCGCGACCTTGCGCGGGGTGGAGAGCTACGGCATGTTCTGCGGTTGCGATACCTTGGGCGTCACTCTCGACGCCTGCGTCGGATGCAAAGCGGGCGAGGACGGCAGCGGGGTCTTGATCTTGCCCGAAGGCACGCCCGTCGGCATAGACATTGCGCAGGCCTTGGATATGACGGATACGATTTTCGACTTCTCCGTCACGCCCAACCGCCCGGACTGCAACAGTATCATCGGTCTCGCGCGCGAAGCCGCCGCTGCGCTGGGGCAACCGCTTACGACGCCGGGCATCCCCCACATCGCATCCGCCGCCGCGGGGCAATACGCAAGCGTGCGCGTGGAGGAATCCTTGCTCTGCCCGCGCTATACCGCCCGCGTTCTGCGCAATATCAAGATTGAGCCCTCCCCGCTGTGGATGCAACAGCGCCTGCGCCGCATGGGACAGCGGCCCATCAACAATATCGTGGACATCACGAACTATAACCTGCTCGAGTGGGGGCATCCCCTGCATGCCTTTGACCTTTCCTGCGTTACGGACGGGCAGATTATCGTCCGCAAGGCGCGGGCGGGCGAGGTGGTCACCACCTTGGACGGCAAGGAGAGACCGTTAGACACCGACACACTGGTCATCGCGGACGCAAACCGCCCCGTCGCCATCGCGGGCGTGATGGGCGGCGCGAACTCCGAGATCACGGATCAAACGGAAACTGTCCTCTTGGAATCGGCGGTTTTCTATGCCGCGGGCATACGCAGAACCAGCAAGCGCCTGCGCCACAGCACCGACTCCTCAGTGCGCTTCGCCAAGGGCGTGGAAGCGGTGAACTGCAAGCTGGCCTTAAAGCGTGCCACACAACTGATCGTGGAATTGGGGGCGGGCGAAGCCGTTGGCGAAGTCCTCGATGTCTGCGCCGCCGAGCTCGCAGAGCGCGTTGCGATCGTTGATATTGATCATGTAAACAATATCCTTGGCCTGTCCATCGCGCCGGAGCGGATGATCGAATTGCTTGCGACCATATCCATACATGCGCAACGGGACAACAACACCCTGCGGGTGCAGATCCCCCACTGGCGTACGGATATCGAAACGGGCATACAGGCGGACGCAGATATCGCGGAGGAGATAGGCCGTCTGGCGGGTCTGTCGCTGATCGCGCCCGCCCTGCTGGCGGGGGACAGTCTCGGCAGCATCCCGTCCGCTTTCCGCGCCGAGGATTTGGTGAAGGACGCGCTTGCTGCCTGCGGCGCCTTGGAAATGTACAACTACAATTTCAGCTCACCCGCCGCCCTCGCGCTGTTCGGGTTCACGGACGAGCGCACCCGCACCGTCCGCCTGCAAAACCCCTTCGGTGAGGAGCAGAGCCTGATGCGCAGCAGCCTCTATCCGGGCATGCTCGAAAGCGCGGCGCGCAACCTACGCCGCAAAACCGGCCACGGTAGATTCTTCGAGGTAGGAAACATCCATATCGACGCGCCGGGTCTCCCCGTTGAACACAAAAAAATCGGCCTGTGCTATTTCGGCGAGGATGAATCTTTCTATACCCTGAAAGGCTCTATCGAACGCCTGCTCGAAACCTTCCGTGTACAAAACATCCGCTATACAGCCGCAAAGCAAACGGCATTCCAACCGGGCCGTTGCGCGGAAATCTGGGCAGGGGCTACCAAAATAGGCGAAATGGGGCAGTTGCATCCCGATGTAACGAACAGCGCGAATATCTCGCAACCCCTGTATATGGCAGAGCTCTCCTTCGCCGCCCTACTGGCCGCGAGTGGCGAAAGCGTGAAATTTACGCCCATCCCGCGCTTCCCCGTCGTGCAGCGCGATCTCGCGGTCGTGGTGGACGATGCCCGCGAAGCGGCGGAACTGGCAAGCATCATCGAAAACACGGAAACGGACTTAATCATCTCCGATATCCGCCTGTTCGACGTATACCGCGGCGCCAACCTGCCCGCGGGCAAAAAGAGTCTCGCCTACTCCTTCACCCTCCGCGCCGAGGATCGCACCCTCTCTGACGCGGAAATTCAAAGCGCCTTCGCCGCCGTAATTGCGGCATTGGCGGCAAACAACGCACCCATCCGGTCGTAGGGGCGAGACATGCCTCGCCCGCCCCGCCCAACCACCCGCTTAGCCTGAATAAAGGAGGACGCCATGAAAAACGCATTGAAAACTCTGGCTGTTATATTGATTCTGACCATATGTTTATCGTGTTCGGATTCTGATAAGTTGCCACTTCTAAAACCAACACCCGTGCCGGAAACATCTACACCCGAACCCGAGCAGATAAAATCAACGCACGAGGATTTCGGAGAGGAAAACGGGTTTGTGTACAAAGACAATGGCGATGGCACTTGTACAATAACTACATACAAGGGCGAACAAGCCGGGGATTTGGTTATTCCGCGTGAAATAAACGGGCTTGCAGTAACGATAATCGGTGATTCCTATTTCGCGGGAATCATGGGAAGAAGTGCGTTTACAGACTGCACCGGGTTTACTGGAAACCTGATCATACCCGACAGTGTGACAAGAATAGAACTGTGCGCGTTTTCCGGATGCAGCGGATTAACGGGAACTTTGGTTATTCCAAACAGCGTAACACATATCGGCATGAGCGCATTCGATGGTTGCAGTGGCTTCACGGGAACTGTAGTGATACCCGACAACGTAACAACAATTGAACCCGGTGTTTTCACTCGTTGCAGCGGCATAACATCCATCGATATTTCTGCGCAGAATCCATACTATGCAACATTGGACGGAATCTTGTTCAATAAAGATAAAAGTGAGTTGATTCAGGCGCCGGGCGGAATGCAAGTAGAAAACTATGTGGTTCCAAGCAGCGTGCAAACAATCAGTTCTTACGCATTTCAAGATTGCGATGGACTAACAGGTAGCATAACGATACCCGAAACAGTTACAAGGATTGGAGCGTACGCATTTTCCGATTGCAATGACTTAGTCTCAATAGAAGTATCTGAGCTAAATCAAAACTATTCCTCATTGGATGGCATGTTGTTAGCAGGCAAGAGCGAGTTATTTTGCGTGCCTGCGGGAATGCAGAGGGAAAATTACGTGATCCCAAGCAGTATAGTGAGAATCTTCAATTTTGCTTTTTCCAATTGCAGCGGATTCACAGGAAATCTGACTATCCCGGACAGCGTGACCTATCTTGGAGACGGCGCGTTTTATGGGTGCAGTGGCTTAACAAGTATAACGATAGGTAGCCATGTAACAGATATGGGCTATAACTCTGTCGGATGTTTTATATTTGCCAATTGCAGTAACTTAACACAAGTTGATTTTCTAACAAATGCGCCTGAGGGAGATGTATTTGAGAATATGTTTGATGACTGCGCGGATGATTTCAAAATCATATACGATCCGTTAAAATCAGGTTGGAGTACGCCGCTATGGCGCGGTTATCCTTGTTATCCGAAAGCCTAATACATATCCAAACTCGCCTTCCGCCGTGCCAGAAAGGATGACTTATTTATGAAAGTGAAAGCAGTATCAGCAAAAATCATTATTGCTCTGCTGTGCTTACTATCGTTTTTTTCTTGCGGTGAACCAACGGAGACAGAAAAGAACAGTGGAGATATTGAGGATAAAGACGTACCATCTATAGTTCCCGAGCATGAAGAACCTCAGGAAACTCTTTCGGTTATTAATGGAGCTTTATACATTGATAACGATGACGAAATGCTGTCATGGCGCAAAGCATGGCGCAGTGCCTATGCTATAAAGAGAAAATGGCACAATTTGAAATGGAGTATGGGGTTATTACTTCTGTCGTTATCGGAACAAATGTTACCGCAATCATAGATAAAGCATTTTGGGATTGCAAAACAATTGAGACTATTTATTTGAGCGACTCCGTTGTATCAATAGGAAGGGATGCCTTTACGGGATGTGTAAGGTTGGAAGTCATAAACATACCAAATTCGGTCACAGAAATAGGAGAGGGAGCCTTTGAATATTGCGCGCTAAAGAGTATAGAATTTCCCAATCAACTGGAAAGCATGGCCACCTGCCTACTTGACCGGTGTAACGATTTGCAGTATCTGTTCATACCCAGAAGCGTAAAGTCTATCGGAAGAGCCGCCATAGGTGGAGATAATTTATTGCGTGTTGTTTTTGAGGGAACCATTGAGTATATTGATGCCTTCTATCTGCATTGGTATCCCAAACTGAGTCAATTGGTGTTTTTGGAGGAACCTCCCATAGATTATGGCGGCAACCCTAACGATCTGGAGGCGTTTGGGATGACATTTTACAGAGACCCACTTCCTACGATATATGTTCTCAATCGCTATCGTGTCTTGTGGTTCCCTAACGGAGAGACTGCGTGGAATGGCTGTCCGCTTGTGTTTATTGATGACATAAGCGAAGTTCCCCCACCACCCGATATAAATGGAGTGTTTGCACCCTAATACATATCCAAACTCGCCTTCCGCCTTGCCAACCGCTCAAAGAACCTAAGCAACACAAACGCCAGCACATAAAACCCCAACCCCAGCAGCAGTTCCCCGCCTATCAGGCGATAGAACTCCCCCGGCAAAGCGCCCCAACCCACAAAACTCAGATTCGCCGCGGCAATGGCGCGCTGCAAGGGGAAGACGCGCCCTATCCACTGCGCCCAGACGGGCAACTGCGCAACGGGGAAGTTCGCGCCGGAGAAAAAGATTGTCATCGCCGTGGCGATATTCAAGATCATATACAGGGAGTCCGTGCAGAGCGAGAATACGGAGAGCAGCATGCCCGCGCCCGCGCAGGCGAAGGTCGCGGCCAGCATGCAGAGCAGGAAGGCCGGGATATGCAGATCGCCGAAGGGTACGCGGAAGATCAGCCCGCCAAAGAGCATACCAGCCGCCACAACCACGAAGGACATGATGATCGACGCCATGCCGCTCTGCAGCACCAGCGCGAGCTTATTGCCCGGCGCGGCGATGATATTCCCCAGAGTGCCGTTCATGCGTGCGCCCGCGAACATCGTACCCGTGATATGCATGCATTCCATCAGACAGAGGTTGAACGCGTTGCCCACCACCCAGCGGGTCAAATCGATATTCCCCGTGGTGAAGCGCGCCACCAAGCAATAGAAGATCAGCGAGAGCAGGGAATAGCCGATTTGCAGCGCAAGGAACTCCGTCCAGTTGAAGCCACCCTGGCGCATCTTGTAGGATATCCATACCTGTGAAAAGAATCGTTTCATGCGAGCTCCAAACTGCCGCTCTTCTTAATTTGGCGGTATATGGCCCTATAGGCCAGCGCGGTCACAAGCGCGAACGCAAGCGTCGTAACCCCCAACCACAGCGCGGACTGCCAGTAGGTGAATGTGCCATCGCCGCCCGTCGCCGCCGTGCGCAGCAGCTTCACGGCCCAGGTCGGCGGGAAGGCATAGGAGACGAGCCGCACCCAGACGGGCAGCAACTCCACGGGGAACGCGAACCCGCAGAGCAGGGTCAGCGGAAGGTCTATACAATTCATCCACAACTGCGTCTTGCGCGAGAGGGTCAGCATATAGGCAAAGAACAGCGAGAACACGACAAAGCAAATCAGCATTAGGAAAAACGCCAATGCGAAGAGACCCGGGTCGCGCACGATGATGGGTCTTTGGTATACCAGCGCGGCAAATGCGACGGAGATAAAGAAGGAGCCGACCGAAAGCAAGGTATTCCCCAGTATCTTCCCGAGTAAGGTCAAGCGAAAATCCGCGGGTACGGCAAAGAGCAGGCGCAGGGTGTTGCTCCAGCGCTCCCGGTTGATATCGCCCGCCGAGGAAAAGCAGATGCAGCCCCAGAGGTTGAACAGTCCGCTGCCGAGACAGACATAGGCGAAAAAGTCCGCGTCATTCGCGTTGCGGTACATCTCGCCCCAGAGTAGGGCAAAGAGCAGCGGCGAGACCAGCATGCAGAATTTGAACATGGGCCGCGCAAAGGTCTGCACCATCTGCACGCGCACCGACGCGAAGAGTATGCGCAAATCAGCCATCTTTCTCCTCCTGCATCAGCCGTATATAGGTCTCCTCCAGACTGATCTCCTCTTCCCCGTGCCGCATGCGCGCTTTCAGACGTGCCGCCGTGTCGAGCGCCAGCAACTCGCCGCCGCGTATGATGGCAATGCGATCGCAAAGTTCGTCTGCTTCATAGAGGTTGTGCGTCGTCAGCAATACGGTCGCGCCCTGCGCGCGCACATTGCGCACAATCTCCCGCAGCATCTGCGCGCCCAACGGATCCAACCCCACGGTCGGTTCGTCCAAAAAGAGCACCTCGGGGTTGTTAATCAGACCGCGCGCGATCTGCACGCGCTGGAGCATGCCCTTGCTGTAGGTCTCGCACTTGCGGTCCGCGTCGGCTTTCAGATCCACCAACTCCAACAGTTCGGCAATACGTTCTTTGGCTACTTTCGGCGGTATTTTATACAGATTCGCGAAATATTGCAAGTTGTCCCGCGCGCTGAGTCGCCCGTAGACGCCCCGCTCCCCACCGAAGATAAAGCCGATACGCGGGCGAATATGCCGCTCCTCCCCGAAACAGTCATAACCCAGCACACGGCAAGTCCCGCTCGTCGGCGCAAGCAGGGTGATCAACATTTTGATGGTCGTGGTCTTGCCCGCGCCGTTTTGGCCCAGCAGCCCGAAGATTTCCCCCTGCTCCACAGAGAAGGTTAAGCCGCGCACGGCATGGATACTCTCCTTCTTGCGGCCCATAAATCCGCTCTTCCGCGTATAGTCGCGACATAGGTCCTGTACTTTAATCACCGTGGGCATGGGATTACCTCCACATTTTAGTTCACACATTATAACATAGATTGTTCACAGATAAAACGCCGCACGGGCAAAGCTTTACGTTATACTGCCCGCGTATTATGGATAAGATGATGTCGAAGAATATGCATCGTCAGGAGGTAAGCTTATTATGAAGAAAGTCATTGCACTTGTTTTGGCAATCCTGTTCGCGCTCTGCTTTGTGCCTGCCGCGCTGGCCGAGGAGGAAACGCCGGAAACCACGGATACCCCGACCGCCGTCCCCACCGCTGTCCCGACCGAGGAACCGCCGATAACGCAGGCCCCGACCGAGACCCCGCAGGCAACGGAAGAGCCCGAAGCGACGCCGGATCCCGAGGAGACGCCCGCGCCCGAAATCATCAATGAAAACGCCCGTGTCACCATCGGCGCGGATCTGACCGAGGCACAGCGCGACCAGATCTACCGCGACTTCGGCATCACGAGAGGTACCGTACAGGAGATCATCGTCACCAACGCCGAGGAGCGCGCCATCCTGGAGGGCATCGTGTCCGAGCGCAAGATCGGCAAGCGCGCCCTATCCTGTGCGTATATCGAGGCCTTGCCCGAGGGTTCCGGCCTGACCATCGAGCTGTATAATATCAACTATTGCACCAAGGATATGTATAAGGGTGCGCTGCTCACCGCCGGCGTGACCGACGCGAAAGTGATTGTCTCCGCGCCGTTCGCCGTCTCCGGCACGGGCGCGCTGACGGGCATCTACAAGGCCTATGAGAGCATCAAGGGCTCCGAACTGTCCGATTTGGCCAAGATCATCGGCGCGGAAGAGCTGGTGTTGACCGGAGAGCTGTCCGAATATATCGGTTCCGAGGAAGCCACTGCCGTCATCGCCGAGCTGAAGGCGATATTGGATCGGACGAAGGATATGTCGGATGACGAGGTGCGCGCCGAAATTCGGAAAATCGCGCAGGAAAACAATGTCTCCCTAACCGACAACCAAATCAACCAGCTAATCACGCTCTGCCGCCGCTATGAGGGCCTGGATGTGGCCGAATTGCAGGCGCGGCTCGTGGATCTTGCCAAGGGCGCGGAAGGCGCGGGCAAGTTCCTCCAGGGTCTGAGCGACGCGTGGGAAAGCGTCAAGGGCTTCTTTGTCGGCATCGGCAACTTCTTCGCAAAACTGTTTGGCGGGGGCTAATCTGAATAAACGGATGAAACGGGGCTGCATAAGCGGTCTCGTTTTCTTGTGCGCCAATGTAAAATCCCCGAAAAATCTTGCTATTATAAAGAAATACGGAAATATCCTATTGACAACGCAATCGTTATCCTATATCATACCTACGCACCCCGCCGAGGGGTTGTTTTTTGGTGTACAGAACCTATATAAGGAGAAACAAAAATGGCCGCAGAAGCACGCGTGAAGATCACATTGTCTTGCACGGAATGCAAGCAGAGAAACTACAATACGTTCAAGAACAAGAAGCATAATCCGGATCGCTTGGAGATGTCCAAGTATTGCCGATTCTGCCGCAAGCACACCGCGCACCGCGAATCGAAATAAGAGGATAGGCATGAAGAAGGCACTTGTGTTGATTGTGACCTTGCTGATGGTCGCAAGCATACTGGTTGGTTGTGGTCGCATTAGGGTCGATGAGACGTCAATGCCATACAATCCCGTTCCCAATATAATGGGGCTTGTATACAGTGATGCAAAATATGTGCTTGAGATCGCGGGGTTCAGAGTTACAGAAATCGAAGTGGACGCAAGTTCCATATTGCCCAACAGCGCCTATGACAGATCCGTAAAGAAAGGCGAAGTTTTCAAGGTCAGCGATGAAGTAAATCCAAGATACGTTGATAACGAGATCAAACAAATGTCAAGAGACGGCAATGTGTTCATCTATTACGCAAAGGAAGACTACCTTACGGATGATGTGACACCAACGGCGTCTCCGACGCCCCCGTCTCCAATGACGTCTCCCCCTGGCGACATCCCGATAGATGCCACCCATTTCCCGGACGCGAATTTCCGCGCTTTTCTGCAGAATGAGGTGAATCAAATGGACGGGAACGGCGTTGAATACGGTTGGGATGGGGAGCGTGACTGCATAGATGAGAACCGTGACGGCGTCTTATCCGCTGCGGAAAGAGCGGAGATTACGAAGATAGATGTGCGAAAATTGGGGATTACCTCGCTGCAAGGCATTGCATACTTCCCCGCGCTGACGCACCTGTATTGCATGGATAACAGGATAGAATGGTTGGATGTATCCAATAATACGAAACTGATCGTGATAAATTGCAGGGGCAATCGTTTGAATGCGCTGGATCTCAGCGAGAACAAAGTGTTATCGCAACTGTGGTGCTATGACAACCCGAACATCCGCATATTGGACTTGCGCAATAACAAGAGCTTGGTCACGCTACGCTGCTCAAATACCGGGCTCAGCAGCTTGGATGTTTCCCAAAACCCCGAATTGGTACGCTTAGTGTGCGCCGACAACGAATTGACGAGCTTGGATGTCAGCAATAACAAAAAGTTGCACTTGATAGAGGTGTACGGGAACTATCTGCAGTCACTGAAGCTTTGGTCGGGGTATGCGGATCATGTCGAGAATTTGCTGATACAGAACACACAGAAGTACTGGTGTAATGATTCCGTGAAACAGACCTTCCTCAGTGTTGGGGGCGATCAGTGGCCGTTTAGCATATCCGGTTGCGCCATCCCATGGGATTGGTATGACAGGCTGTTGATCAATATTGAACCGTAGAGATTAGACGGCACGCGCCCACATATTTAACCCTCAAGAATGAAATGCGAAGATCGCAGAAAGGTACGATATAAAATGGCAGACGAAAAGAAAATCGCAAGAAAACCCAAGAAGGAAAGAAAGTTCCGCCCGGGCCGCTATCTGAAAGAGATGTGGGGCGAGGTGAAGAAGCTTTCCTGGCTCTCCGTTCCCGACCTCGTGAAGCATACGATCGCGGTTATCGTGTTCGTGCTTCTGATGTCCGCATTGGTATTTGGCTTCGATCAGGCTTTCGGCGCGGGCGTGAAGGCTCTTGGCAGCATCAGCGCGGGCGTGGAGACAGGGGAAACTGTGCCGCATGACCACGACGGCGACGGCATACCCGACCATGGCGATGAGGACCACGAAGACAGCCCCGCTCCGTAACGGGAGGGAGGTAGCTTATGCGTCAGGAAACGAAGTGGTATGTTTTGCATACCTATTCCGGTTATGAAAATCGGGTCAAAGAGGATTTGGAAAAATCCGTGGAAAACGCAAACCTCGGGGAAGTCATCCTGGAGGTGAAGTATCCCACGGAGGAAGTCATTGAGGTGCTGCCCGGCGGCAAGCGCAAGACCACGACCCGCAAGATTTATCCGGGCTATGTCATGGTCAAAGTGTTGGTCGACGTGGTGGAGCGCCCCCGCGCAAGCGGGCAGGGCGTCAGCTTAGATTTGGTGATGAACCCGCGCGCCTGGTATATCATGCGCAACACGCGCGGCGTCACGGGCTTTGTGGGCGCGGGCAGCAAGCCCAGCCCCCTCAGCGACGAGGAAGTCGTCGCCATGGGCGTGGAGCGCATCCCCATCGTGCTGGACATCGAAGTGGGCGAAACCGTGCGCGTCATCTCCGGCCCCTTGGAGAATTTCATGGGCAAGATAGACAGCATCGATATCGACCGCCAAAAGGTGAAGCTGCACGTCTCCATGTTCGGTCGCGACACCCCGGTGGAGTTGGATTTTATTCAGGTCCAGAAACTGTAGGCTAAGTAATAAGTAAAAAGTAACAATGTAGAGAGCTATGCTCTCAACGCGCCCTCTCTGCATTCTGCACTATTACTTATTCCTTATAAAGTGGCAGGGGAGGCACCCCGGACCACAACCCAATACTATATTAGGAGGAAACAGCAATGGCAAAGAAGATTACCGGCTATGTGAAACTGCAAATTCCCGCCGGCAAAGCCACCCCCGCGCCGCCCGTCGGCCCCGTACTGGGCCAGCACGGCGTCAACATCATGGGCTTCTGTAAGGAGTTCAACGAGCGCACCGCCAAACAGGTGGGGCTCATCATCCCCATCGTGATGACGGTGTATCAGGACAGATCCTTCACCTTTATCACCAAGACCCCGCCCGCCGCCGTGCTCATCAAAAAGGCCGTCGGTATCGAGAGCGGTTCGGGCGTCCCCAACAAGACCAAGGTCGCCACGATCACCCAAGCGCAGATCCGCGAGATCGCCGAGCTGAAAATGCAGGATCTCAACGCCGCCAGCTTGGAAGCCGCAGAGCGCATGGTCGCAGGCACCGCCCGCAGCATGGGCGTTGTCGTGGCACAGTAAGGGGGGGACAGAATATGAAACACGGTAAGAATTACGTCGCCAGTCGCGCATTGGTCGACTCCCTGAAACTCTATGACGTTCGCGAGGGTCTCGAACTGGCGCTGCAAACCGCAAAGGCCAAGTTTGATGAGACCATCGAAGTCTCCGTCCGCTTGGGCGTCGACTCCCGCCATGCCGACCAGCAGGTTCGCGGCGCGGTTGTGTTGCCCCACGGCACAGGCAAAAAGCTGCGCGTCCTCGTGTTCGCCAAGGCGGACAAGGCGCGTGAAGCACAGGAAGCGGGAGCGGATTTCGTCGGTGATGAAGACCTCGTAAAGAAGATTCAGACCGAAAACTGGTTTGGGTTCGACGTCTGCGTCGCCACGCCTGATATGATGGGCGTCGTCGGTCGCATAGGCCGCGTGCTCGGCCCCAAGGGCCTGATGCCCAACCCCAAGAGCGGCACGGTTACCATGGACGTCGCCAAGGCGGTCTCGGATATCAAGGCCGGTAAGGTCGAATACCGCGTGGATAAGACGAACATCGTCCACTGCCCTATCGGCAAAAAGTCTTTCGGCATCGAAAAGTTGGAAGAGAACCTTTCTACGCTGATGGAAGCCATCATCAAGGCCAAGCCTGCGGCAGCCAAGGGTACCTACATTAAGAGTCTCGTCGTCTCCTCGACCATGGGACCGGGCATCAAGCTGAATGCGCTGAAGTTCTAAGACTATCGTTATACTGCTTAAATCGGTGAACTGCCCCGCAGTTCGCCGGTTGTTTTTTTATCTAGCCTGTGATACCATATACGCGAAAACAGCAAAGGAGCAGGTCTATGAAATTCACCTTACCCGAACCGCAATTCATTGCAGACGCAAGAAAGCAGAGCAAGGGGCGCAAACTCATCATCGAGTTGCTGATTTTCCTCTTGGTTTTCCTGATTTGCTCGGCCATATCGGGTGCAATCTCTACGCCCTTCATACTCCTTAGCCCCGCGTTTCGCGACTATGTAAGTGCCATCACGGCAGCGGCGAGCAGCGGCGCGTTATACCTCGAAACCGTATTCGAGCAAGCTGCCGTCTTCACGAATTCTTTATCGGCGCTTATGGTTTTCGTATCGCTCTTTGCCACCGCCGCAACCATAGGCGGCGTCTTGATCTATACGAGGTACATCGAAAAGCGTTCCCCGCCCACCCTGGGTCTGCGCAGGGCCAACGCAAAGCCCCTGTCGGAATATCTCCTCGGTCTTGGCATCGGCACCGCGATGCTCCTTGCGTCCGCCTTGATTTCCGCCGCGTTCGGCACGGTGCGCGCGTTCACCCTTGCGGATACCATACGCCCCCTGCCGCTGCTCCTGCTCTTTGTCGGATTCTTGATACAGGGCGCGTCCGAGGAGCTACTGTGCCGGGGCTATCTGATGACCTCCATCGCGCGGCGCAGTAAGCCCATCGTAGCTATCATCGTCTCGGCCATCGTCTTCGGCTTACTGCATATAGCCAATGCCGGGCTGACCTGGCTTGCCATGTTGAACCTCATACTCTTTGGAGCCTTTGCCGCCGTATACTTTATCAAGCGTGGCAGCATTTGGGGCATAGCCGCCATCCATTCCGCCTGGAATTTTGTACAGGGCAACGTCATAGGCGTAGAAGTCAGCGGTTCCGGGATGGCGGACTCCATATTCCGTTTGTCCTTCCACCCGGGGCGCGACCTCATCACAGGCGGCTCTTTCGGCTTGGAGGGCGGTCTCGGTGTAAGCGTCGTCCTGATCCTCGGCATATTGATTACGCTCCTGACCAAAGCAAGGGAAGCGACGGAACCGGAGTTGTTGCCGAGCCAAGAAGCGCAGGCTGTCCCGCAATAAAGGCAATGGATATCTTCAGAAATCAAACACCTCTGCGTCGCACAGGGGTGTTATGTTTATTTTTTCATTCCCAAAACCAAACGCTCTCTTTCTTCGTCTAACATACGAACGTTCAAACAGCGGAGGAAACTATGGAGGACATACCGCGTGACAAATGACGAATTCTCGGAACGCATACTTGCGATGACCCAAACCCTATACCGCGTCAGCTATGCGCACCTGTCGCAGAGCTGCGACCGCAACGATGCGGTGCAGGAATGCCTGTGCAGGGCCTGGCAGAAGCGGCATCAACTCAAGGATGCGTGCTATATGCAGACCTGGGTGATCCGCATCCTTATCAACGCCTGCCACGATATACAACGGAAACGGGGGAGGGAAGTGCCGGGCCCGGGCGATGCATGGGCAACACTGCCCGCCGCTCCACCCGATGCGGACGTGGAATTGCACGATGCACTGTTACGGTTGGAGCCCGCTCTGCGCGTGCCGATAGTCCTGCACTATATGGAGGGTTATGCGATCCGTGAAATCGCGCAAATCCTGCGCTTGCCGGAGGGCACGATAAAGACACGTATGGCAAGCGGGCGGCGAGCCTTGAAACACATGCTATCGGAGGTATAAGATGCGGGATATAGACTTGAAAAACGCGTTTGGAACGGCGGATCGTGACTTCCATAGGAACCTCTATTTCACCTTGGCAAAATTGCAAGCAGAAAGAGAGAGCAAACCCATGAAAAAAAGATTCGCACGCAGACTGTGCCTTGTTTTAACAGTCGCACTGATGCTCATATTGATTACTGGTGCCGCGTTGGCGCTGAGCAATGCCTGGGGCATGATGGATTTCCTTCGCGAAAGGAGCGGCGTGGAGGTTCTGCCCGAAGCCGTCGATATCGTTCAAAAAGGAATGCCGCAAACGGGCGCGCAGACCGAGCATGCCAACTTCTCGGTGCGCGAGGCGATCTACGATGGACAAGTCGTCTATATTGTCGTGGATGCCAAGCCGACCCGGCCCGATTACCTGCTCCTGGGCGGCGATACCTGGCCGGAGTATCCCATCAGTGACTTGGGCCCCTTGTTTGAAGACAGAGACGGCTTGATAGAGACCTATGCTGCCGAAAACAATTTGATCTGTGTCAAGGCGGATATCGGATCGCCGGATGATGCCACAGAAGGCTCCATGGATTACATTGTGGAAGCCGACGGAACGCTTGTCTTTATGCTCAAATTCAAATATGACAGCGCAGACGCTGAGCTTGCGTTCAGCATAGGATGCGTAAGTGCTTTGTTTATCGAAAGCGAAGGACAGACGAAAATAGACATAGACAATCTGCAGATAAGTACGCTGACCGCCGCGCTCCGCAATACAGGCACGGAAACGGTGGTCAGCACAGCGACGGCAACCTATGCCGACTGCGGCGTCCGCGTGGACAAAATCACTCTCACAGGTTCGGCCATGGCAATCTACGCGAGAATAGAGTATACGGTGACCGACGTGGAAAAATTCGCCCAAATGGACGGCTGCCTGTGGTTTGAGTTTGTGGATGCAAATGGCGAGCGTCTGCCCATGGGCGCGTATGGCGGCGCTTCCGTGCAGGCATTGGACGAAAGCGGCACGCGCTTTGAACTGACGGACAACTTGCGGGCTGCGGCAACCCTGCCCTCGAAAGTCATCCTGCGCGCCTACCGCTACGACGAGCAAATCCGATACGAAACGCATAGCTTCGGAATGGAATAAGCTTATCGGTCAATCAAACAACCCCCGTGCATTGCGGGGGTTTTGTATTGTGCTTTGGCAACCTGACGCTATTCTTGACGCTACCCACACCCCGTAAATAGCGTCAAAAACGACAAAAGCGACAGGAGCGTCGGCAATAGGCAGTGTAGCCTGGTTCAATGCGACAATGTTCAGTGCGCAATGTTCAGTATAGAACCCATTGCGCGTTGCGCGTTGAGCATTGATGCATTGCCGCAACTTTATTTCGGCATAAAAAAACTATGGATTGCGCCATCGTGGAGTTATCATTAAATAAGTCCAATTTATTACCATGTATATACTACCTATATCATTATATTGATTTCTTGACACTGTTGGCGCTTTTGACGCTATTTACAGGGTGCGGGTAGCGTCAAGCCATCACAGTCAATGCAAAAAGGACAGGACAGCCCTGTCCTTTTCCCGATAGCAAATACCCTTGCGTGCCCCGTCATTCCATCACGTCAACCACCCCAACTATCCGCCACTCGCCGTTGAACAGGCCCAGCACGGCTTGCATACAACGGTTTTCGCTGCCGGTATTTATGATATACCCATATGCGGTGATGCGGTTTGCGTCCCGCAATGCCCACACCAGCTCCGTATCGGCATACCAAACCGGAGCAACAAACTCATCCGCTACATAGTCTATCCACCAAAACATCTGTGCGTCCACGCCGAGCTGCTCCTGCAGGAGCGCACGGAGCGCCGCGTCCAACTCTTCCGTTAAATCAGCGGCCTTTGGGGTGAGCCAGAGCCACGCGTCATACCAGTTGTTATGATAACGTTCCCAGGCGTCGGGAACCTCCATAACGATATCCTCCCGCTCGCCCATGCCGCCGAACACCACGCGCAGACTGGCGGCCTGTATGTTCTCCGGCCCGCCGAGCGGCCCCAAATCGATCCACATCTGGCACCAGCCGCCCATGCCGTCTTCGGCCTGCACATCGAGGTTCTCTGTCCTCTCGCTGCCATCCGCCAGCGTCATGGTGAGCCACATATCGATCTGCGCTTTCATTTGTTCGATGGAGAAGCCCCCGTCATAATCGGTATTGCTGCGAAAACCCGACTGTCTTGTAAAGGCATCCGTGAGATACACCGTTTTCTGCCTGTATGTCACGCAGAACCAGATGCTGTCCGAGAACGGATAACCCGCGATGCTGTCCCGCATCACCGCAAACAGGCTCTCGCAGACCTCGGGCGGAATCGGCGCAAAGGGGTTGATCGGGCTATCCGCTATGACGAGCGCATCCGCCACCTCATACCACGGGTGCCGAACATTCCATTGCGACATGCCGTACTGCTCGTACACCTTTCCGTCCGCCATATAGCGCGTGATCTTTGTGCGTTCGTAAATGGGAAGTTCCAGAAATGTGGCGGGGGTTCCATCTTGGTAGAACCAGGTACCTTGGGTGTAATCGCCGCCGACCGGGGCGTCCTCGGAGTAGACCGCTTCGTCGCGCACCGGTACCAGCCAAGTCGAAACTATTTTGTAACTGATTACATCCCGATACACCATCACCCCGTCTGCGTCGTAGTAGGTTCGTTGCGACTCGTTCCCGGCACTGTCATATTGCATCGCAAAGCGGTACAGCAATGCGCCGTACACATACACAGAGCGACCCGTCTCCAATCTGTCTATATTGTAGGTGCTTTCAACGCGCTTGGTTTCCTTGCCCTGCGCGTCATAGCCTATTTCCGTCAACGCAACGCCGCGCTCGTCGTTGATTCTCTTCTCGAACATATATTCCGGCCCATTGAGCGGCGCGTAATAGCGTTCCACCCAAGCAGGGTTTGCGTTTTCATAGTAAAGCAGCCCGTCGGCCAGGGAGAACGCACTGGAGCCCACGCCCGCCACTATGTTGGGGTATGCGCCCCACGCAACCTGCCCGTTCTCGTCCGCCAGATAATATGCGTCCGTTCGGAACAGGGGCATATGCGCCGCGTCGTAAAGCAACGTGCGAGAGAGAACATAGGCAACGCCGTCCCCGTCCGTATAGGGCAGCTCCCATTCGTCATAAGGCCCGTTATAATCCCCGCGCGCCCCAAATCCTTGCGGCCAGTTGTTGGGGGTAGTCGGTATAATATCATCGAAGTAGAACGGCTCGCCCCTTGGGGTCTCTTCCTCCGGCGGCACAACCACTTCCACATCGCCCTCGGTCGCCTTGCGCCCCTGCAACGCGCCCGTCACGAACAGGGTACCCAAGCCGCAGACCAACACCAGCAGCGCCGTCAACGCTACGCCAAGTACCCTGCGCGGCAGCGGCGCGCGCGTTCGTTTTTCCTTCCTCTGCATCGAAACCATAAGCTTGACGCCCGGGGTTTCGTCGCTCTGCAGCGCCCTGCGCAGCAGGGCATCCATATCAGGCTTCTTTTCCATATTCGGAAACCATTCCTTTCTCAATCATACTTCTTGCCTGTGACAGGCGGCTCTTCACCGTGCCCGGCGGAATGCCCAGCGCGCTCGCGATCTCATTTACGCGCAGACCGTTGGTATAGTACATCACGACAAGCAGGCGATAATTGTCCGGCAATTCTTCGACCATACGCCTGCACAGAGTAATCTCTTCTTGGGAGAAAAATTCCTCCTCGGCGCTCGGCGCGCTGCCCTGCCGCAGTTCCGGCGCAAACTCCGTCTCCGGTGCAATGTCCCGGCGCCGCGCGTATTTCCGCTTTCGGCTCCGCCACAGATAGGCAGCGGTGGAGAGTAGAAAGCCGCAGGGACTGTCCATCTTTTCGATCCTGCGCAACTGGCGGAACGCGGAAAAGAAGGTATCCTGAAACAGATCCTCCGCGTCCTCGCGCCGCCACGTAACGCTGCGGCAAAACCGATATACGGCATCCGCGCAAGTGCTGACCAATTCCTCCTGTATCATAGCAACCTTTCCGATCTGTACAAATCTTCACCCTGTTATAGTCATGAGCCATGAAATGGTTCACTCCATTATACAAATTTCAGCGGCGCTGTCTACGCCATTGCCAAAATGCGAATTTAGCTATATAATGCAGTTGAAGGAGTATATAGCTATGGATGAAAGAATGGAACACACAATGAGATATGCCGCGCCGCGCGACCACACGACCGCGCGGGAAGCCCTCACCACCGCCTTTGCCGCCATGCGCGAGAAGGGCTATGACGCCGTAAACCAAATCGTGGGCTATCTGCTCTCCGGTGACCCCACCTATATCACCGGCTATAAGAACGCGCGTTATCTGATGATGCGCGTGGAGCGGGATGAGCTGATTGAGGAACTGGTGCGCGTCTATATGGCCAGCGGGGACAGCCAATAGTATGCAGCGCATTGTCGCGTTTGATGTGGGCGAGAAGCGTATAGGCATCGCCGTTTCCGATGCCCTGGGCTGGACTGCACAGGGTCTGGAGACCTATGTCCGCAAGAACTTGGAGACGGATATAGACTATCTGCTTGCCGTCGCCGCACGTTATAGGCCCTGCAAACTGCTCTTTGGCATACCCCGCAATATGGACGGCAGCTATGGCCCGCAGGCGGAGCGGACGCGCCGCTTTGCGGACAGACTGGCGCAGAAGTGGGAGGGGGAACTGACCTTCGAGGATGAACGGCTCACCACCGCCCAGGCGCGCAATGTCCTCATCGCCGCGGACGTTTCCCGCAAAAACCGCAAGGCCGTTATCGATAAGATGGCTGCTTCGCTTATATTACAAAGTTATTTGGATAGGATAGGGAAGAGGGGGTAGCACCCATATGGAACAGACCAAAGACACGATCATCACCCTGATCGATGAAAACGGCAGGGAAGTGGAATTCGACCTCGTTCTCAGCTTCGATTACGAGAAGCGCCGCTTTGCCGCGCTGTTTCCGCTGGAGGATGTGGAGAACGTCGCGGATGATGAGATCGTTCTCTTGGAGATCATCCGGGAGGATGGCGGCGAAATCTATCGCCCCATCGAAAACGAGGTCTATCAGGACGAGGTGTTCGACGCGTTTATGGAGCTCTGGGAAGAGATGGACGAAGACGAAGATGCGGAAGAATAGCTTCCTGCTTCTGCTTCTCTCGTTCTTCTTTTGCGCCGCCTGCGCATCCCCTGCCGGCGAATTTCACGCAGGCATAGAGCTTGTCACCCCCACGCCGCCGCAAGCGGCGCTCGAAATTGCTACGCCGAAACCGACGCCCGAACCAACGCCCAAGCCGACGGCAACGCCGAGCCCCACCGCGGAGCCGATGCCAACGCCCGTCCCCACGCTGGATCCCGACGGTAAATATATCGCCCTGACCTATGATGACGGACCGCACGAGACCTATACCGCGCGGCTCCTTGATATTCTGCGCGAGAACGAAGTGCGCGTCACCTTCTTTGTGCAGGGCAAGCAATTACAAAGCGACGAGGCCGCCGAACTGCTCCGCCAAGCCGCTCTCGACGGGCATGAGATAGGCTCCCACACCTGGAGCCATATCGATATGAAGAAGGAATCGGAAGCGAAAATGCGTTCCGAGCTGTCGCGCACTTCCAACCGCATCGAAGAGATCACGGGTACGCGCCCGCTGTTGATGCGCCCGCCCTATGGCAATCACAACGGCACCGCCCGCAAGGTGGCGCGGGAGTTGGGACTTGCACTCATTTTGTGGACCGTAGATACGAAGGACTGGTCCAGTAACAATGCGGCTAAAATTCTGCAAGAAGTGCGGCGCGCCGCCAAGCCAAACGGCATCATACTCCTGCACGACATAAAGAAAGCCAGCGTGGACGCCACGGAATCCATCATACTCTGGCTGAAAGAGCAAGGTTATACCATACTCACAGTCGGTGAGCTCCTCGCCCTGCGCGGCGAACCAGAGCCGGGCATCGTGTATCGGAGCGGGGCGCCGGTGGGGTAAAAAATGCGCAAAATTCCGAAAACCCCTTGACATAGGCCAATACTCTGCTATACTACGCAATGGCATTGTCGTCACCGAAGACAGCCGGTTGCAAATTACTTCGTGTAATCTGCGTAAATCCTGCCGAGGTTGGACAGTCAAGCGTAATCGTTTCGCGTGCAGTCCTCCCGCTGGTGACGGGAGGACTATTTATATAGGAGGTAAACCATGGCAAATGTCAAAATCATCGAAGCCAAGGCCGCGCGGGTGCAGGAAATCGCCGCAAACATCGCGCGTGCACAGTCTGTGATACTCTTTGATTATCGCGGGCTGACAGTCGCCGAAGTGACCGAGCTGCGCAACGAAATGCGCAAGGCGGGCGTAGAGTATGTTGTTTTGAAGAACAATTTAGTCGAGCGCGCGGGCGAGGTCGCCGGAATCGACGCCAAGCTGAATGATATGCTCTGTGGCCCGGCCGCGTTCGCATTCGGGTATGACGACGCCGTCGCCCCGGCACGCATTCTGAAAGCCTTTATCAAAAAGGTCAAGAAGTGCGAGCTGAAGGGCGGTATTGTGGAAGGCAAAGTTGTTTCCATACGTGAAGTGGAAGCGATTGCCGACCTGCCGAGCCGTGAAACGCTCATTGCCCGCTTGTTGGGCAGCATGATGTCCCCGATTTCCGGGCTGGCGATCGTCTTGGATCAGATCGCAAAACAGAAAGGCTAACCTGAAAAACAAGTTTTTCAGGTTGCAAGTCGCAACCAAAACAAAAAATAATTAATTAAAGGAGTAACCCATGAATAAAGAACAACTGATTGCGGATATCAAAGCCATGTCCGTTTTGGAGCTCGCCGAGCTGGTCAAGGTGCTGGAAGAGGAATTCGGCGTATCCGCCGCCGCCACCGCCGTTGCGGTCGCTGGCCCTGCCGCTGCCGTCGAAGAAGTCGAAGAGAAGACCGAGTTTGACGTCATCCTGAAAGACATTGGCACCGAGAAGATCAAGGTCATCAAGGTCGTGCGCGAGCAAACCGGCCTGGGCCTCAAGGAAGCCAAGGACGTCGTGGACAATGCCCCCAAGCCCATCAAGGAAGGCATCTCCAAGGAAGACGCCGAGAAGCTCGTCGCCGCATTCAAGGAAGTCGGCGCAACCTGCGAAATCAAATAAGCTGTACCGCTATAGAACAAGAGACCGTCACGTGCGGTCTCTTTGTTTATGGTTGCAGCGCTGCCTGCGGGTCGAAGTCCGTCACGCGCATTTTGGCTCGGAGTATGCGGAACACGCTTTCATTGAGACGCTCGGTCGAGATGCGTCCATCCGCTGCCGCTTCACAAAGCGCGTCCATGATGCGCGTTTGCAACTCGTGGCGCGGGCCGCAGAGTATCATATCACCGCCCGCCAAAATGAACTGCACGGCCGCCGTTTCAATGGAATACTCTGTGCTCAGCCCCTCCATGCGAAAATCATCGCTGATCACAAATCCTTCAAAGCCCAACTCTCCGCGCAATATATCCGTGATCCAAACCTTGGAGACGGTCGCGATATCGCCGTCCACCTCAGGATACAATATATGCGCCGTCATAACCGCGTCGGCGCTCTGCACGCATGCGGCGAAGGGGATCAATTCATAGTCCCGCATCTCTTCCAGACTTCTATATACAGCGGGCATCACAATATGGGAATCCTCCGGCGTCGCGCCGTGGCCGGGGAAATGCTTGGCCACGGCCAGGCAACCGCCCTCATGCAGACCCTGTATGCAGGCCGCACCGATATTTGCCGTCACCTCCGCGCTGCTGCTGATGATGCGCCGCCCCATAAAGGTGGAGGATGGATCTTCTGCCACATCCAGCACGGGCGCGAGATCTATATTGATGCCCGCGCTTACGAGTCCCCGCCCCACAAAGGCGAAGGTTTCGCGCGCCAGTTCGGGGTCATCCTTCTCGCCCAGCGTGGCGGCACTCGCGGGTCGCTCGGGCCACGTAAAGCGCAAAACAACGCCGCCTTCTAAGTCTATACTGACCAAAAACGGGATATCGGAGAGACTCGTCTCGTGGATTGCTTCCGTCAGCTGTTTGCAGAGCGCAAAACCGCCGTCGGGGGCATTGCGGTCGATGTTCGTGCCGAACAAAATGACATTGCCGATGTGGCGCGTCTGCAGAAGCTCCACGAAGGTATCGCTGATTGTATCCCCTCCCGAAAAGCCGAACATGCAGAGCTGGCCCAGCTTCTCCTCGGTCGTCAAAGTGTCGATATAAGCCCACAGCCAGTCCTCCTGCGTGGGCTCGGGCGTCGGCGCGGGCTCGGGTGTTGCTTTCGGGGTGGGTACGACCGTCGCAAAGCCGCTCCCCATAACCGAAACGCTGCCCGGCGCGCCGCCACAGGCCATCGCTGCAGACAAAAAGAACGACAGGCAGAGAAGTATGCAGATGAAGGGTAACGTCTTGCGCATGCGACTCCCTATGTAAGCGAGAAATTGAGCGTATCAATAAAACACGGAGCAGAGCGAACTCTGCCCCGATGGTGGAGCAGGTAACGGGGTTCGAACCCGTGATCTCAGCTTGGAAGGCTAATGTGTTACCACTACACTATACCTGCAACTCCGAACGTTTGGAAGTATAACACAACAACATTTGAATTTCAATACCGCAATGTGTTATACTTTACTCAGAATAAAAATGCATCGGGAGTTTTATGCTGCGAAATACACAGACACATATCGATCTATCCGCTATCGAACATAATATTGGAGCCGCGCGCGCGCATTTGGACGCGGGGACAAAGATTATGGCCGTCGTCAAGGCCGAAGCCTATGGGCATGGTCTGGTACCCGTATCGCAATATCTGGAGACGAGGGGCTTGGCCGAATGCCTTGGCATCGCCATTGTGGAAGAGGGCGTGACTTTGCGCGAAGCGGGCGTGCAGCTGCCCGTTTTGGTGATGGGGGCGGCGGATGCACCGCATATGCGGGAAGCGATCGCACAGAATCTCGCGCTCACGGTCTTCGATGTGGAGAGTCTTGCGCAGGCCGCGGCATATGCAACGCAGATGAACAAGGCGGCCTATATCCATATCAAGATCGATACGGGCATGAACCGCATAGGCATACGCGACGCGCAGACCTTTAACGCCATTCTGGCACAGTTCAGGGCCTGCCCGTTGTTGCGCTTCGCGGGCCTGTTCACGCACTTTGCCAAATCCGAATCGGATCCCGAATTTACGCTGGCACAGGCGGAACGCTTTGAGAAATTCGCGCGCCGCGCGAAGCATGCAGGCTTTTCGCCGCTCCTGCACGCGGCCAACAGCGGCGGCGTGTTCACAGAGCGCCCCGGCCTACGCTTTGATATGGCGCGGCAGGGCATCTCCCTGTACGGATATCACCCCGACCCCGCGCAGACGGAAAAATATGTACTCGCGCCCGCGCTTTCCTGGCATACCCGCGTTGCGCAAATCAAGACGGTCCCGACGGGGGAGGGGATAGGCTACGGCCTGCGCCACGTCACCGCGCGCGACACCGTTGTCGCCACCCTGCCCGTGGGCTATGGCGACGGCTATAAGCGCTGTCTCTCGGGCAAGAGCGAGGTGCTGATACGCGGCAGGCGCGCGCCCGTTCTGGGTACAGTCTGCATGGATATGATTATGGCGGACGTGACGGATATCCCCGGCGTGCAAACGGACGACGCGGTCGTGCTGCTCGGGGAGCAGGGCACGGAGCGCATCACGGCGGACGAACTGGCGGCTCTGGCGGATACGATCTCCTATGAGATATTGCTTTCTATTTCGGCGCGGGTGCCGCGCGTTTATCTTTAGTTGAAGGGAACAAATTAAATGAAAAGAGCAGTAATTCTATTAATGATACTGGTTTTATTTCTTTCCGGCTGCGCACGCGAAAGAGCGACACTCGATATTGGCGATATTAAAAACGGCGACACATCAGATTTGCATATGCAAGAGCCGGATTTTATAGAAATTGAATGGCTCGGTATCGATTGGAATCTAATTGAATTCCCGCTTGACCCAAAGGAAATAAAAATTCCGGCAGATGTGTCGTCAATCGCCACTAAGGAAGATGCGATTAAAGTGGGGGGAGCAATCATAGAAAACTTTTGGGAAAACGGTAAATTCCCCGATTATGTATTGCTTGCAATTGTTCATTCCACGAAGGAAAACCTTTGGTATCAATAGATCAACGTGATAAAAATATTGATGACTTAATAGACTGTGGTGGCTTCTATGTTGTCATTGATGGAAGTAACTGCAAAACAATCAAAGCGTGGGTGGACGAATAGTATGCCCCACATCAAAAAACTAATCTTCACCGCTGTCTGCGTCACAATGGGCATCGTGCTGCCCATGACTTTACATGCCGTGCCGAACGGTGGCGGCATATTTTTGCTGATGCATATCCCCGTGCTGCTCTGCGGGTTGGCCTGCGGTTGGCCCTATGGTCTCGCCTGCGGCGCGCTGACGCCGCTGCTCTGCTCGCTGCTGACGGGCATGCCCCCGCCCGCCATACTGCCCTCCATGCTCTGTGAGCTGGCGGTCTATGGCGCGGTGACGGGGCTCTGCATGCGCTTTATGCCCGTCAAAAACGCATATACAAAGGTCTATATCGCGTTGCTCGCCGCCATGCTTACGGGCCGCGCCGTGTTCGGCCTTGTGAACGCCTTTATCTTCTTTGCAGGCAATTATTCCATGAAAATCTGGCTCGGTGCGGCCTTTGTCACAGCCCTGCCCGGTATTCTCATTCAAATTGTGCTGATCCCGCCACTGGTATTTATACTCCGGCGCGCAAAGTTGATTACATTGCCTTAGAGCGGCACATAGCCCGACATTCCCACCAAATACTGCCCCTGCTCGGACAGAATCCACTCAAGCAGCTTCTGCGTATTTTCGGCGCGCAAGCGCTCCGCTTCATTGCGCGGCTCGCGCGCTACGGTTACGACATAAAAGGTATCCGCAAGGGGATAGCTGCCGTTTGCGATGTTCTCGACAGTCGGTGCGATGCCATCTATGGACAGGAGCTTTATCTCGCCGCCCCGCGTCATATTCATAAGATAATATCGGAACGAATAGCCTATGGCGTTCTTATGGTTCTTGTAATCTGCAACAACCAAAACGTCTGCCATTATTCCGTGTACCCATTCCTCCGGCGCGGGCATAATCGGCGTGTCACCCATCATCTTCACGAGGGCGATTTGGCTGCCCGATTCCGCGTTGCGCTGGAAGGCGCGTATCTCCCGGCGCTTCCCGCCCACTTCGTTCCAATTTGTAACGGAACCCGAATAGATTTTCTTTATCTGTTCTGTGGATAAATCCGACACGGGGTTGCGCGCGTTCACAAAGAACACAAACGCCCCCTTGCCTATCGGAGTAATTTGCAACTGCAATGCAGCCGCTTCCGCGCGTGCGTGCATCGCGGCCGAAACATCATTCAAGAAGACAATATCCGCGCTGCCATTCAATAGATTGTGAAAGGCCTGATCCGTGCGGGTGCAGGTAACGAGATCAGAAGAGGCGTATTTATAATTCCCATCAGGCGGATATACCGCCTGCGCGAACGCCGCGTAGAGCGGGTAGAGCGCGGTCGCGCCGTCCATGCGCGGCAGTGTATCCGCATCGTCAAACTGCAAATCCGCCGCTTCGGGTAGGACGGCCAAACGGTTGTTCTCGGCAAAGGGCGTATATTCGGACAGATTGATTTGGGTAATGGGGATCTGCAGAATGGACTTGTCATAGATTCGATACCCAATCAAGCCGCCTATTGTAAGCACAAAGAGCGCCACAGGTACCAACGCGGGATACAGCTTCCATTTCTTTCGCCAAGGTTTCCAGATCAAGAAGAGAATTGCGGCCAAAGCGAAAACGCCCGCAAGGTACAGCAGCCAGGACAGTTCTGCGGGAAAGCGGTGGCTTATGACATCGGAACGCAGGATCCAATATGTCCCAAAGAGCACGATGATGCAAAAGAATAGCGTTACATAGATTCGCGTCAAAAGCGTTTTCCCAAAAGCCAGAGAAAAAAAGAGGGCAAACAATGCTGCGGCGAAGAGCCCAAAAAAGAATACTATGTCCATCTCAATCCCTCCGCCCCAAATTCCGCCGCACCCGCTTCGCCACTTCCTTGCCCGTGGGCGTGGCGGCAAGACCGCCGCGGGCGGTCTCGCGGTATTCACTGCGTATATCGTGGCCGACGATGCGCATGGTATCGACCACCTCGTCGAAGGGGATGAGACTGGTGATGCCGCAGAGGGCCATATCGGCGCAGAGCATGGCGTTGCAGGCGCCCAGCGCGTTGCGTTTGATGCAGGGGCATTCCACCAACCCCGCCACGGGATCGCAAATCAAGCCGAGCACATTTTTGATCGCCATCGCCGCCGCATCCAGCACCTGATGCGGCGAGCCGCCCGAAATCTCCACCAGCGCGCCCGCCGCCATCGCCGCCGCGACGCCCGTCTCCGCCTGACAACCGCCGTCCGCGCCGCTGACCGTCGCGTTCTTGGAAAAGAGCAGCCCAATCGCGCCCGCGGTAAAGAGCCCGTCCACCAATTGCGCATCCGTCCAACCGTTGGCTTGCCCGCACTCTACGAGTACACCGGGCAGTATGCCGCTTGCCCCCGCCGTGGGCGCGGCGACGATCAGCCCCATCGCGGCATTGACCTCCACCACTGCCATACTGGATGCAACCGCGCGGCAGGTATTGACGCCACAAAAGGAGCCGCGCCGCTGTGCATAGCGGAACAGGCGCGTGGCGTCGCCGCCCGAAAGCCCGGAGACGGATTCCATCTTCTCGGACAAGCCCTTTTGTATACTGGCACGCATTGTGACCAAATTCTTGTACATCTCAGCGCGGAGTTCATCCTCCGCGCTGCCCGACAGCTCCATTTCGCGGCGCAGCATCGCTTCCGCAAAGCTGATGCGTTCCTCGGTGCAGTAGACGGCCAGCGCCGCCCCCGTTGCAAATGTGGCGTGGTTCATATGCATAACCATACCTTTCTGAGAAGATTATTAGAGGGGGAGCGTAGAGAATCGGTATTGAAACGGGTTCCGGCGTCGAGGTGGACGCAAATTCAAATTCTCAAAGAAATCATTGCAGTCTCGATCTTCCCCGACGGTGCTATATGCGAGTCCGAATTCGGCGCAACTCCAAGGGCCGCTGTCATCCACCATATAAACAGATTCATGCTGAGACAGGTGATAGGAATATCCAATCTGTGCCATTTCGAAAGCTGTCCGCCCATTGAATACGAAAAGCGGTCTGCGCCAGTCCAGCCGAATGGGCTGTGCATCATCTAAATGCCGATACAGTTTTGATACAGTATGGACTCCGAATTCTTCGGCGGAGTTGGGATAACGCCTTGCTTCTTGCGCATACTCCACCACCATCGGGAGCAGCCAGGCAAGCAATTTGTGCTGCCCGTGTCCGTATTCGCCCTTTCTATCATGCGTTACCACCACCTCCGGCCGATAGCGGCGCATGTAGCCGACCAAAGTTTCTCGAATCTTCTCCCAATTGTTTTCTTGCTTGGCAACTTCGATAGAGCCGCTTAGCTTGCTGTTAAAGCGTGCAAAGATCGGATAATTTCGCAGTCCATTGCTCCACAATCCAGCCAGCGCTTCGCTTTCGCGCTGTCGACCGTAGATGTTGTTTGCCCTGCCTGTCAAGTAGACCACCGTCACTTTGTATCCGCGTTGTGCTGCGTAATCAGGTATGATGCCCCCAAAGAAAATATGTTCATCGTCAGGATGGGCGACGATCAACATCAAATCGCAATCCGAAAACGTTGGCCGCCAAGCCTGCTTATACCCATCCGGCGTAGTTCCCTTTGCATAGAATGCCAGTTCCGCAATTGCATCCGCGCCGTCAAAATGAATCTTCGCTGTATGCGTCCCCGCCGGAATGGGGAAATACGCGCACAAATAGCCGCCCGGCATATCCCGCCGTGTAATCGTTTCCGTTTCAAATGAAACGGAATACGCGCCGGGTTCCTGCAACCAATGCAACACAAGACTTTCGGGCAACTCGAGCAACCCGGTGAAATCTACTCGCAACTCCACTTCGCTTTTCTGTGAATTTTGCGGATAAAAAGTTCGGAAATCGTTGTCTTGTAAATAGCGAAGCCCCTTGTTCGGCGTTGAATCTGCGAAACAGTCTTGTGGAAGAGTGATCGGCGCTGCCGGATCCGGCACAGGCTGTTCAATGGCGCGCGCAAACCTGCACATGCTGAAAATACAGAATGCAGCAAGCGTATAGAGTAAAAATCTTCTGATAAGCCGATTCAACCGCATCCCTCCTTTCCTTTCGTCTGTCAATCTCTGATTTTTATCAATTATACCCCAATATAATACCTTATTCAACATAGAATAAACAGATTGAAAATGAAACTCCATACTTGTCAAAACGACACGCTTGCAATATAATATATTTGTGAGTTTTTCGGGCTGTATCTACCCGGGACAGGAAGTATTACTTTATGAAAGTATCAAAATTATTGGGCGAACGCTATAAGGAACGCGCGTATGAGATTGAGAGCCAGAATCTTATGACGCGGGGGGGCTATATCAAACAGGTCGGCAACGGCATCTATTCATTGCTGCCGCCCGCCAAGCGCATCGCCGCGAAGATAGAGAAGATCATCCGCGAAGAGATGGACGCCATTGACGGCCAGGAGGTGCTTCTGCCCGTTGCCATGCCTGCGGATCTGTGGAAGCTGTCCGGCCGCTTTGAGAGCGTGGGCAGCGAACTGCTCCGCTTCCGTGACAGGGGCGGCGCCGATATGGTGCTGGGCATGACGCACGAGGAAGCGGCGGTTCACCTCGCGATGAACATCGCGGGGACCTATCAGAAGTATCCCTTTATGATCTACCAGATCCAGACCAAGTTCCGCGATGAACCCCGCGCCCGCGGCGGTCTGATTCGCGTGCGCGAATTCACCATGAAGGACGCCTATTCCTTCCATACTTCGCAAGCGGATTTGGAAGCGTATTATGCCCGTTGCCACCGCGCCTACGAGTGCATCTTCGCCCGCGCGGGTCTGCCCGAGATGGTTTCCGTCGCATCCGATTCGGGCATGATGGGCGGTAAGGTAAGCCATGAGTTTATGTTCCTTACCCCCATAGGGGAGGATACCATCGTACTCTGCGACGCCTGTGGCTATCGCGCCAATATCGAAGCTGCGGATTCGGTTATCCATAACGAGACGCCCGCTGCATTGGAAGCTCTGCGCGAGGTGGAGACCTTCGACAAGACCAGTATCGAGGATGTGGCCACCCTCCTTGGCGTATGCCCGGAGCAGGTCTGCAAGGCCGTGGTCTATCAGCGCAACATGGACGACCGTTTCGTTCTGGTCTTCTGCCGCGGCGATGTGGAAGTCTCCGAAACAAAATTGCGCAACTTCCTGAAAGCGGAGATCCATCCCGCCGCCGATTTATCGAACGCCAATCTTTGCGTGGGTAGCATAGGCCCCGCGGGGCTAAGTGCCAACGCGGATATCTATTATGACGCAAGCTTGCGGGACGCGGGCAATCTCGTCTGTGGCGCGAACCGCGACGGTTTCCACCGCATGGGCTTCACCCCCGCGCGGGATCTGCCCAACGTGGCCTATATCTCCGTCGCCGAGGCGAAGCCCGGCGGCATTTGCCCGGAATGCGGCGCTATGGCTCTGCGCGTGGAGCGGGGGATAGAGGTGGGGAACATCTTCCAGTTGGGCAAGCGCTATACGGAGACCATGGGTATGACCTATGACGACGAGAGCGGGCAGCGCGTACACCCCACAATGGGCTGCTACGGCATCGGCGTCGGCAGGCTGATGGCCAGCGTATGCGAAGCGAAGCACGACGCCTATGGGCCGATTTGGCCCATCACGGTCGCGCCCTGGCAAGTCCAGATTTGCGCCCTGCGCACCGATGATCCCGCTGTTCGCACAGCGGCGGACGCACTCTATGCCGAACTGCAGACGGCAGGCGTGGAAGTCCTGTTTGACGACCGCGCAGTCTCGCCCGGGTTTATGTTTTCAGACGCCGACCTTTTGGGCGCACCCATACGCATCATCATCAGCCCCAAGACGATGGCGCGCGGCGCATATGAGCTGACGACCCGCGATAAGCGCATCCGCGAGGATATCGCACCCGACAACGCGCTGCAGAGCGTGCTTGACTTGATCGCAAAGTTGGAAATGGAAATTTCGGCACAGGTGCCGGATAGAATATAATACACCAACAGGAGACTTGAAAATGGAGAAATTCAACAATACCCCGCAAGTCGTCGATGGCTTGAAGCCCGACAAACTCGCACCGGAGACGACGGTAAAGACGGCGCGTACCTTTCTGTTCTTGATGGCAGTGTTCACCGCTGCCAATGTCCTCTTCTTCGTTACGAATTTGGATGTCATGTTTATGTTTGCATCAGCGATGGCTATGTTGGTGCAGATCCTCGCAATTCTAAATGGTGTCAGCGGCGTCGGCATTGCGCTCTCTGCTGTTATCGCCGCCGTGTTTTTTACCCTTTGGTTCTTTTGCAATAAAAAGAAAGGAATCATGTTGGCCGCACTTGTCGTTGCGATTGTGGATACTCTCTGTCTCGCTTTATTTTATTATTTGACAATGGGTTCTTCGCGTGGTTTCAGCGGGGGAGACGTCGTTGGAATTATATACCACATCATCCTCATCTTCAGCACGGTGCAGGGTCTCCGATCCATAAAGAAGATTCAGGAGCGGGAAGAACAACAGGCAGCTGCCGCGTATATGGGGGAACCTATATTTGCAGACAGCACCGCACCGGAAGCGGCGGAAGATACCTCCGCAGCGACAGAGACCCGGTAAAACAATATGGACGGCATAATGAATTTTATCGAATCATTGTTCGGTTCCCTGATGGGGATGACGGGCGGAAGTGTCATCAAGATGCTTGTGATGTGGGCTCTCGGCGCGCTGCTGATTTACCTTGCCATACGCCATAAGATGGAACCCGGTCTGCTCTTGCCCATGGGCTTTGGCGCGATTTTGGTCAATCTGCCTATGTCGGGCGCAATCACACAGGTCATTCACGGATTGACGGAGACCGGCCCTCTGTCCGTGCTCTTCGATGCGGGCATCGCGAACGAGCTATTCCCGCTCCTGCTCTTTGTCGGCATTGGGGCGATGATAGACTTTGGGCCACTGCTAAGCAATCCCAAGCTTCTCCTCTTCGGCGCGGCGGCGCAGTTCGGCATATTCGTAACCTTATTGCTGGCCGTCGCACTCGACGCCAGTGCCCTGCCGATCAGCTTTACCTTGCAGGATGCGGCTTCTGTCGGCATCATCGGCGCGGCGGACGGCCCCACCGCCATCTTTGTCGCCAATTACTATCAAACGAAGTATATGGGCGGTATTTTGGTCGCGGCGTATAGCTATATGGCCCTCGTCCCCATCATACAGCCGCCCTGCATACGCCTGTTGACGACCAAGAAGGAACGGCGCATACGCATGCCCTATACGGCGGGCAGGGTTACCCCCATAACGCGCATCCTGTTCCCGATCATCGTTACGGTTGTGGCCGGACTCGTTGCCCCGCGCAGTGTGGGTCTGGTGGGCTTCCTGATGTTCGGCAATCTGCTGCGCGAATGCGGCGTGCTGGGCAGCTTATCCGATACGGCGCAGAATGCCTTGGCCAATCTGATCACCATCTTCCTGGGTCTGGTCGTCGCCACAAAATTGCAGGCGGACTCGTTCCTGAGTATCGAGACCGGCGTTATCCTCTTGCTGGGGCTCTTCGCGTTCATCTTCGACACCTTCGGTGGTGTGCTGTTCGCGAAACTCATCAACCTGTTCAGCAAGCAAAAGGTCAACCCCATGATCGGCGCCTGCGGCATCTCGGCCTTTCCCATGAGCGCGCGCGTCGTGCACAAAATGGGATTGGAGGAGGACCCGCAAAACTTCCTGCTCATGCACGCGGCGGGCGTCAATGTGGGCGGTCAGATCGCCAGCGTGATTGCGGGCGGGTTGATACTGAACCTTATACCCAAGCTGTTTTAGGGAGGTATTTCGTTATGATCATGGAAGCTCTCAAGGTCATGCTCTTCGGTATGCTCGGCATCTTTGTCGTGATGGGCGTCATTATCGGCGTAATCTATCTTTTGAAAGCCGTGTCGAAAAAGACGTAATGATCCACTGCCGCTTCAAGTGATGGTTTCGTGTTGGCCACCGCAAGGGCTTTGTTGCTGGCGTGCCTGAAAGGTGAACATGATTACCGATCTTGTAGACTTTCTTCGTTCCTCTGAGTTTTCGAATGGATTGCCAATGCTTATTTCTCCGATTGCTTGCTCCCACTGATTTTTATCTCCGCTTTCTTCCTCCCTCATCGTTTGCCATAGCTTGCTCCGTTGATGTTGGGAAAGGTGTGGTTTTGTTGTCGCGCATACGATATGCTCGTGGCGATAACGATGTAAATCTTGACTTGCCACATTGATTATGGTATAAGTATAAACAGAGGGAGATAATGGGAGGGGTGTTTGCATGATTGCAAGAAAACTGGTTGCTGAATTAAAGAAAGTTGTGGTGTCACAGGGATATGAGTTTATTGAGTTTGATAATTCTCATGAGTATAGTGCAAGTGATAGCTGCAAGCGCTCTGGATATTTTTTCTATACGGACTCAATCTCTGCTTTTATCAGCGTATGCAATGTAAAAAAAGTTACTACAAGTATAGCGACAGCAATACGAGGATTTCCTTTGTTGCAACTTACAATACGAGGAAGCTCCTGCGATTTGGCTTGGATTTCAGAATTATGGGGTATAAAGAGCCTGAGTATAGTCGATACAGATTATGAAGCGTTACCTGATGGTTTTGCTAAGCTTAAAAGACTTTCAATACTGTGTCTATGGGAAAGCGGCCTTTCCTCTCTTCCAATAGTTGTAAGAGAAATGGTGGGCATAGAGCGCATAGTGATTTACTCCCCATCCAAAATTTTTCATCTGCCCAATTGGCTTAGTCAATTGTACAATCTAAAAAATCTGGATTTATATCGCGCAAGAATACATTCAATACCAGCAGACTTATTAAAAACTAAACTGCCATTTATTACAGATCCTCTTAGCAGAGCAAGCGGCATCAATCTTAGCACTGTATTACTCGAAGAAGGGAATATTACTCTCTTTAGCCAATCGCGCGAAATCATTGAAGAGTATTATTCTGGAGTGAAGGAGCGCATTAATGAATGCAAAGTTATATTTTTGGGCGAAGCTTTTAATGGAAAGAGTTCATTGATTAAACGTATACTATATGATGAATTTGATGATGATCGTAATAACCCTCCAACAGAAGGAATACACATTGAAATCTGCCCCGTTGAAATACTTGGAGAACACATGCGACTGCGGATTTTAGATTTTGGTGGACAAGAGATCATGCACGCCATGCATCGTTGTTTTATGACGCAACACACCGTGTACGTTTTAGTTTGTGATAGCCGGAAGGATGGTGAAATTGATCGCGAAGCAGCAAGATGGCTTAAAAACATATCATCTTTTGCTCCTGGTTGTCCTGTGATATTAGCCTTGAATAAAGCAGATTTGAACAAAAACGTTTCTGTAAATGAGAGTAATCTGAGGGACATAAATCCATCGCTGATGCGCCCCATACTTACTTCTGCAAAGTGGGAAAAAGCAGAAGGAACAAACCAGCTATTTGACGAAATTAAGTTAGCTGCTCTTGCAATTAGGGATAATAGCCAAGGGAATGAGAGCATCATTGCTTTGAAACAAGCATTGGAGGATATGCCTGATTACTATATTACAGGTGAAAGATATCGAAAACTATGTTCCATGTGTAACGTAAAGATGGATAAAGAGTACCAAATTAGTTTACTTAAATATTTTAAAGATTTAGGTATTTGCTACAATTATTCCTCGCCAAAGGTAGTTACCAAATTAGAAGATTTTCGAATCCTCAAACCTGAATGGCTAACAAATGGTATCTATCGTTTGATTCTTCGTACACCAAAAAATGGTATCCTTAGGCATGAAGAAATTAAAAACACCCTTGAAGCGACACACCCTGAAGATATAAGACCTGAAATCGTATATACTTCTAAAGAAACAGATTATATTCTGCATGTTATGCGAGAATTCGAAATCTCACACAAAATGGCTGATGGCAAAGAATTAATCCCATTGAAATTGGGTAAATCTATACCACAAGATGCAAAAACATTTGATAAAAGTGGCGCATTGCATTTAAGTTGGAACGCTCTTTATCTGCCCAACACGATAATTCATCGACTTATGATTCGAAAATACAATGAATTGGTTTTTTCCTGTCTCTGGCAAAGCGGCGCTATTTTCAGAAGAGAAAAGGAATATGGCATGCAATCTGCTTATGTAAATATGTCTGATAATTGTATTGATGTATATGTACAAGGTGTTGAAAAACGTCATTATATGGAGGAATTTAGAAGAGAAGTAATTAATATTCTAGGCCGCCTGAATATGACCCCTACCGAAATGATTCATTTTCGATGGGAAGGTGAAATGCGAGAGGTAGATTATGAACAAGTCAATGATCTATATAAGAGAAGCAAAGACGAAGTCTATGTACGAGGCGCTGTCCGCTTTCCAAATCCTGCCACGATTCTTCAAGAGAACTACGTGAAGGAAAACGAAAGAATTCAAATGATTCTAATTAGCGGAAATAAGAATACTGTCACGATGGGCGGTTCATCTAGCAATTTTGCCACCGCTTCAGAAGTTGCAGGGAGCCTTAATGTGGGTAACATGGGGTACTCGCTTGATGCTTTGCGAAATAGCATATTGCAATGCGAAAAGATACGCCGTAATGATTATGAACTAATAATTGCACAGTTAGAAACAATAGTTAAGCATAAGAGCGTTTCTTCAACTATGCGTAATAAGATAAAAACCGTTATTAACAAACGTGAGAAACCTAGTGCATGGCAATATGTTCGCAACTTTTTGGGAGATGCTGCAAACTTTGCGACTATCATTGCCGCTGTACCAACAATTTTGGATATTGTGAAGAAAATATTTACATAGGTTTTTATTATTTCAGTTTACTTCGCGCCCTCCTCCTGTTTCCTAAAAGTTCCACTTTGCGTTTCACGGTGGCATATGTTACAATCCCCTTATCCTCCCACGCCTTGCGGGAAGGGTTGCGATCGCGCAAGCGACTAACACCCGATGTGGCATTCATGCAAAGCGAACCGGCCGGTTTATTTTGTTTTGTATGAAAGGAATTCTTCAAGATGCACAAGTCCATACGCTATCTGACGCAGGCGGCGGTCATCGCCGCACTCTATGTCGCCCTCACTTACCTGACCAATCTGGCTGGGCTGGCCAGCGGCGCGATCCAATTCCGCCTATCCGAAGCCCTCACCATCCTTCCCTTTTTCACCCCTGCCGCCATCCCCGGCCTGTTTGTCGGTTGCTTTTTGGCAAACCTGCTCACGGGCTGCATTTGGTGGGATATTGTATTCGGTTCTCTCGCCACGCTTGCAGGGGCGCTCGGAACCTGGTTCCTGCGCAAAAGCAAATGGCTTGCGCCCGTACCGCCAATTGTGGCAAACATCGTCATCGTCCCCCTGATTCTGCACTATGGCTACGGCTTCACGGATTCCTACGGCATCCTGAGCCCCATCCCATATTTCGCCGTTA
This sequence comes from Clostridiales bacterium, assembly GCA_009779405.1. GTDB lineage: Bacteria > Bacillota > Clostridia > Christensenellales > CAG-138 > WRCT01. The sequence continues at coordinate 73,238 of WREI01000003.1, forward strand.
CGGTCGGCATCGGCGAGATCGTCTGCTGCGGCGTCCTGGGTATGGCCTTGCTGTTTGCGTTGCTGCCTGTACGGAAAAAGTTATTTTAAGGCCATTTTCAACAAAAACCATTTGCGCCGCTTTTACAAAGATGCTATACTACGGAAAAGGTGGTGTTGTAAATTGGCGCAGTATAATCTAAAAAAGCATATCGAAAACGCGCGGGACAAGAAGGCAGAACTTGTCATCAAAAATGCCCGCGTGGTCAATGTATTCACAGAGGAAATTGAAGAGGGTGACGTCGGCATTGCGGACGGCTTGATTTTGGGCATAGGCGACTATGACGCGGCGCGCGTGATAGACGCCAAAGGGGCATACCTTTGCCCCGGCCTGATTGACGCGCATCTGCATATCGAATCCTCGGTGGCACATCCTTCCCGCTTCTGCGACGCGGTCTTGGAGAAGGGGACGACTACCCTGATCTGTGACCCGCATGAGATGGCAAACGTCTGCGGCGCGCGCGGCATACGATATATGCTCCGCGAGACGGAGGATGTACCCCTCAACGCATACTTCATGATTCCCTCCTGTGTGCCCTGCACGAGCTTCGAAACCAGCGGCTTCAAGCTCTATGCGCGCGATATGGAGGAATTTTTATCCCATCCGCGCGTATTGGGCTTGGGCGAGGTGATGGATTCCGTCGCCGTCGTGAATTGCGAAGAAACCATGCTGGAGAAGCTGGCGCTGTTTGAAGGCGGATGCATGGACGGACACGCGCCGCTGCTGGGCGGCGACCGCTTGAATGCGTATGTCACCGCCGGCCCGCGCACGGATCACGAATGCGGCGAATATTGGGAGATCAAAGAGAAGCTGGGGAAGGGGATGTATATCCTCTTGCGGCTCGGCTCCGTTTGCCGCGGCATGGACGGTATCTTCCGGCGTATCGCGGAAGAAAAACTGCCCACGCGCCGCCTTTGCTTCTGCACGGATGACAAGCATATGGAGGATATACGCGTCGAGGGGCATATGAATTACATATTGCGCCGCGCGGTCAGTAACGGCATAGACCCCATACACGCCGTGCAGATGGCGACCATCAATTCCGCCGAAGCGCACCGCTTGGAGAGAATAGGCGCAGTTTCCCCGGGTTATAAAGCGGATTTGGTGTTGTTCGATAATTTGAAAGACTTCAATGTGCTGTCGGTTATCGTCGGCGGCAAACCGTTTGTGCGGGGCGCGGAGCATAGTTTGCAGCGCATGGAAGGGATTTATGACAGCGTGCGCCTTGCGCCGCGCGCGCCCGATTGTCTGCAATTGCGCGTAAACGGGAAAACGCCTGTTTTGAATGCAGTGGATAATGAACTCCTGACCCACCTCACTATGGAAGAGGTGCCAAGCAAGGACGGGCTGTTTACCCCAACGGGCGACTTGCTGAAGCTCGCGCTTCTGGAACGGCACCACGCAAGCGGACGCATCGGTCTCGGCATTATGCGCGGATTCCGTATACACAACGGCGCTGTCGCCAGTACCGTGGGGCATGATTCGCACAATTTGGTCGTCGCGGGCGACAACGATGCGGATATGCTGAAAGCTGTGGACCTGCTGGAAGAGTGCGGCGGCGGCTATGTGGTCGTGTCCGGCGGGGTCGCCCTGGCCAAACTGCCCCTGCCCATTGCGGGGCTGATGAGCGATTTATCCCTGAACGAGATGGAGGAGCGACTGCGGCAATTGCTCGACGCCCTGCGCGGCATCGGCGAATGGAGCGGAGAGAGCGATCCGTTTATATGGCTGTCCTTTATCTCCCTGCCCGTGCTGCCCAATGTGCGGCTGACGGATCTGGGCGTTTTCGATGTAACAAAGATGCAGTTTGTAGGGAAGGGGGATGCGTAAGGTATGTATGTCGGCAAGAGTGTAAAACGCGTAGACGCGTATGATAAGGTTACCGGGCGGGCGATGTATACGGACGATTTGGCGGATCGGAAGGCGCTTGTCGCGAAGGTAGTCCATTCCACCGTCGCGCATGGCATCGTGAAGCATGTGGATACCGCAGAAGCTTTGACCGTACCGGGCGTGGTGAAGATTTTTACGTGTTTTGATGTACCGGAACAGCGCTTTCCCACCGCGGGACACCCTTGGTCTACCGACCCACACCATCAGGATGTGTCGGACCGCAATCTGCTGGCGCGCCACGTGCGCTTCTACGGGGACGATGTAGCCGCCGTAGTGGCGGAGAATGAGGTCGCCGCCGCGCAGGCCGCCCGCTTGGTGAAGGTGGAGTATGAGAAGCTTCCCTTTGTTACAGACGTGCAAGAAGCGATGGCGGATAGCGCGCCCCTGTTGCACGAAGAATTCCCGAACAATATACTTGCGCATACCACCATGGGCTACGGCGATTTTGACGAAGCCATACGCGAGCCGGGGCTCTTAAAATTCGAGGGGTGGTATGATACCCCCATTGTGCAGCATTGCCACATCGAAAATCATGTTTGCTATGCCTACAAGGAGAACGGCAAGATAGTCGTCGTCTCCTCCACGCAGATCCCGCATATCGTGCGCCGCGTGGTGGGGCAGGCCCTGGGCATCCCCTGGGGCCGTGTGCGCGTGATCAAGCCCTATATAGGCGGCGGCTTCGGCAACAAGCAGGACACGCTCTATGAGCCGCTCTGCGCCTTCCTGAGCCAAGAGTTGGGCGGGCGTATGGTCAAATTGGATGTGAGCCGCGAAGAGACCTTTGTCAGCAATCGCGTGCGCCACGCCGTGCGCTCCCATATCACTTCCTATGTCCGGCCGGACGGCACCTTTGTCGCGCGGAAATTGGAAGCGTTCAGCAACCAGGGTGCCTACGCTTCGCACGGACACGGCATCTGCGCCAAGGGTATGTCGGCGTTCACGCAATTGTACCCTTGCAAGGCCTGCCGCGGAGACGCGTACACCGTGTTCACCAACCTGCCTGTCGCCGGAGCCATGCGCGGCTATGGGATACCCCAGGCCATGTTCGCGGGCGAAAGCCACGTGGAGGATATCGCAAGGGCGCTCGGCATGGACTCTCTGGAACTGCGCCGCAAGAATATGATGCCCGTGGGCTTTTTGAACGCGTTCGACCATAACGAGAATTATTATGATAGTTTTAACCAGTGCCTTGCCGTCGGCATGAAAGAGATCGATTACGAGAAGAAGCTGAAAGCATATCAAAACCAGACGGGGGATATCCGGCGCGGCATAGGCCACAGCATCTTTTGGTATAACACCGCCGTTTGGCCCATCAGTTTGGAATCCACCTCCTGCCGCATGGTGCTCAACCAGGACGGCTCCCTGCAAGTGCAGCTGGGGGAGACGGAGATAGGGCAGGGGGCGGACACCGCCTTTGCGCAGATGGCCGCGGATACCGTGGGCGTGCGCTTGGAGGATGTGCATATCATCTCTTCGCAGGATACGGATATCACCCCCTTTGGTCTCGGTTCCTTCGCTTCGCGCCAGACCTATGTGGGCGGCTTTGCCATCAAACAGACGGGTCTCTTATTCCGCGAACGGATATTGACCTATGCGCGCGAGTTGACGCGCATGCCTGTGTTCAATTTGGATATCATCGACGGCAACATCATCCGCACAACGGACGGGCGCGTGTTGCTGCCGCTCAGCGATCTGGCGACGGAAGCTATTTACAGTCTCAACCACTCCGCGCATATCACCGCCGAAAGCACGTATCAGGTAAAGAGTAACGCCTATTCGTTCGGCTGCTGCTTCGCGGAAGTGGAGGTGGATATCCCGCTCTGCAAAGTGAAGCTGTTGAAAATCGTCAACGTGCACGACTGCGGAACCTTGGTAAACCCGCAGTTGGCGGAAGCACAGGTGCACGGCGGCATGAGCATGGCTATCGGCTACGGGCTTTCCGAGCAGCTCCTGTTTGATCCCAAGACGGGCAAAACCCTGAACGACAACCTCTTGGACTATAAATTGTCCACGACCATGGATCATCCCGATCTGGTCGCCCGCTTTGTGGAGAACGCGGAGCCGACCTCCGCTTTCGGCACCAAATCCCTGGGCGAGCCGCCCGCCTGTCCGGGCGCGCCTGCCATACGCAATGCGGTCTTGCAGGCGACGGGCGTCGCTGTGAACCGCGTGCCATTGAATCCGCACGTCCTCTTTGAGCGTTTCAAAGAGGAAGGCTTGCTATAGGAGGTTCCTATGTATGATATGAAGGCATTGTATGAAGCCAATTCCGTTCGCCACGCCTGCGAACTCTTGCTGGCGCATCCCGGCGCGAAGGTGATTGCGGGCGGGAGCGATGTGCTGGTGCAGATGCGCGAGGGGCGCTTGGCGGGCTGTGAGCTCGTCAGCATCTATGGGCTGGATGAACTGCGCGGCATATCGCTTGACGAAGATGACACCCTGCGCATCTTACCGCTGACCAGCTTTTCGCATATCACCAAACACCCGTTGATCAACGAGATCATTCCGGTGCTGGGTGAGGCGGTGGACATGGTTGGCGGACCGCAGGTTCGCAACATCGGAACCATAGGCGGCAACACCTGCAACGGCGTAACCAGCGCGGATTCGGCGTCCACGCTCCACGCCTGGAACGCCGTGATGGAAATAACGGGCATAGGCGGCACGCGCCAACTCTCCATCAAGGAGTTTTATGTAAGCGCGGGAAAGGTCGCGCTGTTGCCCGGCGAGATACTGACGGCTATCCTGATACGCAACGCCGATTACGAAGGCTACAAGGGTCACTATATCAAGTACGCTATGCGCAACGCCATGGATATCGCCACCACGGGCTGTTCGGTGAATGTGAAGCTAACGGCGGATAAGAAGACGATCGAGGACGCCCGCATTGCCTACGGCGTCGCGGGACCCGTGCCGATGCGCGCGCCGAGCGCGGAAGCGGCTGTGCGCGGACTGCCCGCAAATGCAGAAACAGCAGAGCTGTTCGGCAAGACAGCTTTGCAGGATGTGAATCCGCGCACCAGCTGGCGCGCCAACCGCGAATTCCGTCTGCATCTCTGCGAAACGCTGGCCAAGCGTGCTTTATTGAAAGCGATTGAATTGAGCGGAGGAGAGATCTGATGCAAACGAAATTGATTAAATGTACCATCAACGGAAAAGAGCGGGAACTGATGATCGACGTGCGCGCCAGTTTGACGGACGCCCTGCGCAACGATTTCCGCCTGACCTCGGTCAAAAAGGGCTGTGAGGTGGGGGAGTGCGGTGCCTGCAATGTGCTCATTGACGGGGAATGCTTCAACTCCTGCATCTATCTGGCCGTATGGGCGGACGGGAAGGATATCCGCACCCTCGAAAGCCTTCTGGGCGAGGGTGGCGAGCTCTCCGATATCCAACAGGCCTTTGTAGACGAAGCGGCGATACAATGCGGCTTCTGCACGCCGGGCGTCATTATGACCGCCGTGGAGATTTTGGATACGAAGCGGCTCTATACGCGGGACGAACTGCGCAAGCTGCTCTCCGGCCACCTCTGCCGCTGCACGGGCTATGAAAATATCATCAACGCCGTGGAAAAGGTGATGAAGAAACGCTTGGGATTGCCATGAAGACATACGCAAATTTGACAAGGGCGGAGCGGCAGTCGGCGCTGGAAACGTTGCGGGCGCGCTATGCGGAAATATGCACCCTTGGCTATAAATTAGATTTGACGCGCGGCAAGCCCTGCCCCGAACAGCTGGCGCTTTCCGACGCGCTTTGGAACGGCGTGGCGGACGGGGATTTCACCCTGGATGGCGTGGATACCCGCAATTACGGCATGCCGGGCGGTTTGCCCTCCACAAAGAAACTGTTCGCGGAACTGATGGAAGTGCAGCCCGAAAACGTCTTTGTCGGCGGCAACGCGAGCTTACAGTTGATGAGCGACGTGCTGATGCGCTGCCTGATCAATGGTCTGCCCGACAGTCCGCGCCCGTGGGGGAGGGAAGAGGTCGTCAAGATACTCTGCCCCTGTCCGGGCTATGACCGCCATTTTCATTTGGCACTCTCGCTCGGCCTGACGCTGGTACCCATCCCCATGTTGGCGGACGGACCGGATATGGATGCCGTGCGGGAAGCACTCCGCGATCCGCAAGTGAAGGGCATCTGGTGCGTGCCGAAATACAGCAATCCCGACGGGACGACTTACAGCGAGGAGGTCTGCCGCAAGCTGGCTGCGCTCACGACTGCCGCGCCGGATTTCCTCATCCTGTGGGACAATGCCTATTGCATGCATCCGCTGTACGAGGAGATAGATTCCATCCCCAATATATTAGAACTATGCGAGCGGGCGGGGCATCCGAACCGCGTTGTGATGTTCTGCTCCACTTCCAAACTGACCCACGCAGGCGCAGGCGTAGCTGCACTGGCGGCCAACCGCGAACTGTTGTCGCATCTGACCAAACTTTACGGCTATTCCATTATCAGCTTCAATAAGGTGAACGAACTCCTGCATCTCCGCTTTCTGAAAGACAGAAGCGGGGTGGAAGCGCTGATGCAAAAGCATGCGGATATACTGCGTCCAAAGTTTGAGATCGTACTGAATGCCCTTGATTCCGAATTGGGAGAGTTGGATATAGCCAAATGGACGCATCCCAGGGGCGGATATTTTATCGGACTCTACGCCATGCCCGGCACAGCGTCTCGCATCTATGCGCTCTGTCGCGATGCCGGGCTAATACTGACTCCGGCGGGCGCCGCCTATCCCTACGGCCGCGACCCGCAGGACAGCCATTTGCGTATCGCGCCGAGCTTTGCCAGTTTAGAAGAGATTGAAAAGGCGGCGGAACTATTGACGCTCTGCCTGAAGATTGCGACACTGGAGCGGATGCAGAGTTAAACAGAGCAGGAAAGGAAATACAAATATGCAAACAAAAAAATTTCTTTCCATGGCAGCCCTGTTATTGGCTGCCGCAATGCTTTTCGGCCTACCCGGTTGCGCGCGCGATGCGGAAAACCTCGCCAACGCAACAGAAATACCCACGCCGGAAGCAACATTCCCTGCTGCAACGGATATGCCCGGGTTGCCGGCATCCGCAATCGTGGAGCTTCCTGATTGGGATTTGCGTTTCACGCTGTGTACACCTATGTGGGAAATGACGAAGCATGAAGCGGGAATTACATTTACATGGTATCCCTATGACTCGCGCTCACCAATGATCAACTTCCTGATGGTTCCCTTGAGGGGGATCCTGATTATTACATTGGAGAGCTCATAGGAAGGATGAAAAACCGCTTCACCGAGGAGGATGGCGCAGTCTGGCATGATTTTAGGTTGATAGAAGTGGGCAATGGCAACGGCATCGCGCGTGATATGGAATTCGAATCATTGCGCGCAACATATGTCTGGTTCAGCACAGGCACAAACGTTTATCAGATTTTTTCGGTTCACATGTATATAGAGCAAGCGGATTTGGTGGAACTAACCTTGCAGGGCATTCTTGATACCATTGGAACCATATCGGGCGATTATATCACTGGGATGGAAATGAAACCCCTGCCTTAATCCTCCCTTAACTTCACCATCTTCGCCGCCGCCCTGCGCCGCTCTTCGGATAGGGCGGCGTAGTGTTTTTTGGTGGTGTTGACGTCCTTATGCCCCAGCACATCCGCAACCAAATATATATCACCGCTCTCCTCGTACAGCATGGTGCCGTAGGTGCTGCGCAGTTTGTGGGGCGTGATTTTTTTCAGGGGTGCGCTGATCTGCGCATACTTTTTGACCAAATTCTCCACGGCCAGCACGGTGATGCGCTTGCGCTGCATGGATAAAAAGAAGGCGCTTTCATGCCCCTCTACGGGGATGATCTCCTGGCGCATTGCGAAATAATCCTGCAAAGCCTTTGTCACCTCCGCGCCGAAGTGGAGTATCTCCTGATTGCCGCCCTTGCGCGTGACCAGGAACGAATGGGACGCGAAGTTGATATCCTTGATGTCGATGCCGACCAGTTCGCTGATGCGGATGCCGGTGCCGAGGAAGAGGGTCAAGATGGCGATATCGCGGATATTGGTGCGCTCGTGATAGGCCTGCTGGCGCGAGGTCAACCCCGCGCCCTTTTCGGCTATGTCCAAGAGGTTTGCTACCTCATTTGCTTCCAGCCGGACGATGGCCTTTTCGTGTAGTTTGGGCGTACCCACCAGGGCGGCGATATTGGTCTCCAAATAGCCCTGCTGAAACAGCCATTTGAACAGGGAGCGGATGGAGGAGAGCTTGCGCGCACGCCCCTTTTCGCCGTTCTTCAAGGTACGCTCGGTGATCTCGCCCGTTTCCCGGGAAATGGTATATTTTGTATATAGCGTGACGGATGCCAAAAACCCCTCGATATCTTGCACGCGCACAGAACGCAGATGCGCTGCCGTCAGGGCGGCGGGGGAGAGACCCTGCAGTTCCTCGTTTTCCTCCGTCAGATACGCAAAGAAATTGCGCAAATCCACAGCATAGCCATAGCGCGTGCGCACGCTCGTCGATTCCATAATCTCCTTATAGCGAAAATAACTCTCGCAGAAAATCGGCAATTCTTTTTGCAGCGTCTTAATTTTTGCTTTGAAGTTTTTTTCCTGTTGGATGCGATAGGTGGCGCTCATGCGGCTGCTCCTTTGTGTAGGGTAGAGGGGCAGTCACTGCCGTCCACGCTTGAATGCAATTGTATCACAACTATGTGTTAAAGACAAGTTTAACATATAGTTGTTTATATTTTTATGACGTTTTGCCCGTCGTGCTCCCTTTTGCCTGCACGGCCGCCCGCGCCAGCGCATCACAGCGGTTGTTGTATTCGTTATCCGCGTGGCCCTTCACCTTGTGAAATGTCACAGCGTGCTCCCGTGTTAGTTGCAGCAGTCGCTCCCAAAGATCGATATTCTCTACATCTTTTTTTGTGGCGGTTTTCCATCCGTTTCTCAGCCAGCGATATACCCAGCCCTGCAAAAAACCGTTGCAGAGATAGGCGGAGTCCGAACACAGCGCAACGGTGCAGGGCTCTTTTAATGCTTCCATAGCTCGAATCGCCGCCAAGAGCTCCATACGGTTATTGGTTGTATCTGCGTCAAACCCATTTAATTCCAGTCCGTGCTTGCCATACAGCAGCACGCAACCCCAACCGCCGGGACCCGGATTGCCGGAACAGGCACCGTCCGTATATATTTCAACCTTTTTCATAAGTGAAATGTATCATTTTCGGCGCACGATGTCAATTTTTTTCGTAAAAATACGAACAATTGTTTGCTTTTTTGAAAAAGCTGTGTTATGATATGCGCATGAAGAGAGCGGACGATACAAAACTGCGCATACTGCGCTTTATAGAGAGCTATTGCGAGGAAAACGGATACCCGCCGACCACGCGGGAGATAGGGCAGCACGTGGGTCTCTCCTCCCCCGCCTCCGTTCACGCGCACATGGAGCGACTGGCGCAGGAGGGGGCGATTGTGAAAGACGCGAACCGTCAGCGTGCCTATTCCGTTGCGTCACGCAACGCGTCAACCCAACGTGCGGTGCCGCTCTTGGGGCAGGTCGCCGCCGGACTGCCCATCTATGCGCAGGAGAACGTGGAAGATACCTTCCCCCTGCCCCCCATCTTCCCCTATGCGCGGGAAGCGGACGAGAACTTTATGCTGCGCGTGCAGGGCGACAGCATGAGCGGCGCGGGCATCTTTGAACGGGACATTCTGATCATCCACGCCTGTCACGAGGTATATAACGGTGAAATCGTCGTCGCAAGGGTAGACGAGGAGAGCTATACGGTCAAACGCTATTTTAAGCGCGGCGCGACCGTCACATTGAACGCCGAAAACCCCGCCTATGCGCCGATAGAGCGCCCGATGCAGGAAGTGGAGATTATCGGGAAGGTTGTTGGATTGATGCGGACGATGTGAGATCGGAAAGGAGCGTATCGCGTATTGGATATAACCGCAGACCAATTAGTTCAGCCAGCGACAAATCCGCAATCATATTCTCCAACTCCCAATACTCCATACTCTCTGCCTTTCTTATGTGCTCTATGAAAGCTCAAACGCCCCCGTATACAGCTGGTAATACTTGCCCTGCATCGCCAGCAACTCCTCATGCGAGCCGCGTTCAATGACGCGGCCGTGTTCGAGTACCAAAATCGCGTCAGCGTTGCGGACTGTGGAGAGCCTGTGCGCGATTACAAACACCGTGCGCCCCTGCATCAGTTTATCCATGCCCTTTTCGATCAACCGCTCCGTGCGCGTATCCACGCTGCTCGTTGCTTCGTCCAAAATCAGTACGGGCGGGTTGGCCACAGCAGCGCGGGCAATGGCCAACAGCTGCCGTTGGCCCTGGCTCAGATTCGCGCCGTCGGCGGTCAGGATGGTGTCATAGCCCTGCGGCAAATGAGCGATAAAATAGTGCGCGTTGGCCAATTTCGCCGCTGCTTCCACGTCCGCGTCCGTGGCGTCCAGTCGCCCGTAGCGGATATTTTCCCGCACGCTGCCCGTAAAGAGATGCGTATCCTGCAACACCATGGACAGGGTGCCGCGCAGGGCGTCCTTTTGCATACGGCGGATGTCTATCCCGTCATAGGTGATTTCGCCCTCTTGAATTTCATAAAAGCGGTTGATCAGATTGGTGATGGTCGTCTTGCCCGCGCCCGTGGAGCCGACAAACGCGATTTTCTGCCCGGGCTTGGCATATAGGGACAGGTTGTGCAGAACGGGTTGCCCCTCGTTGTAACCGAAAGTGACGTTC
>WREI01000004.1 GCA_009779405.1 Clostridiales bacterium
AACGAGGAATATGCGGCGAGATAGCAGACCAAAAGAGCAGCAACAGTGTGAAGGAAAGCCACGGGGCGCCGCCCCGCACCCCGCTGGGAGGTGCGACCTCCCAGACCCTGCGGAGGGTGGGCAATTTAATTTGCAATTTGCATGGATGGACCGTTAGACAAAAAGCGCTTGCCCCCGCGCGCGTGGCGTTATATAATCTTAAAGATACAAGGGGACGAGACACACGAGACACAAGGGGACACCCCCCGTGAACGCAAGCAACACAAGAGTAGTTTCAGCTACAAATAGTAGCTCGCACTCGGCTATTAGGAGGAAAAAGAAATGAACAACCGTACGAAGAGAAACAATATTACTATTATCATTATTGCGGTCATTTCTTCTGTATTCTTCCTATGCACAGCCGTTTTAGTAATAACAAGAGTGAGTGATCACCAAGATGAGTATCTTTGTCGAAATCAAAAAGAAAAGGCGCAAGAGGAGACTCATACACGGGAAATAGAAAAGCTGCAAAGACAGATTGATGACTTGCAAAGGCAGATTGACGAACTTAAAGAACAGTTACCCCCCTTGCCAACAGGCGCTCCATCTCCTTCTGGAGTTGGAACGTCTTCGAGCGCAGGGAATACAAGGACAGTAGCTATTACTAAAAAAATCATTGCGTGTGCCTATTAGGAGGAAAAAGAAATGAACCATCATGTAAAAAAGAACGGTACTATCATCGTGGTGATTGCGGTCATTTCATCTGTATTCTTCCTATGCATGGCTGTTTTAATAATGACAAGAGTGAGTGATCACGATCACCAAGAAGATTATCTTAGATTGCTGGTTTTTGCCAATATGATAGTCATTATACTGGCTGGCGGTATCGCATTATATAAAACCGGCGGGATCATACTAACTAAAAATGTTGACAAGGTAGTATTTAAAACCCCCATGGATGCGAAGCGGCGATGTATGAGTGGGATAGCAATGGGATTTTGGTTTCTGAACTTTACTTTACTAGGGATATGCCACTTGTGGGTTTCTGACCCGAGTCCGTTTACAAAGATCGTTTCGATACTGATGATCCCCGCACCGATACTGTTTTTTATCATTACGCACAGGTGGAATAAGAAGCTTGAAAAGCAAGTGGAAAAACAGTTGATTAGTGGTCAGGGAAATGCTGAGGTTTCCACTTCCGATAAATGCACAGGGGCATAGTTCACGAGGGGGCGTGTCAGGGGGACGCGTACCGCGACAAGGGACAGATTTGTTGATAGGCGGACATTCGAAGGGACACGCGGGAACGGCAGAGCGTTACAAGACAGTCTCAAATTTAACTGCGAGCAAAGCAAAGGCTCCGTTTTTCGGAGCTTTTGTTTTTCTGCCCCGTGATCAAGCAGAAAAACCTAAAAACAACGAGAGAAATGACGTCCACGAATCAGGGCTATCTGAACGTCTGCATAGCGGACGATTCGGATTGGGGCTTTGCAATGCGCAATGTTCAACGCGCAACGCGCAATGGGCTTGAATGCCATAAAATTGTAGGGGCGCGATATGGGTCGCCCCATTTAACGAAGTAATCGGGGACAGTTGCGCGAACCACTGAAGTATTGGGGCAGGAGCCCCAATACTTCCTTAATAGCAACGAGCCATATCGCGCCCCTACATTATACCGTATTATGTGACTTTGTGATATAATAAATATAAACTTGCGAAAGGGGGCGCTATGGATCAAATTATTTTCCCGCATATCCATCGCTTCCGCGCTACTGCGCTGGCGGGGATTTGCAAGAACGCGGGCAAGACTACGGTTTTGAACCGGATTTTGCGCGAGGTGCCTGCGGACGAAACCCTTGCGCTCACGTCGATAGGCCGGGACGGGGAAACGTGGGACCTTGTGACGGGTACGCAAAAGCCCGGTATCTTTGTGCGGCAGGGTACGCTGCTGGCGACGGCGGCGGGGCTCTTGCGCCACTGCGATATCACGCGCGAAATTTTGGCGGCGACGGGCGTCGCAACGCCCTTGGGCGAGGTGATCGTCCTGCGCGCGCTGAGCGACGGGCAGGTGCAGCTGGCGGGGCCCTCCGTCACGGAGCAATTGGTCTCGCTTTCGCAGTTGTTTTGGCGCTTCGGCGCGTCGCGCATCCTGATTGACGGCGCGGTGGGCCGCAAGAGCCTTTGTTCGCGCCGCGTGGCGGAAGCGACCGTCCTCTGCGCGGGCGCGTCTTTCGGCGGCATGGAAGCCACGCTTGCCGAGACGGCGCATATCTGCCGCATACTCCAAACGCCCGCGCTGCCCGGCGATCCGCCCGATACGCGGGAGAAATTTGTGCTCTGTGACAAGCAGCTTCATGTGCGCGGCGCGGTGACGGATCACTTCCTGCTGCCCCTGCTGCGCGGTTTGCCCGAGGGCGTCACGGTCATCGCGCAGGACGCGAGCCGCCTGCTGCTCTCGGCGTCGGCCCTGCATAAATTGGAACTGCGCGGCGGCAGTTTGGCGGTGCGGGACGGCATCACCCTCGCGGCGGTGGCGGTGAACCCGTATTCGGCCTATGGCAGCAGCTTCGACGCGGCGGAATTCTTGCAGAAAATGACAGCAAGGGTGGATGTGCCTGTGATAGATGTAGGCAGCAGGCAGTAGGCAGTAGTGCCTTGCATTCAAGCCATAAAGCTTCCACTCCCTCAAACCTACTGCCTACTGCCTACTGCCCAAGAAAGGAACACAATGATAATCGACTACCCCCAGAAACAGCGCATAGGCTTCACATATGTATTGGATTTGCTTGCGCCCGCGTCCCCTTACGGGCGCGCGCTGTTGCGCAAGTTGCGCCCCTTTGCGCCGCGGGAGGTCGGGGCGCTGCAACGCGAGTTGGACGCTATCGAGGCCATACTGTCCCTCTCCCCTGCCTTGCTTGCGCAGATTGAAGAGCAGTTCGCGCAATTGCGGGATATACGCGGATCTCTTTCTCGTATAGGCGGGGCCTTGGATGAAGTGGATCTGTTTGAGATCAAATGCTATCTGCTTATTTTGGACGCGCTTGGGCCCTTGTTTGCGCGCGCCGGATTTATCCTTGCGGAGACCCTGCCCGCTTTGGAGCTGCTCGACCCCGAGGGCAACCGCGTCGCCAGCTTCGCCGTCAGTGAACGGTTCAGCCCTGCGCTGGCGGAGATTCGCGCCGAGAAACGGAATGCATTGCCCGACGCGCGCGCGGACATTATCGAACGCGAACGGGCCGAGGAAGAACAAGTAATGGAGCGCCTGTCGGCAAAACTGCTGCCATGGAAAAATGCCCTCCAGCAAAACGCCGACAGCATAGCCCACATAGATCTGCGCATCCAAAAGGCCAAGCTCGCGCGGCAATATCACTGCGCCAAGCCTGCTATCGGCACCCATACCCTGCACTTTGCGGGCATGGTCAACCCGCAGATTGCAAACTTCACGCCCCTCCACATCTCCCTCGCGCCCGGCGCGACCGTGCTCACGGGTTATAACATGGGCGGCAAGAGCGTCACGCTGAAAACGCTGGCCCTCAATGTTCTGCTTATCCACTGCGGCTTCTATCCCTTCGCAGAGTCGGCAAGCTGTCCGCTCTTTGATCAGCTGTATCTGGTGTCGGAAGATTTGGAGGACGCAACCCGCAGTCTGTCGAGCTTTGGCGGCGAGGTGGTACGCCTGCGGGAGATTGCGGGCGGCGAGGGCTTTGCGCTCATCCTCCTGGACGAGCCCGCGCGGGGTACCAACCCCGCCGAGGGCGGCGCCATCGCGCGCGGCCTTTGCGCATACCTGAACGCGCAGAAAAATATCAGCGTGATCGCCACGCACTATGAGGGCGTCGCGGCAAGGGCGAACGCGCATTACCGGGCGGCGGGCCTGCAAGATATCGATATAGAGACCCTGTGCAGGTTCCCCGAAGCGGAGCGCCCCGCGCAGATCGCCCGCCATATGGACTATGGCATAGCCCCCGTATCACCCGACCAGGCCCTCCCCGCCAACGCGCTGATGATCTGCCGCCTGCTGGGACTGGGCGAGGAACTGATGAGGTACATTATAAGCGAAACGTGAAACTTCACGGCAAATCCCAACTTCCTTTTTCCCCGTCTTTGCTATATAATGAATCTGCGAGTGGGTTTGCATACCGTTCGCAAAGGAGGGGGCACAGATGTTACGGCGACTGTTTATTGTCTGTATGGTTTGCCTGTTTTTTGCGTCGTTTGCCTGCGTGACTGCGCCGCAGGAAGCGGAAGCCAATCCGCAGGAGGAGCAAAAGACCATCGTTCTCGGCTTTTCACAGCTCGGTTCGGAAAGCGCCTGGCGCAACGGCAACTCGCGCTCCATCCAGGAGGCGGCCGAGCGCTACGGCATCCAGCTCATGTTCAAGAATGCTTTACAGAAGCAGGAGAATCAAATCAAGGCCATCCGCTCGTTTATCGCCTATCAGGTGGACGTGATTGTGTTCGCGCCCATCGTCGAAGACGGTTGGGACAATGTGCTTGCCGAAGCAAAGGAGGCGGGCATCCCGGTGCTGCTCTGCGACCGCTATGTCAACGTTAAGGATGAATCGCTGTTCGCTGGTTTTATCGGCTCGGACTTTGTGGAAGAGGGCCGGCGTGCCGCGCAGTTTTTGCTGGACCGCACGCGCTATTTTGACGCCCCCGTGCGCATCGTCGAACTGACGGGCACCCCGGGCTCCTCACCCATGCAGGGCCGCGCGGAAGGATTCAGGGAACTGCTGGCGAACAATCCGAAATATGAGATCGTGCAAACCATCTCCGGCGACTTCCTGCGCTCCAAGGGGAAGGAAAAGATGATCGAGTTGCTCCGAAGCGTGCCGAATATCGACGTCCTGTTTTCGCACAACGACAGTATGACGCTCGGCGCCATCGAGGCCATCGAGGAAGCGGGGCTCAGGCCCGGCAAGGATATCATCATTATCTCGGTGGACGGAGAACAGGCGGCGATTGACGCGATACGGGCGGGCAAGATCAACTGCGTCGTCGAATGTACGCCGCTGATGGGGGATCGCGTGATGGAACTGGCCATCCTGCTGGCCATGGGGCAGCCGATACCCCGCAAGACCTATAACATCGAGCGCGTTTTCACCGAGTACGACGATCTCACGCTTGTGGGCGAGCGGGGTTACTGATATGACCGGCGGGAGCCTTGTCGAACGTTTCCGACGGCGCATGCTGCGCATGCACAGCATACGTTCGCGTATACGCAATTCCATACTCATCATTATCGTGCTCATGCTCATTCCCTTTTTTATCAATATCGGCTTCTCGATCGCGCATACACAGCAATACGACCGCATCATCACGAATGTCTCCGGTGTCGGGAACCTGAACAAGATCATTCAGGAGCGCATCCCCGACGAGATGTTCAATATCGTCGCGGGGAACAAGTCCTTTGAAGACGGCGAACAATACGTCATTCTGGAGGATATCAAGCTCCAGTTGGAGGAACTCCCCAGTCTTGCGCCCGGCAACACCAATTCCAAACAGCTGGTCGTCGCCAGCCGCGCGGTATCTCGGCTGGAAAGCTATATCGACGGTCTCGGCACGCAGATACGGGACGAACGGCCCGTGGAGGAATGGGAGGACACCCTCGAAGAGATACGCGGCGTCGCCGACCTCATTACCGACCTGCTGCAAGAGTATATACTGCTCGAAATCGAGGTCGCCTCGCAGATGAACAGTGCGATCCTCTCGTCGTGGCGGCTGACGATCGTGCTGGAAATACTCATTGCATTGTTCCTCTGCCTGTTCGCGGTGGCGACGCAGAGGGCCGTGACCAGGAGCATTTCACAGCCCATCTATTCGCTCGAGCGCTTTGCCGGACGGATAGCGCAGGGCGATCTGGCCGCGCGCACGGAATCGGCCAGAGTGCGGGAGTTAGAAAACCTGACGGCAAGCCTGAACGTGATGGCCGAGAAATTGGGCATGCTCATGGAGGAGTCCATACGCGAACAGGAGAATCTGAAGAAGAGCGAGATGCGCATACTCCAGGCGCAGATCACGCCGCACTTCATCTACAACACGCTGGACGCGATTATGTGGCTCGCCCAGTCCAACCGCAACGACGAGGTAATCCACATCACGAAGGCCATGTCCACCTTCTTCCGCATCGCGCTCAGCCGCGGACACGACTGGATCAGCGTTTCACAGGAGATCGAACACGTGGAGAGCTATCTGATGGTGCAATATGTGCGCTATCGCGATATCCTGACCTATTCGTTTGAGATCGACGAGCGTCTCAAAGACCAGCTGATGCTCAAGCTCGTCTTGCAGCCGCTGGTGGAAAACGCGATCTATCACGGGATCAAGCTGATACGCCGCCCGGGGACCATCGTCGTGCGCGGTTGGCTCGAGGGCCAGCGCATGCATTTTTCGGTGACGGACAGCGGGATCGGCATACCCAAGGAGAAGCTTGAAGCCGTCCGCGCGCAACTCGGCGGCGAAGCGCCCGGCAGCGATGTGGAAGGCTATGGCCTGTATAACGTCGATAAGCGTCTCTGCCTGTATTATGACAGCGCGGCGGGGCTCTTCATCGAAAGCGAATATGAGAAGGGGACGACCGTATCGTTTTCCGTCCCCGTTCGGAATGAGGTCGTGCATGTATAAGGTTTTCGTGGTGGATGACGAGGTTGTGGTGCGCGAATCCATACGCACGCAGATCGCATGGGAGGATACGCGCTTTACGCTCTCGGGGGAAGCGTCCGACGGGGAGATGGCGCTGTCACTGATCAAGGATATCCAGCCGGACATATTGCTCACCGATATCCGCATGCCCTTTATGGACGGCTTGCAGCTTGCGAAAATCGTGAAGCAGACCATGCCCTGGATACGCGTTATCATCCTCTCGGGCCACGACGAGTTCTTTTACGCGCAAAAGGCCATCGGCATCGGCGTGCAGGCCTATCTTTTAAAGCCGATCAGCGTTTCGGAGCTGTTGGACGCGCTCGAGAGCGCGGCGACCGCCATTGAGGGGGAGGCCAAGGCACGCAACAGTACGGCGTCGCTGCAGGCCATGCTCAAGAATACGACCTTCCTGAACGCGCAGCACCTCTTTACGGATATACTCACAGGCGGCGTGGCAAGCGGCGAAGTCATCGAGCGCGCGCTGGCGTTCGGCATTGCCCTGATTGCGCCGCGCTATATCGTCGTGCGCATCGAACTGTCGGGGCATAGCGGGGGCCAGCTGCTCCTCGCGCGGGAGATATTGCACAATCTGGCGGAGGCCGACGACGGGGTTTGGCTTTCGTTCGGCGGCGTGGAGCGGATCGCCGCCATCATCAAGGGCGGCTCGGATGAAGCGGTCGTCGAGCGGGCCTATTCCTTTGCGCAGGCCGTACAGCATGAGATCGCGAACAATACGGAGCTTGCGGCGAGCATCGGGATAGGCGGCAGCGTTTCGCATCTCCCGTCCATCCCCGAATCGTATACGCAGGCGGGCGAGATCTTCAAGCGACTGGGCAGCGCGATGGCGGGCAAAATCTACAGCATCAGCGACCTCTTGGAGATCGGCGCGTTTGTGCCGGAGAATGTTCCGAGGAAGGCTCAGCTGCGCTACGCGACCGAGACCGATATCCCCGCGATCATCGAGAAGCTGCTCGAACCGCTCGGGGAGCAGACTGTGCTTTCGGCGCTCTTCGCCGATTATCTGCTGATGGATATGCTGATCACCTGTGCCAAACTCCTCAAAGAGTTGCATTGCGACGCCGAAAGCGTCTTGCCCGAGACCAAAAATTTCAGCGCCCTCCCCTTCAAACGTTCCACGCGGGAGGAGCTCGACGCCGCGATGCGGAGCATACTCTCCCGCACCTTTGCCGCGCGGGACGCGCATGCCGGGATGAAATACGCGTCCCTGATCCGCAAGGCACAGGCGTATATCCACGAGAACTATGCCGACGCGAATATCTCCCTGCAATCGGTCGCGGCCCACGTCGCGCTTTCGAGCAACCATTTCTGCACGATCTTCGCGCAGGAAACCGGGCGAACCTTTATCGAATATCTGACGGGCGTGCGCATCGCGCAGGCCAAAGAGGGACTGGCCGACCTGTCCGTGCGCACGAGCGAGGTCGCCTACTCCGTGGGCTACAACGACCCGCGCTATTTCAGCTATATATTCAAGAAAAATACCGGCCTGACCCCCCGCGATTATCGCGCGCAATATGCGGCAAAATAGTCCGACATATGTGCGTTTTTTTATCGTAAAAATTTGCACTTTTGCGCACTGTAAAATGCAAGTAAAGAAAAAAGCAAACCTTTTGCTGTAACGCTTCTACGGCGGGAAAACAGACCGATATGCTATACTGTTCCTGCGTATCCCCAAATAAAAAAACGGAGGAATGAACATGAAAAAAGCTTTGGCAATCGTTCTACTCACCATGCTGGTCTTCTCCCTTGTCGCCTGCAATCCCGCGGCAAATAAGACCGGAGACTTGATCAAGGTTGGCATTGTCAACCTGCCCCCCGAAGAGTCCGGCTATCGACAGGCCAATGTCGAAGATATGAACACCGTGTTCTCCGTCGCAAACGGCTACGACATGAACCAGACCAACACCGGAGACAACAGTGAGCAGATCGCCGCCGCCGAGGGCTATATCCGCGATGGCGTCGACTATCTCCTCATCTCCGCCGCCAGTGCAACGGGCTGGGACGGCGTGCTCGCGTCCGCGAAGCAGGCGGGCGTGACCGTATTCCTGTTTGACCGTCTCATCGAGACCGATGAGAGCAACTTCCAAGCCGCGCTGGTCTCCGATATGGCCACCGAGGGCAATGTCGCCGTGGATTGGCTGCTTGCGCAGGGGCTGGACGAGTACAACGTGATCCTGATCCGCGGTCAGCTCGGCTGTGCCGCCGAACTCGGACGCAGTGCCGCCGTTCTCGCCGCGCAGGACGCCGGGAAGCTCAACATCGTTGCGGACGGCACGGGCGGCGACTCCTGGAGCGGTGAAGAGGCCCGCAAGGTCGTCGAGGCCGCCATCCAGTCCGGTGTCGAGTTCAACGTCATCTACGCGCAGAACGACGGCATGGCCGACGGCGCCGTGCAGGCGCTGGACGCGGCGGGCATCAGCCACGGCAAGGGCGGCGACGTCATCATCATGGGCTTTGACTTCAACCGCTTCGCGCTCCGCAATGTCCAGGCCGGGATCTGGAACTTCGATATGCAATGCAACCCGCGCCAGGCCGCCAAGATCTCCGAGTGGATCAAGGCCGGGGAACCGTATCCCACCGGGATCGTGTTCCAGAATGAAATCGGCGTGGACTGCGACAGCATCACCGAAGATATCATCAAGAACATGGGCATCAACGAAGACCCGGGCAAGCTCGGCGCGGAAGCGCCCGCCGAACTGATCAAGGTGGGCATCGTCAACCTGCCCCCTGAGGAATCCGGCTATCGGCAGGCCAACGTCGAAGATATGAACGCTGTATTCTCCATCGAGAACGGCTACGATATGAGCCAGACCAACACCGGAGACAACAGCGAGCAGATTGCCGCTGCCGAGGGCTATATCCGTGACGGCGTGGACTATCTCCTCATCTCCGCCGCCAACACAACGGGTTGGGACGGCGTACTCGCGTCCGCAAAGCAGGCGGGCGTCACGGTATTCCTGTTTGACCGTCTCATCGAGACCGACGAGAGCAATTACCAAGCCGCCCTGGTCTCCGATATGGCCACCGAGGGCAATATCGCCGTGGATTGGCTGCTGGAGCAGGGGCTGGACGAGTATAACGTGATCCTCATCCGCGGCCAGTTGGGCTCCGCCGCCGAACTGGGGCGCAGTGCCGCCGTTCTGGCCGCGCAGGAAGCCGGGAAGCTCAATATCGTCGCGGACGGCACGGGCGGCGACTCCTGGAGCGGTGAAGAGGCCCGCAAGGTCGTCGAGGCCGCTATCCAGTCCGGCGTTGCGTTCAATGTCATCTATGCCCAGAACGACGGCATGGCGGACGGTGCCATGCAGGCGCTCGACGCCGCCGGGATCAGCCACGGCAAGGACGGCGATGTCATCATCATGGGCTTTGACTTCAACCGCTTTGCGCTCCGCTATGTCCAAGCCGGGCTTTGGAATTTCAATATGCAGTGCAACCCGCGCCAGGCCGCCAAGATCTCCGAGTGGATCAAGGCCGGACTGCCCTTCCCCACCGGTATCGTCTTCCAGGATGAACTCGACGTAGACTTCCGCACCATCACCGAGGAGATCATCCTCAAGATGGGCATCAACGAGGACCCGGGCTTGCTCAGTTAGTCTCATTTCATTCATCGTAAGCATGTTGTAACATGTTATAGCCTGTACGGTGCGGGGTTCGACCTTAGATGTGATACTCGCACCGTACAGTCCTATCTATAGGAGGTTCATAATGCCGAATGACATTGTGTTGGAAATGCGGGGCATATGCAAGGCATTTCCCGGTGTACGCGCCTTGCAAGACGTAGATTTCACACTCCGCAGGGGCGAGATCCATGCCCTGATGGGGGAGAATGGCGCGGGCAAATCCACTTTGATAAAAACGCTGACCGGGGTCTATCAGAAGGATTCCGGCCAAATTGATATAGAGGGACGCAGAACGGCGTTTCGTTCGCCGCACGAGGCGCAGGCGAACGGCGTTGGCACGGTCTATCAGGAGATCATGCTCTGTCCCAACCTCAGCGTCGCCGAAAATATGTTTATCGGGCGGGAGAAGGGCGTATTTGTGTCTTGGCGCGAGATGAACAGGCGCGCGGGGATCATCCTGGACGGACTCAGCATTCCGGCGAGACCCACGCAACAACTGAGAAGCTGCTCGCTGGCGGTGCAGCAGATGATCGCCATCGCGCGGGCGGTCGATATGCAATGCAAGATCCTGATCCTCGACGAACCGACCTCCTCTCTCGATGAAGACGAGGTGCAGAAGCTGTTCGCGCTGATGCGCGAGCTGAAGGAGCGGGGCGTCGGGATTATCTTCGTGACGCACTTTCTCGACCAGGTGTATCAGGTCAGCGACCGCATCACGGTCCTGCGCAACGGCGAACTTGTGGGCGAATACGAGGCCGAAAAACTGCCGCAGGTGGAATTGGTCTCCAAGATGATGGGCAAGGAGTTAGGCGACGTCGAAAAGCTCAAGAACCTCAAGGAAGCCGCAGAGGACGGCGGCACGCCCGTGTTTGAGGCCGAGTCGCTCTCGAGCGCGGCGGGGGTGCGGCCCTATGACTTCCATATCCAAAAGGGCGAGGTCAACGGGTTTACGGGCCTGCTCGGCTCGGGGCGCAGTGAAAGCGTCCGCGCCATTTTCGCGGCGGACAAGGTGACCGGGGGCAATGTGCGAATCAACGGCAAACGGATCCGCATCCGAAAACCCAAGGATGCCATGAAGCGGGGCATCGGCTATCTGCCGGAGGACCGCAAGGGCGACGGGCTCATCGCCGACCTGTCGGTGCGGGAGAATATCGTCCTGGCACTCCAGACCATGCACGGGTTTTTCAGACCCTTTTCGCTCAAGAAGGCGCGGGCCTTTGCGGATGAATATATAGCCCTGCTGAACATCAAAACCCCGTCAAGCGACACGCCCGTCCACTCGCTCTCGGGCGGCAACCAGCAAAAAGTCATCCTGGCGCGCTGGCTGCTCATACACCCGGAATACCTGATCCTCGACGAGCCGACCCGCGGCATCGACGTGGGGACCAAGGTCGAAATTCAAAGATTGGTGCTGAAACTCGCTTCCGAGGGGGTGAGCGTCACGTTTATCTCGTCCGAGATCGAAGAGATGCTTCGCACCTGCTCCCGTCTCATCGTGATGCGCGACCGCAACATCGTCGGGGAGCTCAGCGGCGAGGATATGACCCAGAGCAAGATCATGCACACCATTGCAGGGGAGGTAACGCAAAATGCCTGAGCCCACAAAGAGAAAATTCCGTCTCTCGTCATTCCCGCTCTTTCTCCCGCTGGTCGTGCTGCTCCTGCTCGTCGCCGTCAACATCGTCAGCGGCGGCTTCGGGTATTTCGCCATAGAACTCCGAAACGGCGTGATCTACGGACCCATCCCGAGCGTGCTGTACGGAGCCGCCGAGCTCGTCATCATCACGATCGGCATGTCGCTCGTGAACGCTTCCTCCCGCGGGCAGGATATCAGCGTCGGCGTGATCGGTGCCGTCACCTCCGCCGTCTTTGCCATGGTGCTTCGGGAATACCTCGCGCGCTCCCCCGGCAGCGCCGTAAGCTGGGGCGTCGTTCTGGCGGCCTTCTTCATAAGCTGCCTGACGGGCGCGCTCCTGGGGGCGTTCAACGGGACCCTGGTATCCGTCTTCAAGGTTCAGCCCATGGTCGCCACCTTGATACTCTTCACCGCAGGCAGGTCGCTCGCCTTTTTGATCGACGGGAAGGTCTCCCCGAACCTGCAATACCCCATCATCAAGCAAATCGGCTTCTCCCTGCCCGGAATTCCCATTCAAACGCCCATACTCATCACGATCGCGTGTATCATTCTTTTCGCTGTTGTTTTTAAACTGACGAATCTCAAGCTCTACAGCCAGGCCGTCGGAATCAACGAAGAAGCGGCCCGCCTGAACGGGATCAACCCCGTCGCGGTGAAGCTGACGAGCTTTATCATACTCGGCGTCTGCTGCTCCATCGCGGGGTTTATCGCGGTCAGCAAGAGCGGTCGACACGACAGCGTAAACATCCTCAAGTTCATTGAGTTGGACGCGATACTGGCGGTGGCTCTCGGCGGAAACGCGCTCGGCGGCGGAAAGTTCAGCGTGAAGGGCGCGGTTATCGGCGCCTATACGATCGAAATCCTGAACCAGACCCTGTTGCGCCTGAAAGTCGGCGGCGAAGCCATCAAACTGATGAAGGCGCTGTTTATCATCATCCTCATGGTGCTCGCCTCGCCTGTCGTGCAGGCCTACCTGACCAAACTTTTCACAAGACGGACCGCGGAGGAAACGATTGTGCCGACGAAGGAGGTGCTCTGATATGGAGAGAAGGAAACGCAGAGAATCTATCTCGAATTCCAACCTGCTCTTTCTCATCTCGCTGGTGATCTTTGTCGCGATGTATACCGTGGGGTTTTTCCGATTCCCCACCAGCTTCAGAAATTTACAGACCTTTGTCGACTTCTTCAACAACAACGCGCCGCTCATCATCCTGACCTGCGGCATGAGCGTCGTGATGATAGGCGGCGGGATCGATATCTCGGTCGGCGGGGTGACGGGTCTCGTCACCATGTGTTGCGCCGTTTTCCTCAACGGCCGCGCGGGCAGCGTGGCGGGCTCCATCTTCCTGGCGCTGGGCATAGGCCTTGCTTTCGGCGCCCTGCAAGGCTTTTTGGTTTCATACCTCCATATTCAACCCTTTATTATTACGCTGGCCGGGATGTTCCTGGCAAACGGACTATTGACCGTTATTCACAAAGACCCGATCAACGCGGCTTTGCCCGCCTTTCTCAAGCTCCGTGAAGCGGATATCAAGATTCAGTGGCTCGGCACCGTAAATCGGCTCGGAAACTTTATTCCGCTGCGCATCAGCTATTGTATGATCATTGCATTGGTTGTTGTGACTGTCATTGCGGTACTCATGAAATGGTCGCGCTTCGGGCGCAACCTCTACGCGACCGGGGGAAACAGCCAGAGCGCCCTGATGCTGGGGATCAACGTGAAACGCACCAAGTTTTTCTCGTATGTCCTCTGCGGGCTGCTCTCGGGCGTTGCCGGGTATGTCTTCATCATGCAAACCGGGGCGGGCAATGTCGGCAACGCCAGCGGTTTTGAGATGAAGGCCATCGCGTCGTCGATCATCGGCGGGACCCTGCTGACGGGTGGCGTGGGCAACATGATAGGCTCCCCCATCGGCGCGTTGTCCCTGCTGGTGATCAACGAGATCATCCGAAGCGCCGGGATCAATTCCAACTACCAGGCGATCATCAGCGGACTTTTGCTCTGCGTGTTCATCGTCCTGCAAAGCTTAGTCGTCTGGATACGCGGTAAGGGCAGCCCGACCCTCCCCCCATGGTTGCAATTCAAGCGCGATTCGCGCTGAGCTGAAGGAGTAATATGGCCGCCACTTTATGGAGTTCCCTCTCCGCCGTCCTGATCATCCTCGCGATGATCGCGCTGGGCTGGCTGTTCGGCAAAGCAGGCTGGATGCAGGCGGCGCACAAGGGCTTTGTCGTCAAGTTCCTGATCAACGCCGCCCTTCCCTGCCTGATTTTCGGCAATACCTTTGCGCATATCAGCGTCGAACTCCTGCAAGGTGCGGGCAAGTTCATTTGGGTCGCCCTTGCGTGCATGTTCTTCTCGCCGGCACTGGCCTATGGGGTCGGCAAGCTGCTGAAAATACCGCACAAGCGCTTCGGCGGCTTTGTGGCGATGGGCGGCTTCTCCAACGCCATGTTCGTCGGCTATCCCATGTGCCACGCGCTGTTCGGCGACGCGGGCGTGCCTTATGTGATCCTGTTTCATACGCTGAACGCGCTCCTGTTCTGGAGCATAGGCAGTTTTCTCATCCACCGCTCGGGCGACAGGGAAAAATTCAGCGTGAAGCAGGCCGCAAAGAATCTGCTCTCGCCCCCGCTCATCAGCATGTTTGCGTCCATCATACTCGTGCTTCTGGGCGTCAAACTCCCCGCCATATTAGCATCGCTCTTCGGCTATATGGGTTCCGCGGTCACCCCGCTGGCCCTGCTCTATACGGGCTTTATCATCTATGAAACGGGGCTCAAAAACATACGCATCGACAGGGGCCTGACAGCCGTGATGGTACTGCGTCTCGTCGTCGCGCCCCTCTGCATGCTGGGGTTGTGCATCGTGGCAGGCATCACGGGTATGGGCCGCGGCGTCTATGTGATCGAAGCGGCGATGCCCGTAATGACGCAATCCGTGATCGTCTCCGCCTACGCGGGCGCGGATGAAAACTACAACGCCCTCGGGATGACGCTGACGACGCTGGCCTGTTTGGTGCTGGTGCCGCTGCTGATGCTTATTGTGTAGGAAGGCCAAATCGATAGGGGCATGCCGCGCGGCACGCGAAACATTGTATTTCCAGCTTTTTATTGATGATTTTGAAGAACCGTGCGCATTCTTTTTTTCCGAACGCGCCGGGCGTATCCAGCGCGCCCGAGGGGCAGGCCTGTACGCATTTGCCGCAGTTGTCGCAGGCCATATACTGCGCTTTTTCATCGGGCACAAGCGCCGCATCTGTCAGAACCGCGCTGAACCAAAGCAGATTTCCGTATCGGTCATTCGTAAGTAGATAGTTGCGGTTGATGCGCCCCAGACCCGCCAGTTCCGCTGCGTGCTTCAGCGATATATGGCCCCAGTGCTTGCCGTCGATGGTTCTGCCCCCTGAAGCGCTGATCGCCTTTGTTTGATACCCATCCGCTTGGATCCGTTTTACGACTTTCTTCGCAATCTCCGTCATATTCGTCAGCATGGCGTTGCGCAGTTCCGTATATGCGGGCGCTTGCATGGACAGCGCTTCCTTGGGAAAGGGCACGCCCAAAACGATCACGGAACGGCAGCCCTCCAATATATCGGAAGGCCTGAACCCATCCGGCGCGGGATGAAAATCATTCGCGTCAGCTATGCCGACTACAACTGCTCCGGCATCGATTCCGTATTGTTTTGCGGTGATATTGTCTATTTTGGTTTTCATATGCATGCTCTCCGGTTTTGTGTTTGGAAGGGGCAGCTTATATCGCCTGCATAAAAATCGCCTGTTCGCCCCAGCATGACAGCCCTGCAGCCCAAGCAGCCGTTCAGAAATCCACAGGAAGCGCAGGGCTCCTTAATTTTATCTCCCGCGAAGCGAAACGCGGCCAGATTGGCGGAAGTATACCACAATTCCTTTAAGCTGTTTGCCCTTTCTTTGAGGGGAATATGGCTGCAAGGGCGATAATACCCGTCCGCATCCATGGCAAGAAAGCGTCTGCCCGCCCCGCAGCCCGAGAAGAAACTCGTCCTGCCGTTGACATGGCAGAGCAGATTGGTAAAGGCCGAATCGACTTTGATTGAAATCCCCACCGTGCTTTTGACGGCGTCTTCGAGAAACAATTGCTTATCAGCCGACAGGCAGATGGCCGCATAACATTCCTTTGCCGAAGGCTTATATCGCAGTATGTTTATATTGTTTGCGTGCAGGCCTTTGGCTTTCTCCGTCAAAGCCGGAAAATCGTCAATATTATCCATCCGCGCTACCCAGTTGATCCCGAATGAGATTCCGGCCTCACCTGCAAGCCGGAGAGCGTTTATGGTATGCGCATACCCGTCCCGTGAACGCGAATGGATTTCTTCGCTGGAGCCGTTCAGCGAAAATTGCATATGATGCAGCCCGGCGTTCCTCAGCTCCGACAAAAAAGCCCGCGTAAGCCCAACGCCGCTTGTCGTGATGGAAACACCCATCCCACGCCCGCTGATTTCGGCAACGGCTGCAAGCAAATGGGGATAGACGAGCGGTTCGCCCCCGCCGAGCGCAATTTGAAAAACGTGCATTTCATCGGCCTGCCGAATTGCATCGAGCAATACTGCAAACGCCAAATCCGTTTTGGCTTGTTCTTTATAGCATTGCGGACAGTTTAGCGGGCAGCGGGAAGTCAGTTCAATGTGGATGCTCTCCGGCGCGCAAAAAGAATTGGCGGGCGCCTTTTGCTTTGCCGCTTTTGCGATCGCCTCCCGAATCGTCGCTTTGGCGGCATCGCTTATAATACCAAGCCCTTTCAGTCTTTCGGAAAACCCGTTGTCCTCGCCGTCTGCCCAAGCGCGGAGGGCGTGCAATTCTTCGCCGGAAATATATGCGGTACGCGCAAGCGCCCCGTTCCATAGCAGCAGGGCGTTCTCCTCCGCGCGAACCCTATGCATGATCCATCAGCTTGAGGAGCGTCAGAAAATACTTCTTCATGGAATAATGCACGCGGAATTCGCAAACGGGCTTATCCCCAACACGTGTAAACGCCAGATAGCCGGTAAAATACCCATCATGATGTGTCTGTTCAATCTTTGGCAGTGTTTTTTGCAGTAAGCGGACAATCTTCGGTCTGGCCGCGTATTCTTCCGCTTTGGGCAGTATGATCTGTGCGGCGGTAACGCACACGGTGGTGAAGGTATCCGAACCCATTTCGAGCGCGCTGTCCACCAAGTCCGCATATTCGTCAAAAGAAACAGGATGAAATTCCTTCTCCACATCCGCGAGGGCGGGGGCATGCGTTGCCAAATAATATCCGTCGGAATATTCGCAGTGCCACTTCCACTTGGCATTATAGTAGGTCTTGTGCGAACGGACGATCTGATGTTCCGCCAATCTTTTAAGCATGTCTTTCGCACTGCACGTGAGCGGAATCTGTATCTTTTCGTACCAGTATATTGAATTCGCATAGGTGCAGCCGTCAGTCCAGCCGCCCTCACAATCCAATCCGCCCCAAGTGCCAAGCCCCGGAAAACGGTCCCGCAGATAATCGACGATGTACATGGCATACTCATAATAAAAGCTCGGGCCGACATTGATTCGAAAACAATACAGGCCTTGCTGCGCGGAGCGGATCAGTTCCATGTTATTTACATAGCCTTCAATATCTTCCTCCATACGGCTTTCCGTTTTATCGGGCATGCGGATATACAGGCCCACCGTCATCTCGCCCCGTGTATAGTAATTCTGGATAACGGGCCCGGTGCAGGGATGCTCTACTTTCCCGAACGCGTCTTCATGCGGTTCGCGGCGCTCGCTGATTGCATAAATTTTTGCGCGCAATTCATCGGAAAGCTGTTCTATGTGCAGGCAGTTTATATCGATGCAGATATCCGGGAAGTTGCCCGCAAGCAGCAAGTCCCGGAGCGCGTCTATGCGCAGCGTATGCTGTTTATCTTTGAAATACGTAATCTGCGGCTCCATGCTTCCGCTGAATATGGGTATGGACAAAAAGCAGTCGACAAACTCCAGCAGCTGCACATTTTCCGGCAAAACGATATTGAAATCCGTATCGGAGCCATCGATTTCGAACCCGTCCCAGTAAACGAACATAGCTATACCATCTCCCGCAGATCATCGGAGATCAGCAACTCCGCCTCCGTCGCCTTGCGGATTTGCTCTATGGTGAACTCGGGATTATACTCCACCAATTGCAGGCCCTGCGGCGTCACCTGCATCACACCCATTTCGGTAATGATGAGGTCTACGCAGCGCACGGCGGTAAAGGGCAGGCGGCATTGTTTCAGGATTTTGGCCGCGCCGCGGGCCGTGTGCTCCATGGCGACAATGACCTTTTTGGCGCCGACGACCAGATCCATCGCGCCGCCCATGCCGGGTACGCGCTTGCCGGGGATGATCCAGTTGGAAAGGTTGCCCTCCGCGTCCACCTCGAGCGCGCCGAGTATCGTGCAGTCCACATGCCCGCCGCGAATCAGGCCGAAGCTCGTGCAGGAATCGATATAGCAGCCGTCGGGGGCGACGGCGCTGGCCTGCCCGCCCGCATCGGTGACGTGCAGGGGGTCGGCAAGTTCGGGCGCGGGCTTGGGGCCGAGACCTATGATCCCGTTCTCGCTCTGTAATATCACATGCGTACCCTCGGGCAGATAGGCGGGAACTAAGGTCGGCAGGCCTATGCCGAGGTTGACGACATCGCCGTCGTGCAATTCGCGCGCCGTGCGCCGGGCGATAAAGGCTTTCGCGTTTTCCATTATTCCATACCCCCCACTACATAATCCACCAATATCCCGGGCGTCATCATGTTTTCCGGTTCGATTGCGCCGATTTCTACGATATGTTCCGCTTCGGCGATGACGATATCGGCGGCGGTGGCCATCGGCAGGTTGAAGTTGCGCGTCGTGCCTTTATACCAGATATTGCCCGCACGGTCAATCGTATGGCCGCCGAGCAGCGCGAAGTCGGCGCGGATGGGTTTTTCCAACAGATAGTTTACGCCGTCGATCTCAATGACGCTGTGGACATGCGGCGCGTCCTGCACGATGGTACCATAGCCCGTCGGGGTCAGCACGCCGCCGAGGCCATAGCCGCCCGCGCGTATCATCTCGGCCAGCGAGCCCTGCGGGATCAACTCCACGAGGAGCGTGCCCTCGTTCATCTGCGCGGCCACCTCGGGGTTCAACCCCACGTGGGTCGCGATCAGTTTCTTCACTTGACGGTTATGGATCAGCTTGGCCACGCCGTAGAACTCGCTGCCGTCGGGTCCGTTCGGGCAGGCGCCGTCGTTACAAATCAGGGTCAAGCCGCCCGTGCCTATGCGCGCCAGCTCTGTCAACAGTCCGTGCGGCGAGCCGCAGCCCATAAAGCCGCCGACCATAATCGTTGCGCCCGCGGGGATCATGCGGGCTGCGTCTTCCATGGAAATAAATTTCGGCATTGGAACCTCCTCCGTGTTTTAGCAAGGCCAGCATAGCATTTTTTTACACCGCGCGCAAGACTGCCGGGTTGGGAATTTATCGACACGCTCAAACGGACAGCCTTGCGGCTGTCCGTTTGTGTCACATATGCGATTACACAAATCCCTTACGGTCTCTGCGGGGTGTAATAGAAGTTCTCTCTATCCCACAGAGCGGAATTGTAGCCGGTGATGATGCCGGGATAGGGGAACTTGTTGTAGCGAACATCCAAATAGATGTACTTGGCCGTCGGGCACAGGCTGAGCGAGGTGAGATAGTTATCGCTGCAATTGAGAGCTATCAAATTCACCAGACCCGAGACGCCCTGCAACGTATCTATGGTGTTGCGGCTGCAGTTGATTTCCTCCAACTTGGAGAGACCTGTGACGTTCAGTGCCTCGATATCGTTGCCGCTGCAATTCAGGTATACCAATTCGGAAAGCCCTCTGAGGTCGAGCGTATTCTTCAGCTTGGTCTTATTCCAGATGGTAACAGTTCTGCCCATATCGCTGCAGTTCAGATGGATGAGACGCCTGTCTTTAGCGGTATCCGTCCAAATCATATAGCGTGTCGTTTGACCGGCACCCAACTGATCCCACTCCGGCGGGATGGAGCTCCCGTCCGCCGGCGCCTTGGGCAGATGCCAGGCGTTATAATCGATCATCCAGTTGATAACCGCGACGTCGCCCTTGTTGTATACGGGCGTCACCAGGTCGTACAGACCCGCCAGATAGCGCAGGATCAGCGCGGCGTCGAGAGCGGACACAATGCCGTCGCCGTTCACGTCGCCTACGATGCAGTTACAGGTGCCACCGGGTGTGGGCGTGGGGGTCGCGCCGACGGGCGTGGCCGTGGGGGCAGGGGTCACAGGCGTGGTCGAATATTCAATCACCAGCTCGGGTCTTTTCCCGGCCGCTGCGTCCGAGGAGAACCACCTGGTCTTCTGCGTTTTGGATGCTTCATCCGCTTCCTTCAGCACGAAGCCATGGTTGGGATTGGTTCCGTTCAGCCAGCTCTTGACCATTTCGGTCGCGTCAATCTTATACCAGGATCCGGTATCGAAGACCTGCTGGCCCGTCGCGCCTTCCGTTGTATACGGGAACTGGTCGCGGTTTTCCCAGGTGACGGTGCCGATTTTCGTGGCGGAGTACCAATCCGCCGTCGCGCGGTTCGCAATGACCTTCTTGGGGACTACGCCGTCACCGCTGCTGTTTCGCTGGAGACGGAGATAGGCGGCCGTGACCTGCGCGACAGGGGGAACCGTCGAACCCGTCAGATCGAAGCGGATATAGGCGCGCATGATGTTGGAGCCCGCCGTGCCGCCCGTCCAGAAGTTTTCGGCTGTGTTGTAATTACTATCGGGATACTGTTCGTCGATGTAGGTATCCTTCGTATCATCCGATCCGGTGATCATAACGGACGGATCGATGACGACGGGATACTGCGTATCGGGGGCCTGCAGGAAGTCCTTGTCCGCCGTCAGGGTGATTTGATAGCTTGTGGCCGATTTTTTGAGCGTATAGCTGACCGCTTCGGAATATTTGCCGTTTGCGTCCTCCATATAGAGCGGCGCAAGGACAAACACGGCTTCGCCCGCGCTGTTGCGGAACGCGATCGTGCCGCCCGCGTCATCGGCGGTCAGGGGCTTCCCCTCGGTGCACAGATCAAACTGGAATGTGTTTGGCGCGGCAGCCGATTTCAGAATGATATCCTCTTTCAGAGAATTCGTCCTGACCGTATAGGCAACGTCGACGCCCGGCTGCACCTCTTCAAAGATGACGGAGCGGTTGTCTGCGCGCAGTTCCTTATAATAGGCCTG
The DNA here is from genome assembly GCA_009779405.1 of Clostridiales bacterium. Classification (GTDB taxonomy): domain Bacteria; phylum Bacillota; class Clostridia; order Christensenellales; family CAG-138; genus WRCT01. The sequence goes on from WREI01000004.1 coordinate 21,147, forward strand.
CGCCGAAGCTTTCATGGCATCGGACTTCTGCACCGTCGCCTTGCTTGCGGCCTGCGGCATGCTGAAATGGAGCAGATACCCGTCCTTTTCCAATGTGACCGCGCGGTTGGCGCTCAACGTATCCGCAAAATAGCTCTTCCAGGCGTTCGCGGTGTTGCTGTAGCGATAGCCGCTCTTGCTTGCTGCCGAAATGCTGTTGTCGATATCTTTCAGCAGGCCGTCCGTACCCCTGTAATGGATATCCTCGGCATAGGCGACATAGCGGTAGGTTCCGTCGGACAGGCGATAGGTCTTGCTGTTCGCTGTGCGAAGCGACGGGATTTCCACTTCCGGCACCTCGCGCTTGGCATCGGGATCCGCGCCCGAAGCCGCAAGGGCCAGGCCGGATGTCAGAAGCATCCCCAACACCAAACAGATCACGATCAGCAGACGACCGAATTGGGAGGATTTTTTCATGGATGGCTTACCTCTTTTCACATTTTTTTGCGTGCAACACATGGTGCACGGCATAAATAGTGCCGTAAGGTTAGCATAACAGGAGGGATCTTCGCAAGTGAATTTTCAGAATGTCGAACACGTTTACTATTTATTTACAAGCCGTTCGCATAATTTCTTATTTTGCGCCACTACGTCGCGCCAATTCCGTTGCGAAAAACGTCGCCACATCTTCGGCGAACTTGCCGACGCCGAAGCCCGCGTCATAGCCCAGCTCCTTCGCCAGTTCGTGGCCGATGCGTGCGCCGCCGCAGATGACGATATAGTTTTGCCGCTCACCCTCCGCTTCCAACAGCTCTATCAGCCCGGTCAGGTTTGAGATATGGATATCCTTTTGCGTCACGGTCTGCGAGACGAGGAGCACGTCCGCTTTCAATTCGCGCGCGCGGAGCAAGAGCTCCTCGTTCGGCACCTGACTGCCGAGGTTATGCGCTTCGATCATCTCATAGCGCTCCAGCCCGTAATGCCCCGCGAAGCCCTTGCGGTTCATGATCGCGTCGATGCCGACCGTGTGCGCGTCCGTACCCGTGCTCGCGCCCACGACGACGACCTTGCGGCCTATGTGCTCGCGGATATAGGCGTTGACGGCCTCCATATCCATGGTCTTCTCCTGCACGGTGACGACCTGTATGGCGTTATAATCCACGCTGTGCGCGACGCCGCCATAGACGACATAGAAGGTGAAGCTGCTGTCGAGCGGCGCGTGGTGGGCGACGTTCGGGTCGGCTATGCCCATCTTGCGCGCCAGCTGTTTAGCCGCTTCCGCGCCGCGCTCATCGTCCGCGACGGGCAAAGTGAAACTAAGCTGCACTTTGCCGTCGTTCATCGTGTCGCCATAGGGGCGCAGTTTGCTTAAATCCAGCAAGGTATCGAAGGCGGTTTTGTTCAGATTATAGTTCCCGCTCATTGGGCAACGCCTCCTTTCATGAGGTCAACAAACGGATTGCGGTATTGCGGTGCTTTGCGCACCACGCCCGACAGCCCCTTACCGCCGTCGCGGGGGCGCTTGATATCGGCGAACACGCCCGCTTCCAGCGCCGCGAACAGCCCGCGCCGTTCAATCTCGGCCAGCAGAGCCGCCGCCTTCTCCAACACTTCTGCGGCGCGCACCTGTACCCTGCCGCCCTCGCGGAAGCTGATTTCCTCGCCCAAGTGGCGCATCGTGCGCTCGATATAGCGCGCGTTCTCAATGGCCAGCGCGCGGTCGGAGAGAAAGGGCGTATGCACGGCCTCGGTCAGCATACCCAGCAGGTGTATCTTCTGCCCCGTGAGCACGGTCACCGCGTTAAACAGCGCGTCCTGCACATGCCCGCGGAAGATATTGCCCGTCATAAACTTGGTCGGCGGCATATATTTCAGCGGCGCATCGGGGAAAATCTCCCGCGCCATCTGCGCCTGCGCCAGCTCCATCAGAAAACCGTCCTCGACGTCCGGATCTATCTCAAACGCATGCCCCAGACCCTGCTGCTGTGGGGCCAGCCCTGCAAGCAACGCAAACTGCTCGTTCAGGAACTGCGAGGCCAGCACGGTATGCGCTTCCTCCACGGCGTCGGCGGTCGTCAGATAATTGTCCTCGCCCGTGTTGATGATCACGCCCGCGAAGGAGTTGATCACCCGCGAAAAATACTGGTCGATGATCGTGCGCTGCATATTGATATCGCGGAAGAGTATGCCGTAGAGCGCGTCGTTCAGCATCATATCCAAGCGCTCGAGCGCGCCCATCGCGGCGATCTCGGGCATGCAGAGCCCCGAGCAATAGTTGCAAAGGCGTATATAGCGCTTCTCCTGCGCGCCCACCTCGTCCAGCGCGGCGCGCATCAGGCGGAAATTCTCCTGCGTGGCATAGGTGCCGCCGAAACCCTCGGTCGTCGCGCCATATGGTACATAGTCCAATAAACTTTGCCCCGTCGTGCGGATCACGGCGATCACGTCCGCGCCCTGCACCGCCGCGGCTCGTGCCTGTATGATGTCCTGATATATATCGCCCGTCGCGACGATGACATAGATATACGGCGCGTCCTTGTCGCCGTATTCGGCGAGACAGGCGCGTCGCGCGGCGGCGTTTGCGCGTATGCGCTCCGCCGTTTCCCTTGCTATGTTTGCGGCGGCGGCGTGGGCGGTCTCCACATCGCGAATCTCCACGCGGGACAGGTCTAAGCGCCCCGCGGCGAGTTCCTCAGCGATCTGCTGTGGGGTCAGACCCGTTTCTATCATCGCCGCGCCCAATAGCAGGGCCGTGCCCATGGGCAGCAGGCCCTTCTCGTGCAGATGTTCCACCACCACATTGGGCAGCGGCACCTCGAACGCGTTCACGCCGTCCACGCCCAACAGACGGCAGACGGCCCGCTCCACGGTGACGGTCGTATGCCGGTCGATAAAGCTTTGCGTATCGGCGGCGACCCGGGCGGCGCTTTGGCGGGCCTTGTTTACTGTGTTTTGGTTTAGGTTTAGTTTGGTTAACATGATGACTACATCCCCAATTCCACCTTGATGGCGTTTTGCAGCAGCTTGGATGCGTTGATGCCCTTACGCTCCACTTCCGTATCCATCCACTGCGGTTTTCATGTGGCTCCTTGGTTTTTTGATATTTGCGGTAATGTGCTTGCCCGTTGTTGCTTGTGTTCCGGGAGGGCGCGATATATCGCGCCCCTACGAATCTGAGCGTTCATTTGTAGGGACATCCCTTGCAAATTCTCGCAACAGCGTCGCGAGAATTCATTTGCCCCTACGTTTCCGCACCAAATCCTCAGGCTCCAGCGCCAGCTGCTGTCCGGCCAGCAGACCCGCCACGCCAAGGGCGGGTTTGTTGTGTCTGCCGCCGCAGGCATCGCAGTCACAGCTTTCCGCATATGCTTCCGGTTCCGTATAGGCCGCGATCACGCCCTCGAAATTGCGAAGGACGACGCGCTTGCCGCCCTGCGAAATCAGATAATTGGGCATCACGGGGATCTTGCCGCCGCCGCCGGGCGCGTCCACCACAAAGGTCGGTACGCAGAAGCCCGAGGTATGCCCGCGCAAGCCCTCGATGATCTCAATCCCCTTCGCGACGGGCGTGCGGAAATGCTCCAGCCCCCGCGCGAGGTCGCACTGATAAATGTAATAGGGCCGCACGCGCATCTTCACCAGTTCGTGCACCAATTTGCGCATCACGTGCACACAGTCGTTCACGCCCGCCAGCAGGACGCTCTGGTTGCCCAGCGGTATGCCCGCGTCGGCCAGCATGGCGCAGGCGTGCGCCGCCTCGGGCGTGATCTCACAGGGGTGGTTGAAATGCGTGTTCAGCCAAACGGGGTGGTATTTTTTCAGCATACTGCAGAGTTCGGGCGTCACGCGCTGGGGCATCACCACGGGTATGCGCGAGCCGATCCGAACGATCTCCACGTGCGGAATCTCGCGCAGGCGCTGCAAGATACTCTCCAGCCTGCTGTCGCTGAGCGTCAGCACATCCCCGCCCGAGAGCAGCACGTCCCGCACCTCGGGATGCTGCTTTATGTATTCTATCTGCTGATCCAATATCGCCGCGGGCGTGGTGCTGTCCGTGGCCCCCGCAAAGCGGCGGCGCGTGCAGTGGCGGCAATACATGGCGCACTGGTCGGTGACCAGCATCAGCACGCGGTCGGGATAGCGGTGGGTCAGGCGCGGCGCGGGCGCGTCCCCGTCCTCATGCAGCGGATCGGCCAAATCGTGCGCCGCCACATCCAATTCGCGCGCCGTGGGGATTGCCTGCTTGCGCACCGGATCGTTCGGATTCTCCAAATCAATCAGGGACAGATAATAGGGCGTGATAGCCATACGCAGGCTCTGCAAACACTGTGCCACGCCTAATTCCTCGGCAGGGGAGAGCTGCACATAGCGTTTCAACTCCGCCAAAGCTTCGACGCGGTGCGTCAGCTGCCACTTCCAGTCGTTCCATTGGGATTCCGGGATGTCGGTGAAGATTGTTCGGTTCATAGGTGGCTCCTTTATTGAATTCGTAGGGGCGCAATACATTGCGCCCTGTAACACATTAAATCTGCCCCATCCGGTGCAGTTCTGATTCCACCAGGGCGCGATATATCGCGCCCCTACAAATTAAATGTATTTAGCGTTGAACAACTCGCGAATCTTCTCGCTCTCACGCAATTCATGCAAGGTAATCTCGGCGTGATCCCTGGTATACCCGTTGCCGACGATCATCGTCACATCCTTGCCCACGCCCTCGGCGCCCAGCGCGGCACGCGTGAAGCTCGTCGCCATCGAGAAGAAATAGACCAGCCCCCCGTCGCGCACGGGCAGTATGGCCGACATTTCGCAGACCTCGACGTTTACACAGCTGATCGATATATCATATTCCGCGCCGCCGTTCGCCAGCAGCGCTTTTTCGAGCAGGTCGACGGGCCTGGTCGCGTCCGCAACGATATAGTGATGGCATACGCCCAGGGCCAGCAACTCCTCGCCCTGCACCGCGCGGCGTATCATGGCGACGACATTGCCCGTTGGCCCCACGCGCTTCATCGCTTCATAGCAGCAGAGTATGCCGCTCTTGCCGCCCGCGCCGAGTATCAGCACGCTGTCGCCCGGCTTCACCAATTTCGCGGTCTGCGCGGGCGCACCCGCCACGTCCAGCGCGGCCAAAGCGAGGGCTTCGCTCATATCGTCGGGCAGCTTCGCATAGATCGCGCTCTCGAACAGCACGGCTTTCGCATCCACGTCCACGCGGTCGATATCCATATGGATCTGCTTGATCTTCTCGATCTTCAGCGGCGTCATAGAGAGCGAGACCAACGATGCGATCTTGTCTCCCACCTTCAGATCCCGGCCCGCCAGATCCTCGCCGATATAGGCCACGCGGCCTATAAACATGCCGCCGCTGCCCGTCACGGGGTTCTGCATCTTCCCGCGCTCCCCGACGATGCCCAGAATCATCTCCGCAATCCTCTCGGGGTCGCCGCCGCAGGCCCCCTTGATCTGCGTAAAGCTCGCTGAATCCACGTTCAGCGAAATCACATCGCAGATGATCTCGTTGGAGTAGTGCTTCTCCATATCATTGTCGATCACCTGCGCTGCCTGCGTCAGCACGCCCTGGGGCGCGATTACGCGGTGGATGCCGTATTTGTTGCCTTTTTGTGTCATGGTGGTTCTCCTTTTCAGTTAAGAGTTAATAGTGAAGAGTGAAGAGTTTTGGTTGAAATGCCGTTGGCATTTCTTATCATTGTATTTCTTCACTTCCGCGTGCGATTGTCTTTGTTGCGGAGTTCAGCATTTTAAGCAATTCTTCGCAATCACCCCATATGGATTCATATTCTTTTTTTGCCAAATATCCCGTCTCATAAAGTAACTCAATCCAATATAGCGTTTCGGCACATTCTTTCAGTGCAATACGAAGCTTACTGTGAAAGTCCTTGCGGCTGATAGCATAGCTGCTTTCCGCAGCGTTCGCGCCAATGCTTGTTCCGCTTCGCAACAACTGCTTGGAAAGCACATACTCCTTCTTTTCCTCACAGAGAAATCTATACAAATTCACGATTCTCACAGCGAATCGTTTGCTCTTATATTTTACTGTTTTCTCATCAATCATCATCGCTTACTCCTAATCTTTATCGCGTTAAGAGTGAATAGTTGTAGTAGAAATTCCTTCTAATATTATATGGGGAATCGCTTGCGATTCCTACCGCAACTCTTAACTCTTCACTCTTAACCCTACGCTCACATCCCCAAAATCTCCCGCGCTTCTGCCGGGGTCGCAATCCCGCGCCCCAGCTCCTTTGCGATTCGAACGGCCTTGGCGACCAGCTCGCCGTTGCTCTTGGCCAGTACGCCCTTCTCCAAATAGATGTTATCCTCAAAGCCCACGCGCACGTGCCCGCCCATCAGGATGGCCATGGTCGCCATGGGGAATTGCGCGCGGCCCACGCCCGCCGCCGTCCAAGTGCTGTTTGGCGGTATGCTGCCCGCCATAAACACGAGGTCGCGCGGCGTTGCCGCGATGCCGCCGTTCACGCCCATCACAAAATCAAAGTGCATGGGATCGGCGATATAGCCCCTGCGGTGCAGGCGCAGAGCCATATCGATCATGCCCTTGTCGAAGACCTCCAGCTCGGGCTTGATACCCCGCGCTGTCATCTTCCGGGCAAACTCAATGATCGTATTTTCGGTGTTGACGAAAATATCGTCCCCGCCGAAATTGCAGGTGCCGCAGTCCAGGGTCGCCATCTCCGGGTTCAATGTGATGGGCTGCAAGCGCTCTTCGTTGCTCATACCCACGGCCCCGCCCGTGCTCGTCTGGATAATCACATCCGGGCAAACTTCGCGAATCGCGGCAATGCACGCGGCAAAGCGCGCCGCGCTCTGGGTGGGCGTGCCGTCGTCCTCGCGCACATGCAAGTGTATAATCGCCGCGCCCGCGTCAACGGCGCTCTTGGCTTCCCGCGCAATCTCGGCCACCGTATACGGCACCGCCGGGTTGTGTTCCTTCGTGACTTCCGCCCCGCAAATGCAGGCGGTGATGATGAGTTTTTCCATGGGAGCTCCTTTCATTAAGAGGAAGGTGGAAAGAGGAAAGGGGAAAGTTAAGGCATTTCCATGTTCCCTGCCCACTCTATCTTTCCTCTTTCATCTTTCCACTTTCCTCTGCTTTGCTTTCGGCACCACACAAGTCCCACTTGCCCGGCATACGACAATCGGTTCCGCCAGTACATCGCAGGCGGAGTCGCTGATGTCCGGGCGCGGGGCGATCACTTTACGCGCCTCGAAAATCATTTTGCGGGACGTGTTGCCGATTTCGATGATCTCGCCCGTCGCTTCGATGTAGTCCCCCGCATAGACGGGCGCGAGGAATTCGACCATATCATAGGCGCGGAACAGGCCCTCGTCGCCGTCGTGGCGAATGAGGAGCTCGGTCGCGACGTCCCCGAACAGTGCGAGCATGCGCGCCCCGTCCACCAGATTCCCGCCGTAATGCGCGTCGTGCGCGCTCATGCGCAGGCGTATGGTTGCTTGCATAATGTTACCTCCGTAAAATAATAAAAACGCGCCATTCGGAAACATTCCAAATAGCGCAATGCGATTTTCGCATACAGTGACGGCGCACTGAGCCCCGCCCCCAAGGCAAGGCGCAGGGCAATGCCACCTCCCTTTCGGCGACGAACACATTCCGCGCAATGCCTGCCCGCATAATGCCGCGCGTACCTTGCCCCTCGCTCCTCTATTTTTGTATTTGATTGTGTAACCTATTTTAGTTTTTTGTATTGCGTTTGTCAAGGGGGAATCAATAAAAGGACGCTCTCACGTTGCTTGTTTGTATGGCCACAACCCTGCGTCTACACTGCAATCATGCCTTTTCCGCCCGTTTCCCCCGCTTCAATGGCAGCATCTCTAATTTGCGAACCAGCAACTCTCGGAAAGCATCCAAATCCACCTCGCTTTCAAAGCAGCGTTTGGGAAAGATGTGGACGAAATCCTGGCCGTCCACCAGCAGAAACGCCGCGGGCGTTTCGTGCGCTTTTGCGAAAAACGCCCATGCGTATTCGCTTCGCGTGTCTTTGCTCTGCGTCTCAATCTGCTCGTCGTGGAAGGTATAGACAATCCTGTTGCGTTTGCGGTATGCTTTTTGATAGTTGCCTAAAGGGAAGAGATAAACTGCGCCCAAGAAGAAAAGGACGATGAACAGCTGGGAGTATGCGCGAGAAAAATCAAACATCCTATCGATAGGGAGAAGATATAAGATCCCTATAAGGAGATGGAGGGGACATATAATATATATCCATATAGCCACCCATTTTTGAAAATGAATCAACCAATACGATATAGCCCTGCCCACCTCTTTATCCGCACACTTAACCTTCACTTTTATTTCCCGCATCTGCAAACCCCTTTCTATTATGTATTCCGGCAGGGCGCGATATATCGGCGCCCGGGCGATGCGATCGTCCCTACGATTGAACCCGCCCGCTCCGCTCCAACGCCTCCAAGCTTGGCTCGCAGAGGAACGGCTCCCCCGCCGCCCGCAAAGCGTTGGCCACGTCCTTCAAGCCGCTGCCTGTGGAGATAACGGTGACGCTTTCGTTGCTGCGTATGATGCCGGTTTCTATCGCGCGCGCCACGCCTGCGGCCGCAGTGACGCCCGCGGGTTCGCCGAATACGCCCTCGGCGGCACCCAGCAGGCGCATGGTGGCGAGGATATCTTCGTCCGTGACGGCGAGCCATGTGCCGCCGCTGTTTGCTACTGCCCGCTGTGCCTTGACCGGGTTGCGCGGCACGCCGACGGCTATGCTGTCCGCGATTGTGTTTTCGGGCGTGGGTACCAGCGGGCCGCCCTTGGCATCCACAAAGGGGCAGCAGCCCGTGGACTGGACGCCGAGTATTTTGGGGATGCGCTCGATCATGCCCAGCTGTAACAAATCATAGAAGCCGTTATAGACCCCGCCGATGGTGCAGCCGTCGCCCACGGAAACGGCCACCCAGTCGGTGGGCGCAAAATGCAATTGCTCGGCGATCTCCAGCGCGACGGTCTTCTTGCCCTCGGTCAGTATGGGATTGATGCCCGCGTTGCGGTTATAGAAGCCCCATTTTTCGATGGCGGCCTTGGACAGCTCGAAGGTTTGGCGATAGTCGCCCGCGACGGAGATGACATTCGCGCCGAAGATCAGCAACTGCGCGACCTTGCCCTGCGGCGCACGCTGCGGCACAAAGATCACGGTCTTCAGGCCCATGCGCGCGGCGTTCCCCGCCAGAGAGCTGGCGGCATTGCCCGTGGAAGAGCAGCTGATCGTATCATAGCCCAGCTCCAAGGCTTTGGCGACGGCTACGCCGCTGGCGCGGTCCTTCAATGACGCGGTGGGGTTTATGCCGTCGTCTTTGATATAGAGTGTCCGCAAACCCAGCCTTTCGCCCAAGCGCAAAGACTTATACAGCGGCGACCAGCCGATGCGCAGAAAATCCGAAAGCCCTTCCGCCCCTCCTGCGGAGGGGCTGCGCAGTGGCATAAGCGGCGCATAACGCCACATGCTGTTGTCCCGATTCCCCGTCAAACGCTCGCGGCTGAAATGCTTTTTCACCACGCCATAATCATAGACTATATCCAAAATCCCCGTCTCCCCGCAGTGGGGGCAGGTCATTAATTCGGGCAGGGGTGGGAATTCTGCGTTGCAGAGGGTACAATGATAACCGAGTATATGATTCATACGAAGCTCCTTTTTATTTGAGTGGAAAGTGAAGGTAATTCGGGAATCGCTTGCGATTCCTACCGCAACTCCACACTTCACACTCCACACTCGCGCGGGCGGATAATATCCACCTCTACGGTTCGTTGGTATTCGCGCGGGCGAGGCATGTCTCGCCCCTACGATTATAAATAGTACACCGGATTATACGGCACGCCGTCCACTAACACTTCGTAGTGCATAAACGATTCCCTGCCGTAGGAGGCGGGGCCGAGAAATGCTATGATTTCGCCGCGCTTGACGCGCTGGTACAGCACCACTTTGACGCTATGGCAGAGGGCCAGGCGCGAGACAAAGCCCGAGTCGCCGTGCTGTATTTCGATCACCATCCCGTAATCGCCGCGCGGGCCGCACCAGATGACGGTGCCGTCCTCCGGCGCGAGTATGGGCGCGCCGGGCGCGCCATAGACGTCGAGCCCATACTGCATAACGCCGCCGTGAAAGCCGAACAGGGTGCGGGTCTTGGGCGAAGCGACGGGATAGCGCAGATCCATGCCGCGCGGCAGGGGTTTGCCACGCGGACCCTCTTCCCGCTGGGGGGTCGCGTTGCCGGAGCCGACGAAAGTGCCTATGCGCACACTGCGCGGCTCCGCTTCGCCCACGAGGAAGCGGTTGCTCTCCTGCACGCTAATCTCCACGCCGCCGTGATAGCTGATCTCCGAAAACACCAGTTCGCGGCGCCCCGCGCCGAAGCTCTCCACGATGCGCGCGCCGCGCGGCAGCTGCGGCATGTTGCGCACCGTTTCGGCGCCCACCTCGCCCACAAAGGTTTGTGCGCGGTGCACGGTTTTTATCACCGGGATCAGGGAGGGATCCGCCTGCAACTTCTGCAATGCTTCTTCCGGCGAAAACAGCGGGTATTTGCCGCTCGCGGGCAGCAGCAGCACGGGCGTATCCACATGCGCCGACAGAAGCCGCTCGTTGGCCTGCAAGTCATACGCGACGCCGTAATAATAGCTCTGTATGATCTCTTCCGCCATCTCCATGCTCGGCAGGGCAAAGATGCCGCGCCCGTCGACCACCACATCCACGCTGTCCGCCGTGATCGCATATACCCGGGCGACGCTCCCGCCATAGGACGCGGGCGCCGGGATCGCTTGCGGCGTGGCGGCGGGCGCGATGGTCGCGACCGGCAGCGCGGGCATTGCAAGGTGCGGCAGCGCCGTCATATCGATATAGACGCCCCATATCCAAGCGATGCAAAGCGCGGTCAGGGCCACGCCCACCGAAAGGAAAGCCAGTTTGATTGTCAAAGACTTTTTTCTCATGCCTGTATTTTATATGAAACGCGGGGAAAAGGGAAGATGGAACGGCAAAATTATGATTGCGATGCGGATTCCGCGTCTTCCTCCATATGGATATACATATCCTCGGTTCTTTGCTGTGCTTCCTTCAACAATTCAATCGCCTCTGTGACAGCTTGAAACAGAGTAAAATACAGTTCTTCATAGCCTTGCATAAAAGCCCTCCGTATGTTCATCTTTAGAACATAGTGTAACATGCGCACGCTGTAGAATCAAGCTGCAATGTGCAACTTTAGAACTTAATCGCGGAGTCAGCTATGAAAATCTATTGGCATGAAGGCAAAAAGAACAGCATCGGAGAGAATGTCCGCAGGTTTCGCAGGGAAGCAAAGCTCACGCAAAAGGGGCTTTCGGAACAGTTGCAGCTGGCCGGATACGAATTCGACCGACTCACCATCGGACGGATCGAATCGGGCAACCGCTTTGTTGCCGATTATGAGGTAAAGGCCTTGGCCGAGGTACTGCATGTAAAGATGGAGACTCTGTTCGACAATATCTGAAGAGCTTCTTTTAATGCGGTTCTGTACCAAACGCCGACACCACCCGCACATAGCGCCGCAGCGCGTATTCGCCGTCGTGCGCTTCGCCTTCGATCAGCTGTGACATATCCGCGCCCTGCGCCACGCGCAAGACACCCGCGCGCCACAGGGTTTGCGTCAGCGCCGCCCGCTCCGCTTCGGCGCAGAGCAGGCCCGCCGTTTGCAAATGGCCCTTGCGCGGTTTCAGGGTCTCCAAAATCTTGGCGCGGGGCAGCCGCTTCACAGCACAGTTTCCGTAGGGGATCGAAGCTTCCAAGGCGTCGTCCTCACAGGCCAGCAGGGCGTGTTGCGCACCTGTGAATACGCGGCAGGGTTTGCGGCAGGCTTGCAGGGTCTGCGTATAGGTCAACAGCCCCGTCTGCGCCCGTATGGCGAGGGGGAGCTCCTCCCCACTCTCGCGGCGGCACTGTTCGAGGATAGGCAGAAAGCGTTTGCAGAACACGTAGATTTCGTCCATCGAATCGGTATTCAAATAGATCACCTGACAGGAACTGCAGAGCAGCTGGTTGGTTCGCACGATATGCGCCGCCAGGGCTATAAGCAGCTCGTCCCGCATGCCATCGGTCGTGATATAGGCAAAGCTGCATTTGTGGCCCCACTCGATCAGCTTTGTGTTCGGCTTTGCCATGCGCCGCAGGGCCGAAACGGCGGCGTCCCCGCCCCAGACGACGACTGCATCCGCGCTATCGACCAAGGTCTGCATGGCCGTCTCGTCCTGAGAGCTGTAATCGAAGAGATAGATATACTCTGCAAGACGGGGCTCGATGCGCAGGAGCTCGAGCAGTATCATCGCCGTCAGTCCGTCGTCCCCGCCCGGCACTTTTACGATATTGATGTTCCCCGTTAAAAGCCCTTCGATGATACTGTAAAAAGCCAGCCCGTATTGGTTGCCCGCGGCGATATGCAGGAGCACGCCCAAGGGCATGCGCGTTTCGCGTATATGTAAGCCCTCCGTCTCGCGGCATTCGCCGGAAGGGAGCCCGACCAGTTCTTTTTCCACGCGTTTGCGCAGGGCGTCCCGCTGCAGCAGGGCCTTGGCTTCTTGCAAATAGATGCACGCCATATCCTCCGAAATGCCCAACTGCGCCAGCAGCGGGATATGTTGTTCGCCAACGCTGTCCGCCAAAGCCTGGCAGGCGTCCCATACGATTTCCGGGGGCAGCGGCTCTTTGCGCAGGGTTTCCAAGAGCATCCCGCCCAGCGCGTCCAGTACGGCGTCGCGTTCCTGCGCGGATAATACCAATTTGCCGTGGATCAGATTCATAGGCCCTCCAATATGCGGCCCGCGCCCGCCGCGCAGGTCTGGATGCCCGATAGGCCCGCCCGGCCCAGAATCTCAAACCAGGGCGCGGGGTTGCCGCAGGGGCAGCTTTGCCCTTCGTGCAGGATGGCGAGGTCGTCGGTCATAATGCTGACTAAGGGCATGGATTTCAGAATCGGCGTGAGCAGGTTCAGCAGGCCCGGCTCGCCATAGCCCACGGGTTCCATCGTTCGGACGTCGCGGATTAGGACACGGCTGTAGATCGGCACATGGAAATGGTGGTGGATGCAGTCGAAATAGGGTACATTGTGCTCCACCACGCCGAAGAATTCGCGGAAGCGCGTGTCGGGTATGCCCAGATGCGCCTCCGCCAGGCGGTATAATTCCGTCTTCTCCACCCGTTGCGCCGCGAACTGTTTCCAGCCGCCGCCGAGGAAGACCATGGAGCCACGCGGCAGGGTCAGCTTTACGTTTTCCTGTTCCAGCTTTTGCAGCAGGAAGTAGAAATAGGCCGGAAAGCCTATGATGCGCACGGGCGCAGAGCTGTGGCTGTAGCGCAACAGCGCGCGCGATACGCCCTCGATATTCAGCTCGTAGGCCCCGCCCCGATCCGCCAGCGCATACTCCCTGTGCAGCGCAGGCGCGAGGAAGGTCGCGGCGTGCGCGGTGCGCACCGCGCCCATCTTGTTGTGCTTGGCGGGCTGATAGCCCAGGATCAGATAGTTCGCGGGGCGCAGGGAGAGCAATTCGTGGCGCCGCAACAGGCGCCAGAGCATCGTTGCACCCATGCCGAGCGCGCCCACGTCAAAGCCCACCGCCACGGGCTTGCCCGAGGTGCCGGAGCTTGTGGATTGCAGGCGCAATTTCTTCGGCGGGATGGAAAGCAGCGCGCCCTGCTTCAAATAGAGCGTGGGAATGGGCGGCAGGCGGCCCAAATCCGCGTAGCTTTGCAGTGTATCGGGATGGAAGCCCCGGCAGTCGAGTATTTCTCTATACTCTTTACAGTTTGCATAGTGCCAAGACGCGTTCTCCCGAATCGCGCGCAGAAACAGCACGTCCGTGCCGCCGTGGTCGTAAACCTGACTGTGGCGGAACAGTTTTTTGACGGTGTTCATCCGAACCCTCCTTACAAGTCAAAGCGATACACGCACTTTTGGCGGTCGCCGTCGGCGTACATATCGTTATCCGGCGGCAAATCGACGACGTTTACAAAGCTGCCGCCCGCATATTCGCAGCTGCGGCGCGATGCGGCGTTGTCGGGATTGCAGGTGATATACAGGTAGGGCATGCCGTGCCTGCGCGCCAGTTCAAACAGGAGCAGGCAGGCCTTGGCAGCATAATGGTAGCCCCTGTGCGGCGCATATATCGTGTAGCCGATATGCCCGCCGTAATACAAGCCCTCCGTATACCCGATGCGCAGGTCGCAGAAGCCCAACTCCGCCGCGTCGGACGCGCGGCAGACGGTGAAATGGTACGCAGGTACCCAACCGCGTTCGGGGTTGGCGGCTGCCGTTCGGTCGAGACGCAGGAAGATTTCGTCTGTCCGCAGATTGTCGGTGTTGAGAAATGGCATGGTTTATCTGTTCCTATTGTTTTCTATAACCGCGCGCGGGGCACGATCTTATTATTTTATATGAAAGAAGTAAAAAAGGAAAGGGGGAACATAATCGTTATCATCCGTCCGGCATCTGACGACGGATATCCACCATACAAACCCTTGACAGGCGCAGACTATCGTGATAGTATAGCGCCAGACTATCGGAGTAGTCAGGAGGTAATCATGGACAAACTTTACGACGCCGAACTGCGGCTGATGGAGATCGTTTGGGAGCGGGAGCCGATTTCGGCCAAGGATATCAGCATCGCCGCCGCCGCGCTTTGCGACTGGAACAAAAACACGACCTATACCGTGATCAAGCGGCTGATTGAGAAGGGCGTGTTGCGCCGGGAGGAACCGGGTTTCATTTGCCACTCCGTCCTCAAACGGGACGAAATACAGAGAGCCGAAACCAAAACCCTGATTGAAAGGCTGTTCGGTGGCTCCAAGCAGGCCTTTTTCGCCGCGTTTGCCGATGAAGCGCTCTCCGCCGGGGAAGTCGCGGCACTGCGGGCGCTGATTGAGCGGGCCGAATAATGGACAGGATTTTCTATTGGGTTCTGAACGCCAGCATACTCGGCGCCGCCGCCGGGCTGATTGTGCTGCTTCTGCGCCTCATCCGCGCCCTGCCGCGCTTGGGGGTCTATCTGCTCTGGCTGCTGCCCCTCATTCGCCTTTGGATACCCGTGGGCCTGTCCAACAAATACAGCCTGCTGAGCCTGCTCTCCCGCGTTGCGACGAAGACCATCGTCGTTTGGGAACCGGTGCCGGGCCTGCCGCAGTGGACGGTCACCAACTCCATACAGGCCGCCCAAAGCTACCGCCCCCTCGTATACAAAACCGACCTCCTGGCGGGCATCTTCCGCGTCGCGGGCGCGGTCTGGGCCATTGTCGCGGCGGCGGCCCTGCTCTGCGCCGTGCTGCTCTATATCTTCACAAAATCCGCTCTGAAAGACGCGCAACATGTGGAGGGGAACATCTATCGCTCCGACCGGGTTCTGACCCCGGCTGTATACGGCATCCTCCGCCCGAAAATCATTTTGCCCGCAACCCTTGCGGACGCGGATCTGCCCTATATCCTCGCGCATGAGCGCATCCATATCCGCCGTTGCGACAACCTTTGGCGCGTGATCGCGATCGTCACCGCCTGCCTGCACTGGTTCAACCCGTTAGCCTGGGTCTTCCTCAAATATTTCTTCGCCGATATGGAATTGGCCTGCGACGCGGGCGTGCTGAAAAAGCTGCCCGACGCGGAACGAAAGGCCTTCGCCGCCACCCTCCTCTCCTGCGCCGCCGGAAAGACCTATTACGCTTCTGCCTTTGGCGGCGCAAAGACGAGGCTGCGGATTGAGAACATCCTGTCCTACAAAAAACTGAGCGTAGCGTCCGCCATCTGCTTCGCGGCGCTGCTGGTCGCCATAGCCGTCACCATCATCACCAATGCCACAGGAGGATAAACCGATGAAAAAAACAATCTGTATCATACTTTGCACAGCGCTTGTTTGCCTTGCGTTCGCGAGCTGCAAGGCGGATAAAAACGACCCCTTCACCCTGCACGAAACGCCACAGATCTATGTGCTGGAGGGCGAAGACGCCTTTATGTACATGCCATTCGTCACACTCTACGAGAACGGCAACGCGCAGTTGTCCCAGCCCATGATCAGCAGTCTTGCCCTGTTTGATATGGGACGCTATGAGGTGAACGGCGACAAACTGACCGTAACCCACGGCAGCGGGGCGAGCTGCACGTTTGCCGTCTCCGACGGCGGGGATACTCTGACCCTGATCGCGACAAACCTAATGTTCACACAAACCGGCTTGGTCTATACCTATCGCGCAAACGGCATGAAAAACAGCGAAACAACGGAGGGCGAAGCCCTGACCCTCGAAATCCTGCGGAATTTGGCCCAAAAGGCGCCAAACCTGACGGTCGCTGATTTTGAGGGCTATGCGCATGTCCACGTGAATGGCGACCCGGATATCCACCTATTCGATATCGGCGGCGAATATACATTGACGGTCGTGCTGGACGCGGACGGCTATACAAGCTGCACAATCATGCGCAACGCGAGCGGCGAACGCTTTCCCCTGCATCTGAACGGGTCAACGGGGCTGGTTTTCGACGCCTTTCTCGGGATTACCGAAATCGCGCAATATGAGACGCGGGAGTGGCTGGATTATTTTATGGACAATGATATGCCGTGGAATGACCGCCGCGAACTGACCCTGCCCGAGTTTCCGGGTGTTGTCTTTACATGGACAGTGGTGGAACTATATGCCAACGGCGAAGCACTTTTTGGGGGCTGGCCCGTCTGGAACGTATTTCTGGCGGATCTGACCAACGACGGCAAGCCCGAATTCTGTGCGACCGTTAGCTATGGCTTCGGCATGATCGATGAACGGGTGATTGTCTATGATTACGCGGAGGGCAAACTATACATGTTGGAAGACCGCGGGACCTACAATTATCGGTTGTATATCGATGACGGGCAGATGCTGATAGGCGAAGGGAAACTCGTGATCACGCGCACCGATTATAGGGACAACCTCTATTTACGTGACGATGTTTCAGCCGTAACCACTGAATTGCGCATTGTAAACGGCGAGATTTTCAGGCCATAATAGAGAATCAGGAGACCCCATGAAAGAACACTTCACAAGCAAGCAATTCTATTTCCTGTCACTCGGCAGCATCCTGTTATTGTGCTTCTATCCACTTTGGATGGGTGTACAGATTCTGTCGGCATACATCCGCGACGGCTATGTGCATGCGACGGACTACCCCAAATACGTAATCCCCTATACGCCCATTGCCATCGCACTGATTCTGGCGGTCGCGCTGCTGCCCCTCGCGGTGAAGCTCTGCAAACGCCTTGCGCTGCCTGTGATCTCCGTCTTCGGCGTGGGCATGTTTTTGCTGACGGAAATGCTCTTTGAGCAAGTCACCGTATTCAGCCTGCAGGAAGGCGCGGCGAATATCGGCTCCTTTCAGGCCTTCCTCTGCATCGCGACGCCGCAGGTGATGCAGACCATCGAATTTCGCGAAACGATAGGCGAAGCGCTCGCCGCGCGCTATAGCCCCGTCTTCAAACTGCATTTTTATCTGATCGCGATCCTCATCGTGCTCGCGGTGATCGGCGTCGTCCACGGTTTCGGGAAGATGATACGTGAGCAGAATTATGAAAAAAGAAAGCCCCTCTTATTGCAAAGCGCAGCGGTGACCGCCTTCATAGGTCTCTGCATCTTCGCCTGCTTCACGGCCTTCTATCGCACGGGCGAGATTACAGTCGCGCCCGTCTCCGCGTGGCTGATGGGCATATTCTTTATCGTCTTCGGCCTGACCGCGGGCGTATACACGGGCAGCCTGCTCTATTTCAAAAAACCCCTGTTCTCCCGCGCCCTCCCCGCCCTGGTTGCCGCCGCCACCACCATCCTCATGTACATAGGCGAACTCGTCATGATGGGCGGCGAGCTCTTCCGCTTCGGCAGCGGCCCCTTCTTCGCCTCGATAGGTGCCTGTGCCTTTGCACCGATGGATTGGGTGGTTGTTCTTTTGTCGGGGGTGATTACGTATTTGCTGCTGTTTTTAGTGCGGCACCCTACATTACAATTCGCATGCAAATAAAAACACCCGGGAAGCAGTTGCTCCCCGGATGCCAAAAGTTCCCCCGGCGTTTTATGCCGCCCGCCTGTGGTTCTGGAATGCGCCGATCAGATAAACCGCGGGCAGCGCCAGGCCGAGAGTCCAGCCCAAAAAGTCAAAGCGGCGGGTCCATATGCAGGTGAGCACATTCCCGGCGACCGAGAGGAGGACGACGATGATGCCGAGCGCGATGCAGGTCATGGCCTTCTCGGGCCTGGCCGCGTTTTTCGCGCCGGCGATGCCCGCCACCAACTGCATCACGGCGCCGACCGTAGACAGCAGGGCGGCCAGGGTCAGCATCCAGGACGCGACGCGCAGCGTGGCGGCCAAGAGACCCACGCCCGCCACGGCGATAATGCCGACTATAATGGCGATCGCGCCGCCGATGATCATTAAAATGCCGGTCACCTTGAGCAGCATATTGGTTTTCGTTTCCATAGATTCCATATCTCCATATCTCTGATTTTGTTTATACGGAGACAGTTTGCGCAAAATATCCGTTTTTATTCGGCGCTGCCGCGTATACTATTGACAGAACCACAAGCGTACACTATCATGTACGCAAAGGAGGTGGCGTTTATGGTAAACACAAACATCACGAATTTCAGAAAAAATATCTTTGGGATATTGGAGCAGACCATCAAATACAATGAGCCGGTGAATATCAGCACAAAGGACGGCAATGCCGTTGTGCTGAGCGAGGAAGATTACAACGGCTTGATGGTAACGCTTCAAATCTGCAGCGTACCCGGCATGAAAGAAAAGATCGTTGAGGGCCTGCACACGCCCATAGCGGACTGTCTTTCCGAGGACGAGGCAGATTGGTGATGTATAACATTGTCTATACCAAGAGGGCGGCGGCGGATATTCCCAAGCTGAAATCCGCCAAGTTAGACAGCAAGGCGAGAGCGCTGATCGATCTGATCCGCACGGCCCCGTACCAAAATCCGCCGCCCCATGAAAAACTTGTGGGCGACTTGCAGGGCGCATATTCCCGTCGGATTAATATCAAGCATCGCTTAGTTTATGAGGTTATGGAGGAAACAAAGACCGTCAAGATACTCAGCCTTTGGACGCATTATGAAAACATGTAATCGTTTTCCGTTGACATTGCGCAAAAACTCTGTTAGAGTTTCGGACAAGAACAAATAGAAAATGGGGCGAAATATGGAGACGATTATTTGCGAAAAATGCGGATACGTTTTTGACGCGCGCGACAGGTTCTGCGAAGCATGCGGGGCTATTCGAAAGACGGCGGCGGCGCGCGAAATGCCCGCCCCTCCCCCTCCCGCCCCGGCGAGAGCCTGCAAAAACTGCAATACCCCCTTGGGAGACGAGGACAATTTCTGCATCGCGTGCGGAACCCCCGCGGGCGCGCCGTCCCAAGGGCAAGGCGAGGATAGCCCCCGGCCCTTTTGGGAGATAAGCGGTTCGATGTTGCGTAAGTTTTGGTATCTGATTCCGATTGCGGTGATCGTGATCGCGCTGGTTCTCATCCTCATCTTCTCGCGAAAGGGCAGCAACAATCCTTCCACGACCCCCGAAGCAGGCACGCCCGAACCGACGGCGGCAATAAGCGAGCCCGCAACCCTTCCGCCCGCGACGCCCGTACCCGTTACGCCCGCGCCCGCCACGCCCGAACCGGTCAACGAATTGGAACAACTCGTGTTGGAGGGAGAGAACAGGCTCTATACGCGCGAGGAACTGATCGGAAAGAGCGCGTATGAGCTCTCCATACTCCGCAACGGCATGTTTGCCCTCTCGGGCAAAATCTTTTCGAGGAACAAGGAAGTCAAAGCGTTTTTCGAAGCCTGCGACTGGTACACTCCCTACTCGGAGGATGACGGGAAAGTCCGGGCAAAATTCAACACATTCCAGAAAGCAAATGTCGATTTGATTTTAGCATTGGAAAGAGAATTGGGGTATCGATAAGGCGCGAACCGGGCGGATACTATCCGCCCCTACAAAGCTCCACGTACCAACATAGAAAAAACCCACCAGCTTTAATCCATGATTTCCGGCGGCGTGTACGCCGGAAATCATACCTATCATGCGGCTGTGCGCGACAGATGAAAGTCTGAGTGCACAGCCGCATGGGAAACCCGCCGCAGCGATCCGTGACGACAAGCGAAGCTTGCCGTCACGCCCTATTGCATTGCCGCCCCGCAATACTCACAGCGCCCTGCCGCATCCGGCACGCAGGTCGCGCCGCAAGCGGGGCAGGCCCGCGCCACCTTCGGCGCGTTGGCGGCGGCGATGTTTTGGCGCACCGCCTGCCGTACCTGTATGAGCGCCTGTTTGATCTCCTCACCGAGCGCTTCGCATTCGCGATACTCGACATTCTGCCGCGGGTCATGACTGCCGCCGCCACCGGATTGCAGTCTGAACCCGCCGATGGCTATGCTGCCCGACGGCGTGTAAGTGGGCTTCACTTCAATAGAACTGCTGTTGATGCGGAAGCGTATCTCGTCAAACCAGGGACTGCTCACGTGAATCACGGCATAAAAATCGTATGAATACGTATAGCGGGGCGGGTTGTAGCTCACCATTTTGCCCTCCGCGTCCTTGCGCTTCTCCTCGGACTTGCTCTCCTGCACGTCGATATTGCAACCGGTGACCTGCGAAAAGTCCAGCACATCGGGATTCTCATCCTGCCAGCGCCGCGCGCCGGAGACAACAAACTTGCCGGCGTCCTCGTCTAACAGCACCTTTGTCCCCAGCCCCAGGCTGCGGGTAACGCGAAACCCCGAGACCGCGCTCTTGTTCTCCTCGCGATAGGCGAGCTGCGCTTTGATGTCCGCCAGAGTGCTCCTCCGCCGATCGCTGAACCATGGCGAGAGGAGCTTTGCGCAGTCCTTGCACATATTGCCGTCGTCCAATTTGCGGTTGCCCAAGAGTCCTATCTTGTCTCCGCAGATGTCACAGAATTTCTTGTCAAACAGCCCCATTTTCGTCACTCCTTAATATGATTTGCGACAGCTTGCCGCTATCCTAATAATATACGAATTCATTACCATAATGCAAGCCTTTTACATGCATGTGTTAATTTGTAGGGGCGCGATATGGGCGTCTCCCACGGGAGACGCCGCGCCCATGCCAGAGTATTTGATACCCCGAAAGGACCCACCCCATGAAATTCCTCCGCATCCTCCTCATCCTCGCCGGGCTTGCGCTCGTTGCCGACACGATCTTTGTCTTCACCAGATCCAACTTCAATCTGGGCGTCATCCTGCCCGCCTTTTTCGGGCTGCCGCTTCTGGCGCTCGGACTCTTCCTCCCCAAAATGACGCGGGGCTTCGGCGCGCTGATGAAGTGGGCGATGACGGGCGGGCTCTGCCTTGCGCTGGTGATTTTGACGGTTTGCGGCATCTTGATGATCTCGGCCGTACGCGATGAAGATACGGTCGAAGCGGACGCGCTGATCGTGCTGGGCGCGGGCCTGCGCTTTGGCGACCGTATCTCCTTCGTATTGAGGTCGCGCTTGGATGTGGCGGCGGACTATCTGATAGAACACCCGGACTGTATCGTCGTTGTCTCGGGTGGACAGGGCCCCGATGAAACGGTCACGGAGGCCTTCGCCATGGAGAAATATCTGGTTGAGGTCAGGGGCATCGCGCCCGAGCGCATCATACAAGAGGACAGGGCGACCAGCACGGCCGAAAACTTCGCCTTTTCCATAGAAGTGCTTAACGCGCACTACGGGGAGGACGCGGCGTCCCTGCGTCTCGCCTATGTGACCACGGGTTTCCACGTATACCGCGCCGGGCGCGTAGCCAACGGCATAGGTCTGCCCATGCCCGGTCTCGCTTCCCGCGACTATCCCTACATCGCCTTCAACAATTTCCTGCGCGAGAGTGTCGGGATCTGCGTGTATGCGCTGCGAGGGGAGTTTGCGGGGTAGGGGTGCGATATTAAGCGGCTCCGCAGGAGACGCGGCGCCTATGATGGAGCATATGAAACCCGGTGCAGGGCGCGATATATCGCGCCCCTACCTCTCCGGCAACACATGCAGCAAAAATAAGCGTATCCGCTCCGCCACCGCGTATAGAAACGCGGCGTTCGTCGGCGCGTCCGCTCTCTCCTCGCGGCTGTATCCGAAGAAGGCACGCTGTACGCTTACATCGCCGTCCTTCCACGCACAGAAGACGGAATGGTTCACACATTTCTCGGCCATGCGCGGCGTGCTGGCACCCACCTTAGCCAGAGCGGGATAGATATCCTGGGATAGATGCAGGGGCGCGCTGTCCGCTTGCAGGAGCATCTCAATGGCGATGCGTATATACATAAAGCCCAATTGCCGCTCGGGTACCGACAGTTCGCGCAGCACATGCGCAATCATTGCGTCCAATTGCAGCGGTTGGGCGGCATCTATCCCGCACATGCGCTTGAGACGAAAGAGGGCGCGCTCCCAGTCAGGTTCCCCGTGCATCACATCCTGCGCCCAAAAACAGAGCGGGCTCGGGGGCAAGTCCGGCGGCGCGATATAGAGCACGGAACTGCCCGAGTTCGCGAGACAGGCCTGTTCACGCTCGGTAGCCGCGTGGAAGAACACAACCGCGTCCGCATCATTGGCATTGCTGAGCTCGGTCTCCGTCAACAGCACGCAGTTGCCGTCCCGCGCGCATGCGGCGGCAAACTCCGCCCGAAGGGCGTCGCTTGCACCGCACAGGAGTATGTGCAACATATTGTGTCCTCCCTTTATTTGAATCCGTAAGGGCGCAATATATTGCACCCCTACCCTACGATTGCTCCCGCATCTTCGCCCGCACATGCGCCGCCACGGTGAAAATATACGCAGAATTACTGGGGACGTCGCGCGCCGCGTCCACGGTATAGCCGAAATGCGCCTGGAGACATCCGATATCCGCAAAGATCCAGGAGCTCGCGATGGCATGGCGCATGCCGCGCTCCACAACGGCGACCGAGCAGCCGCATTTTTCCGCGACGGCGGGATAGATATCGCCCATCACCCGCAATTTCGTGAGGTTATCCGCCGCGCAGACCATTTTGACCGCTTCCAGCAGAAAGCGATAACCCTGCAAGTGCGGCGATACGCCCAGATTTTGCAGCAGCTTTGCGGCCACCCGCTCCGTCTTGCGCGCGTTCACCGACGGCGCGGGCGTGGCACCCGACTGCAGCGCCGTGATCTGCGATATATGTGAGAGCAGTACGGCGGGCGCGATGGGGCGGACGAAGAAATAGGTCACGATGCCCTTGGTGAAGCGCAGAAACTGCGGCGTGACATAGTTCGTAAGCGCGAAGAGCAGCGGCGATTTTTCAAAATCCGCGTTCTCGAAGAACTCCAGCACAGACAGGGGATCCGCGCCCGGCAGTGCCAGATCCAACAGCATAATATCCGGCATGGCGGCACAGAGACGCGCAAAACCGGCGTTCAAATCCGTAAGGACAGAGAACCCCGTAACAGTCGGAAGAGCGGCGGCACTGGTTGTGAGTCCCTCCAGCAACGCGGCATCGGCAGAGAGAACGGTGACTTTTAACATAAGATTCCTAATGGGAACAAATTGTGATTGCAATATGAAAATTATAATAGTATATTAGCAGAAGCGACACGAATATTCAATGGATTTGCAACATTTCTTTTATTCTTTTTTCGCGCCTTTTTTACATCCGTAAGTCTATTATTATATGAAAAGTTAACACACGGAAAAATTTCCATGAATAAATCACGAACAGTCGCGTGAAAACTGGAATTTTCATGCAAGCTACAGTATCATAGAGCATGTGAAACTATCCGACAAAGGAGATTGTCGGCACGCAGACTATTAAGGAGGCGCGGGAATGGCGAAAAAACGCTATCGCGTGACAACGCAGGGATATTTGGTGCTATCCGTTCTATTGGTCATCATAATCGCCATACTGCTGATTGCGATTTTTTCCTGCGCGCCGCAAGATAGGGGAGACGCCTTGGAGACGCCGGGTCCGACCCTTCCCACGCAGGCGCCGCCGGATCCGACGCAGGATCCGTACGCTGACTTAGAGGACACGCCCGACCCGTACGGGCAGGGTACACCGGGGATGGACATCCCCTCCATGACCAATACACCGCCGGCGCCCGAGGTGACGAATACGCCCATGCCCACAGTGCCGAGCGGCGTGATGACCACGCCCTCCGCCGATATGATGAACAAGGCGACGGGCGGCGAGCTGAGCAAGGGCGATGTGAACATGCGCCAGGGTCCCGGCACGGAATATGCCGTCGTGAAAAAAGGACTGAAAAAGGGAACGAGCCTGACCATCTATACCGAAGTGAACGGCTGGTACTTTTTGAAGCTCAACTCGGACAACACCTATGGGTATATCCGCAAAGATATGGTGAAGCTGAACGGGCAGCTGGGCGCGGCGGCAACGCCGGAGCCGGAAGCTCCCCCGAACACGGTGCGGGGCACCCTGAACTCCACGGTCGTATTGCGCAGCGCGCCGACCACAGCGGACGACAGCAACAAGATCAAGGAATTTTATGCGGGCCAAGTCGTGTATATCGAATATAAAGAAACCGGATCAGACGGCAAGGTGTTCTACTATCTGACCGTGGCAGGCACGAGCTATAAGGGCTATATGTGGGCCACTCTGATCAAGGTAAACGGCACCGTGCCGGATAAGACGCCGGATTAATTGCAGGGGCTCATTGACCGTCCGTAATTGCTCGTTTTCCGCATCTCAGACGCGCAATGCGCGCCCCTACACCCCCGTCCCATCCAAATCCTGACACGGAACTCAAGACATGATATGCTCCAAAGAAAACCGACGGGGACATGCCACAATGGAAGACAATGTTATCTTTTTGGATGAGGATCCGCGCCGGGTATTGCATCGTTTTTACAGCGCAAGAAGCGCGAGACCCGCCTGTACCTGCCAAAGTAACCGGCGACGTCGAGGCGCGCATCATTGCGCTGGCATACAGTGAACCGCCGAAGGGGTATGCAAGGTGGTCGATCCGCGTTTTGGCGAAGAAAAGCGTGGAGCTGGGCATGATGGACAGTCTTTCGCGCATGACGGTCAGCCGTCTTTTATAAAAACGGAATATAAGTCTCATTTGAGGAAGATGTTGTGCATACCGCCCAAGCAGAATGCCAAGTTTGTTGCCCGCATGAAGGATGTTTTGGCGGTATATGAGCGGCCATACGATGCGGACTGCCCCGTTGTCTGCATGGATGAGAAGCCCTATCAGCTTCTGGATGCGCGGCGCGAACCCATCCCCATGAGCGAAAACAATCATATTGAGAGGTATGATTGCGAATACGAACGGAAGGGGACCTGCTCGATTTTCATGTTCACCGAGGCGTTGGCGGGGTGGCGGCACACGGTGGCGCTCCCGCAGCGGATGCGCAAGGACTGGGCGAATCAAATACAGTGGTTGCTGGACAAGCAATATCCAACCGAAGAGAAGGTGGTGTTAGCGGTGGACAATCTCAACACGCATGCCATTTCTTCGCTTTATGAAACATTTGCGCCGGAGGAAGCGTTCCGCCTGTCGCAGCGGCTGGAAATCCACTTCACCCCGAAGCACGGATCCTGGCTGAACATTGCGGAGCTGGAGTTGTCGGCCCTATCGATTCAATGTCTCGGTCGGCGGCGCATCCCGACGATTGCGCAACTGAACGAAGAGCTGGCCGCATGGGGCACAAACCGAATCACCGCACAAAAGGGAGTGAACTGGCAATTCACCAACGCGGACGCAAGGTGAAGATTTAGATGGGACGGGGCGCTACTGAGGTTGCACTTCGTTCACTCATGCATTTGGCATGTTTTTATTTGCAAAAAATATTGACAAGCGCCGTCCGCATACTGTATCATATGGCAGTCGCGCATGCGATTGTGCGTGTCGGGGTGTAGCGCAGACCGGTAGCGCACGTGCTTTGGGAGCATGGGGTCGAAGGTTCAAATCCTTTCACCCCGACCACGTCGGAGCGGACTCCGCTACGTTCGCGGCGATTTATTGCATAAATCACCGCTCATACGCTCTGTCGCTCCTCCTTTGCCGAAAAAAGTCACGGCAAGTCGAAAGGCTTCGCTTGCAAGCGCGCTCTCGCCTTTCTTTGTTGCCTACCAACTTTTTTCGGGAACTACGCAGACGGCCCCTTGGTCAAGCGGTTAAGACATCGCCCTTTCACGGCGGTAACAGGAGTTCGATTCTCCTAGGGGTCACCAAGCGCGTATCACCCGGTAAGTCTCCGATTTGCCGGGTGCGCTTTTCGGAGTTAAAAGTGAATAGTTAAGAGTGAAGAGTTATGGTTGAAGTTTTATTATAGAAATCCCGCAGGAATTTCCACCGCAACTCTTAACTATTCACTATTCACTCTTAACTCCCCACGAGGGCCCTTAGCTCAGTTGGTTAGAGCACTCGACTCATAATCGAGTAGTCCCGGGTTCAAGTCCCTGAGGGCCCACCATACAACAAAATCCCCATAGGGCAATAAGCCCGCCGGGGATTTTTTGTTTCATATGGGGGGGGGTATTACTTCCCGTCTTCCTTGTCGAACTCGAACGCCGCGCTGGGCATACCGGAGGATCTCTTCGTGGCTTCCGCCTGTGCTTCGCGCCGCTTTTCCTTGTCCGTCATCACCTGGATCATAACAAAGATGCCGGCCAGGATAACCAGTGACGCCAT
This sequence comes from Clostridiales bacterium, assembly GCA_009779405.1. Taxonomy (GTDB): domain Bacteria; phylum Bacillota; class Clostridia; order Christensenellales; family CAG-138; genus WRCT01. Next base: position 47,815 of record WREI01000004.1, read on the forward strand.
CATCATGCCCAGATTGACGCCTTGCAGCAGTTCAGGCGTGAGGAAGGAGAGCTTTTCGTTCTTGGTGAAGATTCTCTCGTTATAGGGCGGCTCCGGGGTGGCTTCCGGTGCTGTCGCCGCGGGCATGCAGAGACTGCCCAGACCCATGTCCTCGACGGGCTGCGGCGTGGCATCCGGGTCGGGGGTCGCGTCGGGGTCGGGGGTCGGCGACGCGAGGATCTCGGTTATCTGCTCGGCGGTGAATTCATACGCCTCGCCCGCCGGGTGGATGATGCCCGTCTTCTCATCCGTATAGGGCTCCTTAAAGGTATAGCGGGCGTCATAGAGGAAGCCCGGCATAACGGAGATCGCGAATTGCAGCAGCATCAGGACGGCGAGCGTGAGATAGAGCGCGCGCAGGATCTTTTTGAAGCTCGCCTGGAATTTTTCCTTGATGTGTTCCGCCTGAAAGAGACGGCCCTTGCCGCGTATGGCGCCGGCGAGGACATACAGGCCTATGACGAGCAGGAGTATGGGGAGTAGGTTCATGGTGATCTCCTTTGATTGATTTTTATGTAATGCGATGGTGCGAGGGCAAGTAATAATGCAGAATGCAGAGAAACTTCATACAATGAACATGCGTTAGGATGATTATACCAACTGTCTTTGCCCGGAACTTCTCTCTGTCCTCTGCATTATTACCTGTTATCTCTCAAACCCCTCTCTGCCTTCTGCATTCTTACTTATTACTTCTCTTCAGCTTCGACCCTTGCGGCGCATCTTCCACCGCATAGCCCAGCCCTTTCAGTTCGCTGCGGATGGCGTCGGCGCGCGCCCAGTTTTTGGCCTGCTTGGCGGCTTTGCGCTCTTCCAAAAGCGCGAGGGCGGCGGCGGGGAATTCCTCCGCGGCGCTTTGCAGCAGGCCGAGGACATTGCAGAGCTCGCCGAAGATGGCTTTGGTCTCGGTCAGGGCTGCAACACTGCGGGGCTCGGAGACAAAGATGTTGATGGCGTGCGCCATTTCAAAGAGCACGCCGAGGGCGGCGGCGCTGTTCAGGTCGTCGTCCATTTCGTCGACGAAGCGAGCGCGGAGGGTGTTCAAATCAGAAAGAAACACTGTTTCCGACGGGCGGATGGTATCCGCCCCTACGGGTGCGTCCGCAAGGCGGGTCTGCGCGGTTTGCAGGCGGGCGAGCGCCGCCTTCGCCTGATCCATATTGTCCGTGCTGTAATTGATGGGGTTGCGGTAGTGCACGCTGTGCATAAACAGGCGCACGACTTCGGGGGCATAGAATTTCAGGATTTCGCGCATCGTGAAGAAATTGCCCTTGGATTTACTCATCTTCTCGCTGTCGATGTTGATATAACCGTTGTGCATCCAGTAGCGCGCGAAGGGGCGGCCCGTATAAGCCTCGCTCTGGGCGATTTCGTTCTCGTGGTGGGGGAAAATGAGGTCCTGCCCACCCGCGTGGATGTCGAAGCTCTCGCCCAGATAGCGCATGCTCATGGCGGAGCATTCGATGTGCCAGCCGGGCCTTCCCATGCCCCAGGGGCTGTCCCAAGCGGGCTCGCCGGGCTTTTGCGCTTTCCACAACGCGAAGTCCAGCGGGTCGCGCTTGTCCTCGGTGCTGTCCACGCGCGCGCCGTTCTCCAAGTCGTCGATGTTCTGCCCCGAAAGCTTGCCATAGGCGGGATAGCTGCGCACGTCAAAATATACGTCGCCACCTTCGGTTGCATAGGCGTGGCCCTTTGCGATCAGGCCCTCGATGAGCGTGATAATCTCGGCGATATGATCCGTGGCGCGCGGGTTCTGCGTGGCGCGGCGTATGCCCAGCGCGTCCGCGTCGCGGTAAAACTCGGCGATGAAGCGCTCGCCCAATTCGGCGACCGTGATGCCCTCGCGATTAGCGCGCTGTATCATCTTGTCGTCGATATCGGTGAAATTCAGGATATAGGTCACGCGGTTCCCGCGAAACTCCAGGTATCGCCGCAGAGTGTCGAACACGATCAAGGGGCGGGCATTGCCCAGATGAAAATAATCATAGACCGTGGAACCGCAAGCATACATGCGAATCTCGCCGGGGACGCCGGGAATGAGCTCCTCTTTTTTTCGGGTTTGGGTGTTGTAAACGCGCATGGGTTGTTCCTATCATAGTATATCGAGTGTAGGATATGCTGTTTTGGGGCGTTTGTCAATCGGGTTGTGTGGGAGTTTGCAGGAAGTTCTCAGTTAAGCAGATCTTTTTCATGTATCGTTCGGAGTATGTTTCCGTCTATGTCGATTTCGGCTAAGCACATATAGAACGAACCTCCACTGTTTTTGACAAAAATGCGTCCTTCTTCGCATTGAATAATCTCAAGGTGGCTGCCTGTCCCCACTTGTTCCACAGATAGAATCGCTTTGTTCTCATTTTCATTCATTCTATACAGCGTTCTTCCTCCAAAAGAACCATCCGCTACATACAGGATATAGCCACCAAAGAAATTGAAACTCCCTACAAACGTGTCGCAAACAAGCTCTCTGTCGTATGTTTTACAATTCAACCTGTACAATTTATGATTATCTGCCCTATCTACGTAATACAAGTACCCATTGTTGAACAATACAGTTCCTTGGTAGAACAATCCGCCCACGCTGCAATCAAACTCAATAACCTCTTTTGTTTTCATATCATAGGAAGCAAGCGTATGTTGCAAAGATCCGGGGATCAGTTGGTCAATAAACTCATACCATATCTTTCCATCATAGACGGCGAATCGTAAGAAGTTAAAAACTTTATGATCATTGAGCTTGGCCACTTGCACAAGGTTTTTGCCATTGTAGTCCATCCTGTAAATCACGGGGCATCCCACATCATCCTCGCCGCTGAAATAGATATATTTTTCCGAGAAGAATGGATTATAGGCCATCTCATTGATTAAAGTAATCGTTTTGCCTTTGACTCTGTATAGTCCTCCCCATCGTCCATAAATGGCTCCGTTGCGCGAATGGTAACCGACAAAACCCTCTAAACCAGGAACTTCCATGGCTCTTCCTGTACCGTTGTAATATCTGATTGCGGACGAAGTGCTCTCTCCATTCAGTATATCATAGTAGTAATAGAACCCTTTGGAACACAAAAGGATTTGCTTGGAGCTGCAAGACCCACGCCATTCAACCGTTTCCGTCAGCTCAATCTCCGAAAGCGGGCGGAGTGTTGTTTGGATTTGCGTGATTTTGGAGGTGAATTCCTTGCTTGCGGAGGGCGGGGTTGTGTTGCAGGCCGTCAGGAAAGCCAGCAGAAGGCAGATAAGGCAGGTTCTGGCGTGTTTCATGGATGGCTCCTTTGGTTCGGGTTCGCGGGTGGGTTCGCCAGCTCCGACGCAATCTTTTCTCTTGCTCGGAAGGGCACGATATTAGGCGGCTCCATAGGAGACGCGGCGCCCCTACGGCGGCCCCAGAATTCCGGGCAGAGGGGTGCCTGTCTCCTCTAAGGCTATGATTTGCGCGTAGCCTATGGCGTAGCGGAGAAAGTGGAGGGGGTTGTCCAAGGCCATTGCGTAGAGGAAATCTGTGTAGATTTCCATCTCGCGTTCGGCCAGGTAGGCGCGCAGGGCGTTGGCGTCATAGTTGAATGCATTGACCAGAATGCTTGCAATCGCGCCGCAGATGTCCTCATAGCGTTCGAAATAGAAGGCCATCAGATAGACGTCCTTATCCGTCTCGCCCAAGTGGGCGGTTGCGGCCTGCGCGGTCGCCAGCGCCCGGCCTTCCCAAACTGCGGCGAAGGAGAGGGTCTTTTGGAAGAGGGGGATATCGGGGTTTTCCATGGCGCCGATATAATCCGCCGCGTGGGCGCTCTCGTGTGCCCAAAGCAGGCTGCTTGCACTGCCGCTCTCGCGCAGGGCGAAATGGCCCGCGGGCGCGTCTATGGTGCCGGGGATATAGAGCAGCGCGGGCAGCGTGTCGTGCGCGCCCGCAAAGCGCAGGACTGCGTCCGACGCCGGGGGTCTGCCCGCCGACAGCGGCGGCGGAATGGGTATCGAGGGGTGCAGGATGTACAGGCCTTCCAATCCGAAATACAGCAACTCCGCCCTCGCTTCCAACAGCTCCAATGCGACCGCGGGAGAGATTTGCGCGCCCGCTTCCCGCGCCAGCGCGCGGGCAAACCACGCGTCCGCGCCGGATCCGCTCTGCTTGCCCTCCCGGCAGAGCGGCGCAAGCGCGCGCAAAACCTGCGCCAAATCTTGATAGGCGGGAATATAGGCGTCGCGCAAAAGTGCCGCGTGGCGTTCCGTCAGCTCCGTTACTTTTTCCTCCGAAAGCGAAAGTGCCGCCAGATCTGCGGAAAAGCTGTCTTGCAGGGAGGAGAGCACAGGCTCGGATATAAGCGTTTCGCACTCCGATAAAACGAGTTCCAGCGCGGGCGCGGTCATAAACAGCCCCTCCGTCGCGCGCGTCTGCGCCCATTCGGCGGCCTGCGCGAAATAGCGGGGCAAGTCGGCCAGCAGGGTCAAGTATAGCTCTGCGTCCGCCGCATCGCGGAGAACATAGTGTAAAAAATAGGCCGGAATTTCGCAGTGCAGCCCGGTCTGCGGCGAGAACGGCTCATAATAGAGCCAATCGCCCGCCTCCTGCTCCTCCGCTTCCAACCAGGCCAGCGCCGCTTCCGCCGCCGCCTGTTTCTGCGCGGACAGACCGTCGGGGAGGGCATATAAACTTTCGATATGCGTTTGGCACTCCGCGGCATAACGGGTCGCCGCCGTCTCGGAGAGATCGCCCAGGGTTTGCGGCACCAAGGTCCTGTCTATGCCATAGGCCGCAGGCTCCGCCAAGAGCGCGCGCAGTCGCCGCGCGTCGCGCGTGGCCGCCCAAAGGAAGAGCGTGGCATCCAATGCATCAAAGTCCTCCTCCCCCGTCCCCGGCGGCGCGGGGGTGGTGGCTGTTGCCGTGCTGAACGGCTGTGCGGTCGCCTGCGGCGGTTCGGGTGCTTGTCCGCAGGCGGAGAGGATTAAAATTGCTATCAATACAAAGGGAAGACTTGATTTTCTCATGCCCTTACTCCTTCTTCCAATTCACAAACCTCGTATATTCTCCCTTGAAGACCAGCATGACTTTGCCTATCTCGCCGTGGCGGTACTTGCCGATGATCAGCTCGGCCTCGTCGTTCGCCGCGGGGTTGTAGACCTGTTCGCGATAGAGCAGGAGCACCATATCGGCGTCCTGCTCGATGCTGCCGCTCTCGCGCAGGTCGGAGACCTGGGGCCGTTTTTCCGCGCGCTTCTCCACGTCGCGGTTCAACTGGGAGAGCAGGAGTATGGGTACATTCAACTCGCGGGCCAGCAGCTTCATCATGCGGGTCATATCCGAAATTTCCTGCTGGCGGTTGTCGTTTTTGCGGCCACTCTGCCCCGTGCCGCTCATCAACTGCATATAGTCGATGACGACCAGATCGAGCCCGTGCCGCACTTTCAGGCGGCGGCACTTGCTGCGTATGCTTGCGACGGTCGCGCCGCCCGAGTCGTCGATAAAGAGCTTGGCGTTTTCTATGGGCGCGGCGGCCTCCAAGAGACTTGCCAGTTCCTGTTGGGAGATGGTTCCGTTCTTTACTCTCTCGGAATTGATGGCGGCGGCGGCGCAGAGCATGCGCTGCATCAGCTGCTCGCGGCTCATTTCCAAGCAAAAGAAAGCCACGCTGCGCTTATCGTGCACAGCGGCATGGTGGGCGATATTGAGCGCGAGCGTCGTCTTGCCCATGGCCGGGCGCGCGGCGAGTATGATCAGGTCCGAGGGTTGCAGACCGTTGGTACTGCGGTTCAAGTCCGTAAAACCCGTATCCACACCCGTCAGCTTGCCCTTGTTCGCCATGAGGTTGCCGATGCGCTCCAGCGTCGGGAACACGACATCCGAAGCGGGCAGCAGGCTCTCCTCCGACTTGCGCATGGACAGCGCATAAATGCGCCGCTCGGCCTCGTTGAGCGAATCCTCCACGTCCTTCTCGTCGCTGTAGCCGTCGCGCATCATCTCGCTGCCCGCGCGGATGATACCGCGCTGCAAGGCCCGCTCCTCGACGATGCGGATATAGTGCCGCACGTTCTCCGCCGTAGGCACGGCCAGATAGAGCTCCGCCAGATAGGCATCGCCGCCCGCGATATCGAGCTTGCCGTAGCGCGCCAACTCCTCGCGCAATGTGACCATATCGACCGCATGCCCCGCCTGATGAATCTGCAGCATGGCTGTAAAGATCTCGCGGTGCGCGCCGACATAGAAATCCTCGGCGCGCAGGCTCTCCGCCGCTTCCTCCAATGCTTCGCGCGAAGACAGCGCCGCGCCCAGCACCGACTGCTCCGCGGCATGGCTGTGGGGAGAAGGGGTTTGGGGGGCAGGGGTGGGTTCGGAGGGGAGGTAGTTGTCTTGGGGATATGATTCCATGTTGACCTCGCTAAGTAATAGGTAATAATGCAGAAGGCAGAGAGGAGTTGAGAAGTAACAGGTAATAATGCAGAAGGCAGAGAAGGTTCTTTGCAAAGACGTTGGTGCGATTTTGCTTGTTCCAACTCATGCTTCCTGGATGCAGTTTCTCTGCATTCTGCATTATTACTTATTACTTCGCAATAACTCTCACCGTCACCACCGCACTCACGCCCTCAAAGAGGGCGATTCTCGCGCTGTATTCGCCGATAGCACGCACGGGATCCATGCGTATGTTCTTCTTATCGACGTCGACGCCCTTCTGCACTTTCAGCGCCGCGGCGACCTCCTTGTTTCCCACGGTGCCGAACATCTTGCCGTTCTCGCCCACGTTGGCCTGAATCGTCACCTGCGCGCGGTCGAGCGCCTTGGCCGCATCGCGTGCGGCGATGCCCGCCTGGAATTTGCGGTGCTGGGCCGCGCTCTTCTGAATGTTCATGGCGTTGATGCTTGCCGCGTCCGCGGGGCTGGCCATCTTGCGCGGCAGCAGGAAGTTGCGGGCATAGCCCTCCGCCACGTCCACGATCTCGCCCTTCTTCCCCGTGCCCTTGATGTCTTGTTCGAGTAATACCTTCATGATTTGCTCCTCCTTGTTTGCTTGGGTATGTGAAGTAATAAGTAATAATGCAGAATGCAGAGAGGGGTTCTATTTCTCGTCTGTCTTCTCTTGTCTGCTTTTTGAGGTTTTGATGATTGCGGTTAAAATCTTTTTTAGCTCCACGCAATCTGCCATAATGTTTTCTCCTTGGTTTTTTGTTAAGTATTCGGTCTTCTGTAATAAAAGCAACCAGTATTCTGTTTCGCTTGCTTCCTTATAGGCAATATACATCTTCGATAAAAAATCTTTGTTCGATTGCCCGTTGAATGCCTCGTGCGCGTTCGCGCCTATGCTTGTTCCGCTGCGCAACAATTGCTTTGACATGATATATTCCTTTTTCTCCTGGCAAAGGAATTGATAGAGCCGAACGATCCGAACGGCAAAGGCCATGGATTTTATCAAAATCGCACTGTCTTTCAAGTCTCATTCCCCTCTCTGCATTCTGCATTATTACCTATTACCTCTCCTCCCCGCTCTCCTCATACTCCTCGATGCTCTTCAGCAGCGCAAGCTTTGCTTCCGCGATGTTTTGGCCCCGCATCTGCGCGCCGGCCATGTTGAGGTGGCCGCCGCCGCCCAGGCGTTCCAATATGATTTGGACGTTTATCCCGCCGTAGCTTCGGCCGGAGATGGCGACGGCGTTGCTCTCATAGCCGAGGACGAAGGCCGCCTTGACGCCGCGTATGTCGAGCAGGGCGTCCGCCGCGCGCGCGGCCAATATCTTGGTATCCGCCACTTCGCCGCAGTCGGAGACCGCGATGCCGCTGTCGCGCACATAGGCGCGCCGCACCACCTCGCCGCAGGCCAGGTAACCGTCCAGATCGTATTGGAACATGAGTTTGACCGTTGCGAGGTCGGCGCCGTTGCGGCGCAGATAGCCTGCGGCCTCGAACGTGCGCCCGCCCGTGTTGAACGCGAACTGTTTGGTATCGACCGTGATGCCCGCCAAGAGCGCGCTGCATGTGAAGGCCGTGGGGCGCAGGGTCTCGTCGAAATATTGCATAACCTCGGTCACCATCTCGGAGGCCGAGGAAGCGCGGGACTCGGTATAATAGAGTGTCGCGCCCTCGATAAAGTCCGCGCTGCGGCGGTGGTGGTCTATGATCGCGATATGCTTGCTGCGCCCGATAAATTCCGGCGCGACCGTCGTGTTCGCGCGCTGGGTGTCCACGACCACGAGCACGGAGTTGCCGCGCAGGAGCGACGCCGCCTGTTCGGGCGTTTTCAAAAGCCGACGCGACAGGCCCTCGCGCTCCATATGTTCCAGCGCATCGGAGATCGTGGGGTTGGGGCCGTCGAGTATGATGCTGACCCGCTTGCCGACGTGCATTGCGCAGGCGGCTATGCCGAGCGCCGCGCCGATGCAGTCCATATCGGAATATTTATGGCCCATGATAAAGACGTCGCCGCCGTTCTCAAAGAGCTGGTGCAGGGCGCGGGCGAACTGGCGCGCGCGCACGCGGGAGCGGTTGCTGTCCAACTGGCGCTTGCCGCCATAGAAACGATAGTCCGCGCCCGCCTTGACGACCGCCTGGTCGCCGCCGCGGCCCAATGCCAGCTCCATGGCCGAGCGCGCGGCCTCCTCGCTGTCGGACAATTGGTTCGCCACGCCCACGGCGATGGATAAGGATAAGAATCCACCGCTGCCCGTTTCGATTTTCCGCGCTTCCTGCAACACCGTGAATTTCTCGGCTTCCAATTCTTCCAACTGCTTGGCGGCGATGGCGCAGAAATATTTGCCCGTTGCGATGCGCCGATATATGCCCCCCAAGCGCGCGCAGAGCTCGGCGACCAAGCGCTCCGCCTGCGCGAGTACGGCGGTGCTTGCGATCTGGGTGTCGCCCGACAGCTCCTCGAAATTATCGACATAGATGAGCATGCAATAGGGCATCTGCTCGGTATAAAGCCGCTGGTAATGCACGGCTTCCGTGCGGTCTAACCAATATTGGAAGACGAGCCGCGTCTTCGCCGAGGGGCGCTGGAGCGGCATCTGCATAACCTGATAGGTCGCGCCGTGGTGGTTCAACTGCTGTGCCAGTGCCGTACCCGTCAGGAAATTCGGCAGCACGGCTTGGATGTTCTTGCCCATAAACAGCTCCGCCATGGCCTTGTTGCGCCAGAGCACGCGGCCCGAATCCTGCATGATCAGCGCGGGGACGGAGACATCGTTTATGATGCGCCGCGCCGCGTCCCTATTTTCGGCGGCGACGCGGTTCATCAGGCGCTCCTGTTTGACGTTCACATGGCGCAGGCGAAGGAAGACATAGAGCATGCAGAGCAGGCTCAGCCCCGCCGCGCCCAGCCCCCAATAGAGCTGCCAATAGGCAAGCGCGCCGGAGATGGCCAGCAGCAGGATGAACAGGACGGAGATAACGCCGCGGTAATTCTTCATGATGGATCTCCCTTCGGGGGCTCAATGGGCCGTCTCGAACTGCCGAGTATGGCCAAAAATGAGAGTAAATACAGCACGAAACTCGGAAGGAGCGCGAGACCGACGCAGAATACGACAAAGAGCCAGCGCTTTTTGTCTGTCATATGCCAGAGCATGGACAGGCCCACGAGACCAGTGGGCAGGAGGAAGAGCAATTGCGCGATGCCGATAAAGGCGGTCGCGCCATCCAGCTCGAGGAACATCAGAATGACGGATACGACCAACAGACCCAGCAGCGCGTGCAGGATGGGCCGCGGGCAGCGCCAGGTTCCGAATTTGTGCAAGGGGCAGAGCTCTGCCCGTTTTTTGCGCCCGTTCAGCGCATGCATAAACAGAGTGTTGCTCAGCGCACAGAGCGCGGCGACGGCATAGAGGACGGGCAGGAGCAATTGCACCAGCTCCTTGGCCGGGGGTAGTGCGCTTAGGTACTCCCGATAAAATCTTGCGTTTGCGGGATCGAAAAGGATCAGTTGGCCGAGACCCTCGCGCGCCCAGGACAGCATGCGCTCCGCCCAAGGGGTGACGTGGCCATACATGCCGCCGCCCGCAATCATGGAGGGCAGGCAGACCACGCCGAAGAAGACGGCAAAGAAGATGATGCTCCCGTAAAAGGTGCAGAGGAAGTTGCCGAAGCGGTATTTTTGCAATGCGTACAGAGCTAAGGTGGGGATCAGAACGAGAAGCAGCGGGTAAATGCTCTCCACCAAATACAGACAGCGCGCCGCGCCCGCGCCCAGCGCAAGGACGGCAAAGAGCAGCAGCGACCAAGCCTTCGTCCGATACGCCGCAAAGACGAGTATGGCGGGAACCAGAAGCAGCGCGGGCAAAAACAGCGCGCCCGCCACCGCGGCCAAACAGCCCCAAAACAGCCAAATCCACGCAGGCGGCGCCGCGGGCGTCTCCCGTTTTTCGATAATCTCTTCCATGAGGACATTGTATATAGTTTTGCGGGAGAAGTCAAATCAGTTCTCCACGCCAAACGCATGAATGATCAATCATGAACGAAATGAGGGGTTTATAAACCGTAGGGGCAATATATCGCCCTGATGGAGTACATGAATGATGTTTCAGGGCGAATCGCAATTCGCCCTGCGCGACTGTATCGCGCCCCTACAGGGTTAAGCGCCCTGTTTATTCGTTCGTTTGGCGTGAAAAAACGCCCCCGCGCGTGAGGCGTCCTTGTTGGGAATTGCTTAGAGTACGGTGATGATATTGGCCAACCAGCGCAGTATCTTTGCGGCGTCCTCGGCGGTGATTGCAGCGCGGTTGGGGGCGCCCGGCGTCACGTCCGTTACCTCGGCGTTGATTGCCCCCCGGTCGCTGAGCTCCGACAGGCCCGCGAGGAAGCGCAGGATGGCCGCCGCGTCGGCGGCGTCGACGTATCCGCTCACGTCCGCGTCTCCGCGCAGGGGCACCGGCCCGACGGCGTTTTCAAATTCGCAGATGAAGCCGAAATACCGGTAATTCTCGACGTCGTGCCAGCCCCTTCCGACTTCTGCGCTCAGCCAGCCAAAGTTCTGGTATCCAAACGTATTGGAAGGTTCGGGCGCGGGTTCAAGTGTGCACCAATTTGCATACGAAAACGGTTCTCCCGTTATCCAACGCCATTCTCCCTCACTTTCTTCATCGGTCAATCCAATATAGTATCCAATCATGGGATCTTCCGGCAGTTTCGTCTTTGTGACCATCTGCGCCACGGCGGCTTGTTCCTCCGCAGAGGTAATCGTCGCCAAATGGCCGCCTATGCTTTCGCAGTATGCCTTGGCATCCTTCCATGTCAGCTGCTGCTCGAAAAGGTGGTATTCGTTGTTGCCATAACTTGCAATTTGCGAGGGCGCGAACGCGGAAGCGTCAATTTCTACGATAAGGCCACTCTTGGGGGTTGCAATACACCCGTTTGCAAAATCATTCATAAGCCCGTCGGACTTATAGATTCCGCCAAAATCTTCTGTTCCCCAACCGGTGCCGTCGGTGTTATCCGGCTGACCGGGGCGCCAAGGCCTGTAGGCATCGGTCTCTCCCGTGCTCCACCAATACCACTTCCCTTCGCTGCCCGAATCCGTCGCATCCGTCCAATACCATTCCTTGCTTCCGTAGGCCATCAAATTGACGAGTTGCTGCCATTCCGCAACATTGTTGATGGTGACCAAGTGGCCGCCCGTTGCGCTGGCGAGGCTCCTTGCATGCCCTATGTCCATACTGAGGTCATACAAGGAATAGATGTGGTCGTTATAGACGATGGTTTTCTTGGGAATATAGTCCGCTTTCACGACATTGATTATAAAATGGGCCGCGTCGGAGATTCCTCCCGGACCGTGCGATTTCATGTAGAAATCATACCGGCCCGGTTCCGCAAGGTTGAAGTTGTAATACGTTCCGCTCGTCCACCCACTATTGAACAGAGCCGCTTGGTACCAAATTTCATAAGAGAAAACGGTTGTATTCGCCGGCATGTTCCAAGTTAGAACGGTAAGCTCCCCCAAGATAAGATTGGACGTCCCCGTAACGGTGGGCTTGGCGGGAGGGGGGACAGCATTTGCGAAGTTCGGGCGAATATACGCGCTGATATTGGATGTGCTTTTCGTATAGGTTCTGGCCGCGACCTGTGACCAGTTGCACTCCACTGTCGTCAAACTGCTTCCGTTCACTGCGACGACTATGCCCACATGCCCGTATTCCCCCGCACCGCCCTGATATGCGTTCATCACAAACACATCGCCCGGGGCGGGATTGGAATAAACGCGCTGCCATCCGCTTGGGAGTGCGTTCGTCAAATAATCCTTCCCGTTTCCCGCGACGGGGGAAACACCCAGATAGCTGTAATATGCCTTCGTCAGGTCTACGCATTGGCACCCATATACGCCGTCAAAATCCACGGCCCAGCCCTCCGCCGCGCGGGCGTTTGCCCACGCAACGCCCTCCGCCTGCGTTTTGCTTGTCGCCAAAGCCGTTTGGGGGTTTATCAGCATAAATCCCAAGGAAAACAATGCCGCAATCAGCAGGCAGGCAAGCTTTTTCAAATGAAACTTCTTCATAAAATGTTTTCTCCCTAAATTATTTGGAACGCGGCTTCGCAAAGGTACACATAAACGAAGTCCGTCATTTGTCGACGAGAAACGACAATATGGGCTGTTTTTGGTATGAATTACTGTGAATTGTGTTGACTTAGCGCGGCTATGCCACTATAATTCTCTATAATAAGCGACTTCGGAAACCTGTACATTTCCGAAGTCTATTTTTTCTTCGTTCTCTCGCGCGATTCTTTCAGGAGCCTGAAGAAAGTTGTCTCGCGCAGATCGCAGAGTTGCAGCAAATCTTCAATTAAGAGCTCTTTTTGCTCCCATTTTTGTACGGCATCGCCAAAGTTCGGGGGCGGTACTGTGGGCGGGCGGCCGAAGCGCACGCCCCGCGCCTTCGCCGCCGCAATGCCCTCGGCCTGGCGCTTATGGATGGAATCCCGCTCGGTGTGCGCGCAGAAGGACAGGATTTGCAGCACCAGGTCGCTGATAAAGGTGCCCATCAGATCCCTGTGCAGGCGCGTGTCGAGGAGGGGCATGTCGAGCACGCAGATATCGATGCCCTTCTCCTTGGTGAGTGCGCGCCACTGATCCTGGATTTCGGCGTAGTTGCGGCCCAGGCGGTCTATGCTCAGCATATAGAGCAGATCGCCTGCCTGTAGCCGTCTCACCAGCCGTTTATACTGGGGACGCTCAAAGTCCTTACCGCTCTGCTTGTCCGTATAGATTTGAGCCTGTGGGATTTGCAATTCCCGCAGGGCGGCAAGTTGCCTGTCGTCGTTTTGGTCGCCGCTGCTGACGCGGATATAGGCGTAGATCTTCATACTAGTTCACTCCTTTTTCTCTGTATTGTATGTAAAAAACAGCGTTTCCCCAGTTGGAAAAACGCTGTTTTTTATGATATTACGAACTACCTACCCATCAATCCGCAGCACGCTCATAAACGCGTCGCTCGGCACGGACACGCTACCTACCTGGCGCATACGTTTCTTGCCCTCTTTCTGCTTTTCCAAGAGCTTTTTTTTGCGGGTGATGTCGCCGCCGTAGCATTTTGCCAGGACGTCTTTGCGGACGGCGCGGACGGTTTCGCGGGCGATGATTTTGCTGCCGATGGCCGCCTGCACGGGGATTTCAAACTGCTGGCGGGGGATGACGTCGCGCAGTTTTTCGGCGACGGCGCGGCCCTTGGCATAGGCCCTGTCCTTGTGCACGATGATGGAGAGCGCGTCGCAGATATCGCCGTTGAGCAGGAAGTCCAGCTTGACGAGGTCGCTCTTTTGGTAGCCCGAGAGTTCGTAGTCGAAGGAAGCATAGCCGCGGCTGCGGCTTTTTAACTGGTCGAAGAAATCATAGATGATCTCGTTCAGCGGCAGGATATAGTGCAGGGTTACGCGGTCGCTGCTGGGATAGACCATATCCTTATACTCGCCGCGCTTGTTTGTGCAGAGCTCCATAATCGGGCCGACATAGGTCGTGGGCGTCATAATCGTCGCCTTGACGACCGGCTCCTCCATAAACTGGATCTCCGTGACGGGCGGGAGGTTGCTGGGGTTGTCGATCAGATCCTCCGTGTCGTCGGTCTTGTGCACGCGGTAGATGACCGAGGGCGAGGTGGTGATGAGGTCGAGGTCGAACTCGCGCTCCAAGCGCTCCGTGATGATCTCCATATGCAGCAGACCCAAAAAGCCGCAGCGGAAGCCATAGCCCAGCGCGGCGGAGGTCTCCTTTTCATAGTGAAGGGAGGCGTCGTTCAATTGCAGCTTGTCGAGCGACTCGCGCAGGTCGTCATAGTGCGCGCCGTCCGCCGGATAGATGCCGCAGAAGACCATGCTGTTGGCCTGCTTATAGCCTGGCAGCGGTTTGGCGGCAGGGCGATCGGCGTCCGTCCAGGTGTCGCCCACCTTGGTATCGGCCACGCTCTTGATGCTCGCGGCGATATAGCCCACGTCCCCGGCGCGCAGGGTGTCCACGGGGCGCAGGGTGGGGGAAAACACGCCCACCTCGGTCACGTCGAAGGTTCGGCCTGTGGCCATCGAGAGGATGCGGCTGCCCGCGCGGACGGCGCCGTCAAACACGCGCACATAGGAGAGCGCGCCCTTATAGTTGTCATAGATGCAGTCGAAAATCAGGGCCGTCAGCGGGGCGTCCGCATCGCCTGTCGGCGGCGGCACCAGATCGACGATCTGGGCCAGCACCTCCTCGATGCCGATGCCGTTCTTGGCGGAGATGCGCGGGGCCGTATCGGCGGGCAGGCCGATAACGTCCTCGATCTCGGCGGCCACGCGCTCGGCGTCGGCGGAGATAAGGTCGATCTTGTTGATGACGGGCATAATCTCGAGACCGCCGTCCAGCGCGAGATAGACGTTGGCCAAGGTCTGGGCCTCGATGCCCTGCGTGGCGTCGACGACGAGCACCGCGCCCTCGCAGGCGGCCAGCGCGCGCGAGACCTCATAGGTGAAGTCCACGTGTCCGGGCGTGTCGATCAGGTTGAACGCGTATTGTTGCCCGTCCGTATGCGTATACTGCATGCGCACGGCGGAGGCCTTGATGGTGATGCCGCGCTCGCGCTCAATGTCCATGGAGTCGAGCAATTGCTCGGCCATATCGCGCTGCTGCACGGTATCGGTCAGCTCGATCATGCGGTCGGCCAGCGTGCTCTTGCCGTGGTCTATATGTGCGATGATGCAAAAATTGCGGATGTAGTTTTGGTCGTGCATGTTACCTCGTGTTGTTTCAGTTTTCTTTGAGATTCAGGAAGCCTATGCCGTTTTCGCCGAGGACTTGGACGGGGGTGGCGCTGTCGTTGTATGTTCCATCACCGAGTTGGCCCTTTTCGTTGTATCCCCAAGTCCAAACCGTGCCGTCGGATTTCAGGGCAACTGCGTGGAGGAATCCCGCCGCGATTGCTGTTACACCGCTTAAGCCCTCCACTTGCACAGGGGTAATTTGCTTGTCGTATTCTCCGTCTTCGCGCTGATTGCCCTTACTCGCCCCCCACATCCAAACCGTGCCATCGGATTTTAGGACTAACGTAAAAGTGTTCCCTGCAGCGATTGCTACAACCTTACTCAAATTCTGTACAAGCACTGGGGTTTGGCTATTGGTGAATGTTCCATCTCCGAGTTGGCCAAAAAAATTATTCCCCCAGGTCCAAACCGTGCCATCGGATTTGAGAGCAACCGTATGGCTGACTCCCGTAGCGACTGCCACAACGTTGTTTAGATTTTGCACTTGCGCGGGGGTATGGCGATCAGCGCCTGCACTCTCGCCAAGCTGTACGCCAGTATGCCTCCCCCACTCCCAAACCGTACCATCGGATTTGAGGGCAACCGTATGATCGCCATCCGCTGCAATCGCCGTCACGCGATTAAGGTTCCGCACCTGCACAGGTGTAGTGCGATTATCGGTACTGCCATCGCCAAGCTGACCATATTCACTATGCCCCCAAGCCCAAACCTTACCGTTGGTTTTTAGGGCTACTGTATACCTGTGCCCTGCGGCAATTGCTGTTACGTTGCTTAACCCTATTACTTGTTCCGGGCCGGCGTAAGCTTCTATAAGTCGATCAAACGGATCGCCGGATTTTTCATTGCCGAGTTGACCATCCCGATAGTTCCCCCAAGTCCAAACCGTGCCATCGGATTTGAGAGCAACAGTATGGCGATCCCCTGCCGAGACTGCCACAACGCCGCTTATATCATTCGCTTGCACAGGGATATATCGATCGATGTTTGTACCATCTCCAAGTTGGCGATATATATTATAGCCTCAAGCCAAAACCGTACCATCGAGGTTCAGGACGACTGTGTGAAGCAGTCCTGCCGAAAGCATAGACTCTGTTTTGCCTCCCCTACTACAAGCTGCGAATGCTGTAAGCATCAGCGCGGTGATTAAGATAAGTGCAATTGCCTTTTTCATAAATCCTCCCTCATTAAGTTTCTGTTGCCTTGTTCCGCACGGCCATCTCGAAAGCATGGATTGCTTCGTCGTGAAGTTTCAGGAATAAGCTTTATTCTGCTCCTCGCAATCCCGACGTGTGCGCACGCCACGGTGAACGAAACGCGGCGGGTTGTGGTATATTGGTGGCGCAGCACGAGTCCGTCGTCATTTTGGTCTGAGAGATCGACTCGCAATCTGGAATTACCCCTGTGCAGCACCACATGTTGTTCCGCTCCCCCGGGAGCCAAGGACGTATAGCAATTTCGCTTAATAGGCAGGGGTAACGCTGTAATATTTGCAGGAGTCTTTTATATGCAAATCGTACATGAGCGTTGTTGTGGTCTTGACGTACACAAGAAGTCCATCGTTGCATGTTTGCTTTCGGGAAGCGAACGTGAGATTCGGCACTTCGGAACCCTTACCTCCGACATCCGGGCCTTGGCGCTGTGGTTGTCGGAAAGCAATTGCCGCGTCGTCGGCATGGAGAGCACCGGGTCTTATTGGAAGCCGATTTACAATATCCTCGAACTGCTCGACTTCGAACTGATTGTTGCGAACGCGCAGCATATCAAGAATGTGCCCGGACGCAAGACGGATGTCAAGGATGCGGAGTGGATTGCGCAATTGCTTCGGCACGGTTTGGTCAATTCCAGCTTCATCCCCGACAAGGAACACCGGGAAATCCGTGAGATCGTCCGCTATCGCAAGTCGCTCATAAACGAGCGCGCCCGCGAGATCAACCGTCTGGAAAAGATGCTGCAGGGCGGGAATATCAAGCTTTCCTCGGTGGTTTCCGAACTTACCGGTGTCACCAGCCAGGTGCTTCTGCGGCGGCTTGTAGAAGATTCGCTCAGTGCCGACAATATCGGCGATTGCCTGCACGGTTCCCTGCGGGACAAGCGCGAGGAACTCCTCAAAGCTTGCGAGGGCATGTTATCTCGTAACCAGCGCTTGCTCATTGCCGCCGTGCTGGATCATATTGAGGATATGACCCGGCGCATTGGCGATATGGATCGCATTATCCTCGACAAGATGCGGGAATATGACGAGCAAATCGCGCGGTTGAAGGAGATTCCTGGGATTGGGCAGAGCAGCGCCGAAACGATACTTGCGGAAATCGGTTCGGACATGAGCCGTTTCCCTACGGAAAAGCAGCTTGCAAAGTGGCAGGGCTTTGTCCCGGAAACAATGAAAGCGCGGGGCGAAGCAAATCCGGACGAACCTGCAAGGGCAATAAAACTCTGAAATCCACACTCATTCAATCCGCGCAGACCGCTTCACGCACGCACGGCTCCTTCTTCAAGGCACAATATCAACGCCTTGTCGTTTCGCGCGGGAAGAACCGCGCCAAAGTCGCCGTCGCGCATTCCATGCTCATTGCCATCTATCACATGCTGAAAAACGGTGCCCCCTTTCAAGATCTTGGCGAATCGTATTACAATCAATACAACACAGAAGCAAAAATACGCTATCACCTGAAAAAACTCGGTTTTCTGGGCGTAACGGTTCCCGAACCCGCTTAACCCACTTGCTACACATAACTCCTTTCCGCTCTGGCAAAACAGGGCTTGTTTGTGTTCGCCTTTTCTCGTTCCTTGTTCTTGTTGTTTCATAGCAATGACGGGTATATGCAGTCGGATTCGGCGTGCCGTCATTGCGAGGAGCAGAATCAAACATGCGGTGAGACAACACGACGAAGCAATCTATGCAGTCAGGATAGGCCTAAGCGCCTATTCCAACGAATCCAAAACCCCCGTCTCCGCGTTAAACGCCTCGATCAGCGCGTCCACCTGTTCTTTTTGGCCGTGGATGCCCTTCCAATAGTCGGGGTCATACCACTGCGCGTTCAGCTCCTCCACATCGCGGCCCTGCTGTTCCACCCAGGTGTAATATTTCAGGTTGTGCACGCGCTTGCGGTCGGCATAGGTGAGCTCCTGCATATTGTCGGTGCGAACGGCACCCATATGCGCCCAGTACGCCGCGGCGGCCTTGGTGGGGCTGTAGGGGCCGTCCTGTTCGGCCAGCTCCTCCACGCGGCTGCCGTACATCACCGCGGAGTCCGTCGCGACGGTGGCAAAGATGTCGTCCTCGGTCGCTTCCAGATATTTGGCCATCTTGATGCAGCAGAGGACGTTGGCGATACCCGAGATGCCCAAGAGGGAGAGCTGTTCGACGCATTCCGGCGTGACGCCCAGCTCTTCGATCAGATATTTCTGCCCGATAGGCTCGGTGAACAGACGGATCAGCTGCTGGCTGTCCTCGTCGTCGATTGCAACCACGAAGTCGGTGTTTTTAACGTTGTGCACCCAGGGGACGTGCTTGTCGCCGATGCCCTCGATGCGGTGGCCGCCGAAGCCGTTGTTCAGCAGCGTGGGGCATTGCAGGGCCTCGCCCACGCCCAATTTGGACAGCGGATACTGCTCTTTCAGATAATCGCCCGCGCTCATCGTCCCCGCCGAGCCGCTGGTGAAGCAGGCCCCCGCGAAACGGCCGCGTTCGCCGCGTATGCTCTCCACGGCGTCATAGATCGCCTTGCCCGTGACGTGATAGTGCCAGAGAGGGTTGCCCATCTCCTCGAACTGGTTGAAAATGACGACATCCTCGCGCGTGGTTTTCAGCTCCCAGGTCTTGTCGAAAATCTCCTTAACATTGCTCTCGCAACCCGGCGTGGCGATCACTTCGCCCGCGACGGTTTGCAGCCACTCGAAGCGCTCGCGGCTCATTTCGGCGGGGAGTATGGCGATGGAATCGCAACCCAGCAGCTTGGAATTGAAGGCTCCGCCACGGCAATAGTTGCCCGTGCTGGGCCAAACGGCTTTGTGATAGGCGGGGTCGAACTGCCCCGTCACGAGACGCGGCGCGAGACAGCCGAAGCTGGCACCGACCTTGTGGCAGCCCGTGGGGAACCATTTGCCGACCATCACGATGATGCGCGCGGGCACGCCCGTCAGCGCCGGGGGCAGCTCGATAAAGTTCACGCCGCCGAATTTGCCGTCGCCGCCCTTTTCGCGCGGGTTGTTGCGCCAAGAGATGCGGAACAGGTTCAGCGAATCAAAGTCCCAAAGCCCGATTTCGGGCAGGCGGGCCTTTATCTTCTCGGGGATCAGGTCGGGGTTCTGCATCTGCGCGATGGTGGGGATGATGATGCCCCGCTCGCGGGCGCGGGCGATGGCGTGTTCCAAATTCTTGCGGTTGACGCTGAGGTCTATCATGGTGTTTACACTCCCTTGTTGCATTTTAATACTCTTGTATCATAGCGCTTTACAGGGGTTTTGTAAAGCGTTTCGGAAGAATATGCGGCGGCGGGAGGTTGATGGGAGTTTTCTGCGGTAAATATATATTTTAGGGAATAACCGAATCAGGAGGGGGGTTCTGCAAATCCTCCCCGCGACCGACGCGAACGGCATTGCGGAATCTGCCGCGTTCACGTTCACGGACTTGGGCGTGAGCTATTTTGTGCAGGAGACTGGCACAAGCGAAACACACTACTTCACACCCGAAGGTGGGAGCGTGGTAAACATCCAAATCGGCGGCATAGGCTACATCTGGCCGAATCAGAGCGCGATGCGGGTGGAGGTCTATGATGATAACGACGTTCCGATATCGGGTGTAACGTATGGTTTGTACAGCGAAGAGCGCGGTGGTACCACGACTCTCATAGAAACCCTGTCCGCGACGGATGCGAACGGCATCGCGGAATCCGGTGTGTTCGCGTTCTCGACCTTCGGCATATCTTACTTCGTACAGGAAATCAACGGCTCGCCGGACGAACACTACTTCATGCCCATTGGCGGAGAAATGGTGACCGTGCAAATCGGCGGCACGCAACCCCTCGACGAAAGTGAAACGGTCGTTCGCGTGGAAGCATACGACGGCAACAGCGCGCCGGTCTCGGGCGTGACCTATGAGATATACGTGCGAACAATGAGCAAACTTGGCACGATAGTTATCCTTGTAGATACCTTGCCCCCGACCGACGCAAGCGGCATAGCAGAATCGAACGCATTCGATTTCGATTACAAAAACGTTATTGAGTTCTTCGTGCAGGAGGTCGGCACAAGCGAGGAACATCTCTTCACGCCGGTTGGCGGGGATATCACAACGGTAATCATCGGCGGCGGACGTGGCGGTGGCAGAGGTGGCTCGACCGACGTCCTGCCGACGGAGGTGTGGGAGTACAGCTACCCCACCAGCGGTTGGCAAGATCAGTTAGAGAGCATAACCATCTACGAAGTCGACGCAAACGGGTATCTTCTCCCGAACCCAACGATACAGACCTTCACCTACAACGCCGACGGCAGTCCGACGGGGTACCAAGGAAAGGCCCTGACGTGGGAAGGGAAGCGATTGGTGGAGGTTGTCGGCGTCGCAACTTATGAGTACGACAACGGCGGGATGCGCACGAGCAAAACCGTTGGCAGCACTGTCACGGACTATTACTATAACGGTTCAACATTGATAGGAATGGAGCAAGGAAATGACATTCTATACTTTGGCTACGCCAGTGGCTCCGTGGTATCCATTAATCTAAACGGCACAGATTATTACTATCTGCGCAACGGGCAGAACGACATCATTGCGATTATAGACAACACGGGTACAATAGTGGTAGAATACGCCTAGCATAAGCGATAAAATCATCGGTTTGCGTTCGAAAATAAGATTTTTCATATGTATTCCAGCCGATTGCGATGGTTGTTACATACTTCTCGCCGATATCAACATGATGCAATTTTCTACTCGCCTTAAATTCAGCATACTTTTGACGAAGAGTCAAATACTGGCTATAATTTACCGTGTCCTCTTCAAACTGTCGAATAAATGTGTTCACCAAGCTACGCTGATAACGGTCGTTATTCTTCTACAGAAAATAATCATTTTCGCGTTTTCCTATTGACATTTTCGACAACAATATGTACAATTCATTAATACGAGTGGCAAACTGCTTTTCGTCAAGGATACTACTTGACGAAAAATCTATATTGTGCCGAAGCAGTCCGAAAGGGCGGCTTTTTTTGTGCCATGATCCGACATAGCCTATCAGATATTATGAATATAGCCTGAAAGATGTTGCTTGTCAAGCCTCTATGTTGCTATATAAGTCATACTGTAAGATGTAAACTATATAGCATAGGATGGTAAGTGTATGGAAAAGCAACTTGATTTTAAAGCCATAGGTAATAGGATACGCCAGCAGAGAGAATTTCTCGGATATACGAGGGATTATCTCGCCGAGCAATTAGACGTATCAACAAACTTTTGCCGCGATATCGAAATAGGCGCGAAAGGCATGTCAATCCAAACGCTCGTTAACATATCAAGCATACTTAAACTTTCTTTGGATTACATTATGTTTGGGGAAACTACGGATAAGGATACAGAGCCGTTGGCCTTGATGCTGTCTTCCTGCAAACCAGAAAAACGCAAATACGCCGAGGATATTTTGAAATCATTTCTACTGGCTATGGAATAAAGACAAACTGCAAAGCAATAGTTGCCCTTGCAACTCTCTATTTTCTCTCAACAAACCACTTTGTTCCGCCGCTATATTCCTCAAAATACATAAAGGTTTCTTTCCCGTGCACAGCGATTCGTTGGCAATATTAGGATTGTAATCAGCGAGGCTACTTATGGTATAATGCGAAAAAGGAGTGCATCAATGATTCAGCCAAAAGACCGCTTGCTGTTCCTGCTGGAACTATTGAACCACGAAACGGATGAAGAACATCCGATTACCGTCGCGGAAATCATAGACCGCCTAAATGCTGTGGGCTTTACTGCTACACGCAAAACGGTGGCAAAGGATATTGACACCCTATTGGCGCATGGTGTGGACGTGGTATGCAATAAGAGCCGTCAAAACAAGTATTTCATCGGTAACCGAGCCTTTGAGCTGCCGGAGTTGACCTTGTTGGTAGATGCTGTGCAAGCTGCCAAGTTTATCTCCGTCAAGCAGAGCCGAAGACTGATTGAGAAACTCTCTGCTCTGACAAGTGTACATCAGGCTGCCAAACTCAACCGTCAGCTTTATGTGGAAAAGCAAGTCAAGTCAGTCAATGAAAAGGTCTTTTATACGGTGGATTTGCTCCAAACAGCCATACAGACCAAACGACAAGTGACATTCCAGTATTTTGAGTACACGGCGGCAAAGAAAAAGGTGCTGAAACACGGTGGTCAGATATATGCGTTCAGCCCGTATTCCCTGCTGTGGAACAACGACAGCTACTACGCGCTGGGCTTTTCCAAAAGCCACGGTAGGCTGGACAATATTCATACATGTGGTATGTGTGATTGTAGCGTTCTGCCCTATCTCAGAGAACATCACAAGGTATCTATACAGATTCAGACGCTTAGAGCGGAACAAAGACAAGGAAAGGTTAAACCCTATCTTCATAGAGGTGTATACAAAGGCTCTATCGATTGATAAAGGCATATCAAGAAAAGTGCTTCTGTTTCTGCGAAACGTATCAGACATAAACGCTTTCGCGGTTGGGAAGAGGACGGTTTGCCTTACCAAGGGGGCGTTATCGTTTATGGATGACGAGGAGATAAAGGGGCTTATTGCGCACGAGTTGGGACACCTATCAAAAAGACATTCGATGGCGTTACAGCTTATCACGGTTGGGAGTTTTCCGTTTACCTTGATTGTGAGGTTTATACACCTACTACTTGACCCGCTCGACCGTAACGAAAACACTTTTTACTACGGTCTTCTTAAAACGCTCAAAAAGGTGCTTCTTTTCCCTTTGAGGTTGTTGGAGTATCTTATGATGTATAACAGTCGTATAAACGAATACGGGGCCGATGAGTACGCTTTTACGCTTGGCTATGGCGAGGGGTTATTGTCTGCCCTGTATAAGCTCAGTGATATGAGTGGGAACGATAACGAAAGCTTGTTATCCATATTATCGAACAGTCACCCACATTTATATAAGAGAATTGAGCGGTTAGAGAGTTTGGGAGGGTAAACCCGATACAGGGATAGTATAGCGGTGGATACCGTGGATAACGCCCTTTGGGGTTACCCACAGTAACCACCGTTTTGTTGTTGGCAAGAACGTGTTGTGTTTTTGACGGTGGAAAGCGTGGACATCATGGATAACCCTGCGGGTTACCCATAATGCCCGACACTTCCCACCGTTGACTACTACTACTCCGATACTACCGCTTCGCGGGGAGGGTGGATACACTTCATAAAAGATAAAAGGTAAATATCGCAATGCGCTGGAAACGTGCTGAAAAGTCAAAAAAGTACTTGCATTTACAAAATCCGCATGATATATTTACTCAATACATCGGGTTTGAAATTCTTATATCATAAGGAGTAATTATGGCGACAACAAAAACATTATTTAGGGTGCTGTTATCCTCTCCCTCTGATTTGAACCCTGAGAGAGCTATTGTTAGAAAAATCGTTGAAGAAATCAATGATGTTCACAAGTTTAATCAGTTTGGACTGCAACTGATTTCATGGGAGAAAGACATTGCTCCAACATTAACAATGTCTTCGGGTCAAAATACTATTGATTCAGTTTTTAAGTATGATGAATCCGACTTAATAATCGGAATGTTTTACAAAAAACTTGGCACTCCTGTTTTGGGTTCTAAATCAGGGACTGTTCATGAAATAGAGAAAGCTATTGAAAGCTATCAAAAAAGAAAACTACCTGAGATTAAACTCTATTTCAAAAAAGTATCATTAACATTAGATGAAACTTCCAAACAAGAGCGAGAGAATTATGAGGGTATTGAAGAGATTAGGCGCGAATACATGGAATTGGGTATCGTTCAGCCATTTGATGAAGATTTTGAAACTTTATGTAGAAAGCACATAAATCAGTTTTTTCAGCAAAAAGTAGAACAATACCACAACAACGTGCAAGGTGATAAGACTACTCTGCAAAAGCAATTTGATGACGTTGAAGAAGCTCTGAAAATTGCAAAAGATGATATACGCGTTTATAAAAATATGTGTTCGAACATACAAAAAGTGACAGCTGAAAATCAAGAACTGCACATCCATAATATAACAAAATCGAACTGTCCAATTTCAGTCAAGGATAGAAAGAAGCATGTAAAAAACATTTTAACATCTCTATGGAGTGTTGTTTGCGAAACTGCATATATACCTATACACAATGACAATAATGCTTCTATTGTGCTGGTCTACAAAAAAATATCTGCCTCCACCCGCAACGCAGAAAGAACGGCTAAGTGTTGGTCAGTAGGTTGGAATATTATTCATCACAACTATAAAAGCACTCTATCTCCAAATCAACTTGCCAGTTCCCCAGAGGCAGCAGGACTTGATCTTTTAGCAGGAGAAACAGGATGGCTTTTTGGCCATGATAAATCCAAACTTGCACGATATCATATGCACGAGAGAGATATTGATGCCTACAAGGAAACGAATCAATATGGGTCGCTTTTTGGATACCGCATTGATATTAACAATGAAGATAACGAACTTGTTATAGTAGCAATGTTATTCATATCAACTTTTGGAAAAAAGATATGTAAATCCGAAAAGATAGATGACCAAATTATTGTTGAAAACAACTATAAAACAATAATATATCCAATGTATTCTTCTATATTGCAAAAAGAGTTGAGCATGCTATTAAGTCCATTAACAAAAAAAGATAGGGCTTAATATACCCTATAATTACTAAAAAGGCTTGAATCAGTTGTGTCCAGGCTTTTTATATCCGTATTGTTGTGCTTCTATTTGCGAAAGCGTTCTTGGTTCATTAAACACATTTTCCTGTTCCCAAGCTGTATAGTCAACTGCTTCTATTAGACTTTTGCGCGCTGGGTTTTCTGGCGGTAAACCTGCTGCTTCTCTTTCTGAAAGTGTTCTAGGCTCATTAAATACATTTGCTTGTTCCCAAGCTGTATAGTCAGCTGCTTCTATTAAACTTTTGCGCGCTGGGTTTTCCAGTGCATCCGCTTCAACATGCGGAGTCTCGTTTTCGATAGGCTTGTTATTTTTCATCTTCCACCTCCTTATACGCATAGCCAGTTAAGTATATGTGAAACAGCCATTCATATTTCACGACTTTCTTTTTGACTACAGCATTAGCAATTATACCGCGTTTTATGCTTGCCTTTGTTTGCGAACCAAAGGCATTGCAGAAGGAAAAAGAGTGTCAAACTTTGCGAAGCTAGTTTGATACTTATTTTCCTTTTGCGTATACTATTACGCACAAACAAAGGGGCATACAGATTTCAAAGCATATCAAAGTTCGTTCCGTAGTAGTAAATTAGTAGTAAATTGGTTCTGAAATCCTGTAATTGTGCCTGTAAATCAAGGCTTTTTTCAGATAATCAATATTTCATGATAAACACTTGACACCCGCCAACATGAGTGATCCAAATGGAGTCTGCCCGATTTTCATTCCAGGTTGTCCGTTTTGTCCCGGTCGGATATTAATCACTTCGTTGATAGTGCTTGTTGCAGTCACATGTCCAGACAAAGAAACGCATTATTCAAGAAATGATGCTCAAAGTGGCGTGGTGACATCACGAGCGGAGGATATGCCAACAAATTGGAAATCATCTTATACTAGTACAGGAGATCCGGCGGAACCTGCGTGGATTTCCCGGTTTGATTCCGGAGGACCCAGCGCCGCACTCCACCAAAACACAGCAAAGTCAAAAGATCGACCGAACATTAAGCTTGTATCCCCTGACGGATATAGTGAAGGTGTATACGACTGGGATGGGAATCTTATAACCGATCCAAGAGATGTCGGCACGTATAACTTCTCTCCATCCGGAACACTTGCGGGTTCGATTGGGCATTTACTTAGGGATGTAGTTCCGTACTGGTTTTGGGGAAATTCTAAAGACGACCCGACACCATTAGGGAAGCGGATTTTTGGAGGTGCGTCACAATGAAAAAGGGAATTTGTATTGTGATAATCATCACTTTGTGCGTTGTACTTTCATTCTGTATTCCCTACTTCATCTACAAGAACAATCAGGGCTTTTCCAAGAAACTGATAGCAGCGATTGAATCTGGTGATGCGCAAGAGGTTGAAGCAGTTCTGCACGCATTTCCATTCGGTAATGTTAACAGCTTGCGCATTGTAAATCGCTTTGTTGCGTCACGAATGCTGGAACTGCCAGACGAATCTACCCCATTTCAGGCGGCATGTAAACAGGGGAATACTGAAATGATTCGCTTGCTTATTGAGCGAGGGGCAGATGTCAATGCAGTAGGAACCTTAGAAATGCCAGCCATCATCTATGCCATTTCACGCGGAGACATCGAACAGGTACAACTGCTTATAGATGCTGGTGCAAAAGTGAAAAATGCCGAATACAATTTGCTACATCATATCGGGCTGAACGAACCGATTCAAATGGTCAAGCTGTTAGAGGATATCAGTGCTGTGTATGACGATAGTGTGCTACACAGCGCATGTATGGCGGGAAACTCGAAATACATTCGATATTTACTGGAAGAAAAACACTTGAATCCGAATTGGCAAGATAATCTTGGAATGAATGCGTTGATGTGGTATGTATCAAGCAGCTTTCAGAACGATTCAAAAAACGCTGATGATAAAGTGCATGGAGCAATCCGGCACCGCCGCGCCGGGATTGCAATAGCATTGGCAGACATATTCGTCCCGCGCCGAGAGGTGTATAACATTGCCGTTGGGCTTGGTGTACTCCCTTGCCCGCGCCCGATGGTTGAAAAGCCGCCTGCCACAATCCGAGCAGTAGAGCAGCCCTGTCAGCGGGTTCGCTTCGCCTATGGTGTCTATGCGCCGCTTGACCGTTCTGCACCGTTGCGCGGTCTGCCATGTTTCGGAATCAATGATGGCTTCATGGGTATTCTCGAAAATCAGCCAGTCTGATTGCGGGTTCGGAGTCTGCCGCTTGTCCTTATAGGATTCCTTTGTGGTTCGGAAGTTGACCGTGTGCCCCATATACTCCGGCTTCCTAAGCATTTGAACAACCTGCGCGGAACCCCAACGGCAGGGATGTTGTATGGTACGATTTCTCCGTGTCCCTATGCCCAGTTTGCTCTGATACACACCCGCCGTTTCTATGCCGTCCGCTTCCAGTATTTTTGCAACCTGGCAGGGGCCTTTGCCCTCAATAGTTAGGGCGAATATGCGCCGCACCACCTCGGCAGCTATCGGGTCAATGACCCACTTGGTTTTGTCATTCGGGTCTTTAAGATACCCATAAATGACATTGTTGGTGATCCGCTTGCCGCTGTTGCCTTTGGATTGATATACTGCTTTCAGTTTTCTGCTTGCATCCCTTGCGTACCACTCCGACATGATATTAAGGAATGGGGCGAATTCGCTGCTTTCGCCGTTCGCGCTGTCTATATTGTTGCTGACGGCGATAAAGCGGACACCTTTTTGCCGGAAGAAAATCTCGGTGTAAAAACCGACTTGCAGATAATCGCGTCCAAGGCGGCTCATGTCTTTCACGATGACCGCGCCCACGTTTCCGCTTTCGATCGCCGCGATCATTTCCTTGAAGCCTTTGCGCTCAAAGGTGGTTCCGCTCACGCCGTCGTCTGAGAAATGGCGGCAGTTCAAAAAGCCGTTTCGTTCGGCATAGTCGGCGAGGATTTTCTTCTGGTTGGTGATGGAATTGCTCTCGCCCTGTAGTTCGTCGTCACGGCTCAAGCGAGAGTACAGAGCCGTGATTTTTGTTGGATGAGTCT